>NZ_JBEZDJ010000027.1:0-132498 GCF_040648275.1 Micromonospora sp. NPDC049171
CGCGCGGGGGGGCGGCCGCCCCCCCCCCGCCCCCCCCGCGGCGCGCCCCCCCCCCCCCCACACCGGCCCGCGGCCGGGTACGGGGGCTGCCCCCGTACCCGGCCGACGTTCGTGGTCAGCGCAACTCGTAGTCGGCCGGATCGACGGCCCGGGTGCGCCGCCAGTAGTCCTGGGCCGGGAACGGCCAGTTCTGCGCGGTCCGCCCGGCGGCGTTGACGAACCAGCTGCTGACGTTGGAGAAGCCCCAGGCCCGCTGGGAGTTCGCCTCGTCCACCCAGGTGTTGAACTCGCGGAACACCTCCGGGCGGACCTCCATGGCTCGGTGCCCACCCTGCACCAACCTGCGCACCGCGTCGACGAGGTAGGTCACCCCGCACTCGGAGAAGTAGATGATGCTGCCGCCCTGCCCGGACAGGTTGGTGTTCGGCCCGTACAGACAGAAGAGGTTGGGGAAGCCGGGCACGGTCAGTCCCAGGTACGCGCGTGCGTCGCCGCTCCAGTAGTCGTGCAGGTCGACGCCGTCGCGCCCGGTCACGGTCATCGGGGCAAGGAACTGCGAGGCTTGGAATCCGGTGCCATAGATGATCACGTCGGCCGGGTGCAGCTCGCCGTCCGCGTCGCGTACGCCGTCCGGGGTGAGCCTGTCGACGGCCGTGGTAACCAGGCGGACGTGGTCGCTCTTCAAGGTGGCCAGCCACTTGCCGTTGTCGCGCAGCACCCGCTTGGCTCCGACCGGGTAGCGCGGCAGGAGGAGTGGCAGCAGGTCGGGGCGGTCGGTCAGCTGGCTCTCCAGATATGTCGTCAGCGTGGCGCGCAACTGGTCGTTGAGCGCCGACACGGCACGCTCGCTGGGTGGATAGTCCGGGTCGACGACCCAGCCCTCCAGTACGCCGCGCAGGCCTGGCGCCAACAACCAGAACCGCTGCCACGCCGCGTAGTACGGCAGGTGTTCGTAGAGCCACTGGACGCCGGCCGGAACCGCGTCGTGGTAGTGCGGGGTGGGCCGCAGCCAAGGCGGGGTGCGTTGCAGGACGGTCAGTCGGCTCGCCTGCTTGGCCACCTCCGGAATGAACTGGAAGGCGCTGGCACCGGTGCCGATCACCGCGACCCGCTTGCCCGTGAGGTCCACGCGGTGATCCCACCGGGCCGAGTGGAACGCCGGACCGGCGAACTCCTCGCTGCCCGGGAACTGCGGCACGTGCGGGCGATTGAGCTGACCGACGGCGCTGACCAGGACTGTGCACTGCTCGGTGCGTGGCCCGTCGGGAGTGTCCGCGGTCAGCCGCCACTGACCGGCCGCTTCGTCCCAGTGCGCCGCGCGGATCTCGCTGTTGAAGCGGATCAGGTCCAGCAGGCCGTGCTGTTTGGCGAAATCCCGCAGATAGGACAGCAACTCGTCGTGTTTACAGAAGTGGTCGGGCCAGTCGGTACGAGTGGCGAACGAATAGCTGTACAGGTGGCTGGGCACGTCGACCCGGCAGCCCGGGTAGTGGTTGTCGAACCAGGTGCCGCCGAGGTCGGGGTTCTTCTCGTAGACCACGACCGGCACGCCCGCCTGGGTGAGCCGGTGCGCTGCGAGCAGTCCGCTGAGGCCGGCGCCGATGACGACCACCCGGGCGTCTCGGTCCGGGGCCACCTGGTCGAGCCGCCAGTCGGGCGCCTTCGGGTCCTCGCCGGGCAGGATCAACTCCTGCTCAAGCAACGGCACAAGGTCCTCGGTGTCGCCGCCCATCGCCCAACTGGTGACCCGCCGCAGCGTGCCGCGGTCGAGCCGGGGCACCGCGGCTCCTTCGCGCAGCCGCCGCAGCGCGTTGAGGGCGAGTTCGCGGGCATGATCCTGCTGTTCGTCCGTCAGGCCGCCCTGTGGCAGGAAGAGCCAGCCGTTGGGTCGCAGATCGTCACGCAGGATCGACAGGTCGCCGGTGAGGTGGGCGACGGTCATCAGTAGGGCCGGTGCCTCCGCGTCGCTCAGGTGGGCCCGCAGCGTGTCGTCGTCGGCGGTGATCGGCTTGATCGCCGGCATGGCTTCCCCCGGTGTCGTCGTCATGGGCCGGCCGGTCCGCCGTCAGCCGGACCGCGCAGGTGGTGAAAGCCACGGTCGAAGTAGACCGCTGGCTCGGTGTCTCCGGTAACCCGCACGTCGCAGACCGCGCCGACGAGGATCATGTGATCGCCGGCGGTGTGCCGGCTGTGCACCGCGCATTCCAGCACCGAGGCCGCGTCACCCAGCACCGTCGCGCCGCCGGCGGTGCGTTCGAATCCGCCGGCGGCGAACTTGTCGACGCCTTTGCCGGCGAAGCGCCGGGCCAGCTGGGTGTGGTGTGCGCCGAGGATGCTGACGGCGAAGGTCCCGCTGCTGGCGAACACCGGGTAGGAGTTCGCCGTGCGAGCCAGACAGACCAACAGCATCGGCGGGTGCAGCGAGACGGAACAGAGCGAGCTGGCGGTGAACCCGTAGGGCGTACCACTCTCGTCGTGGGTGGTCACGATCGCGACCCCGGTCGGGAACCGGGCCATCGCGTCGCGATAGTCGGCCAGGTCGAAGGTGGAGGCGCCGTCGACCGCGGAGTCGGTGGAAAGCATCAGTTCCTCCTGTCGGTTGCGGTCGCCCTCACACTCAGGACGCGGACCGCTGAACGAAACCGGTCACCGAGACTGTGAAGTCCTGCCGGTTCGGCCGGTAGGCGACGCAGTACTGCGTCGGGTACCAACCCGCGACCTCCCACGCGGCCGGCAGCTTGATGGGAGTGCAGGAGTTGGCGGCCCGCCCGGCGCCCAAGTCGTCGAACCAGGCCTTGTTGATCATCGGCTCGTAGAACGTGATGTCGCCGTCGAAGGCGCCGTACAGGAAGGTGTGGGTGAACGGTGCGCCGTTGAACTCGGGAGAGGCCGGATCGCCGAGGTGGTTGCCCATGCCGGGCACCACGGCGTCGATGTCCACGTAGCCGGCCGGCAGGTAGGCCGGCGGCACCGGCTTGCGGCCCCGCGCGTAGTCGTCGCAGTCGATCAGGTTCATCCCGCCGCACGGCCCGGTGCCGATCGCCATCGTCTCGGCTTCCTCCTGCAGATAGAAGTGCAGGTCGAAGTGGGGCACGCCGTAGATCGGATCGGGTGCGTGGCCGCGCGGGTCCCAGTTGAGCATGGCCCACTTGAACGGGCCGCCGACGCGCTGCCGGAAGCGTTGCGGCAACTGGAGCATGTACTCGTGCTCGTGAACGCACTCCGCGTCGCGGGTGATGGCGCCGTCGCCGTTGACGTCGTAGCAGTGCTTGCCGTCGGACAGTTCGGCCGGCAGCCCGGTGAGCATGCCCTTGTCGAAGACGAACGACATGCTGATCGGGCGCCTGCCGACGCTCTGGGTGGCGATCCGCACGCTGCCACCCGTACCGACCCGCTGGGCCGGGCCGTAGTCGGCGCACGGACCCGGGTAGGAGCGGGTGCCCTGGTAGAGGCGTTCCGCCACGCTCGCCGGCAACCGCAGGTCCTGTTCGATCTCCGGCCTGCCCAGCACCAGACAGACGTCGACGGCCTTGCCGGTGGCGTCGGCGCGCTGCGGCGCGGGTTCGTCCGACGCAGCCGAGTGTTGGGAGGAGGTGGTGTGTCCGGCCGCGGCGAGGTGCGGGGAGTGGGCGCTCTGGCCGGCCGCCGTTAAGGCCGCCGGCTTCCCCTCGCTGCGCAGCGGCTGATAGGAAAGAGTGAGGACCGCGGCGGCGGCGACCGCTACGGCGAGGACCCGGCGCATCGGCCAGGTACGCGGTGAAGTCATCGAATGTCCTTCGAGTAAGCGGGTCAGGCGAAACAGGCAGGCAGGCGTCCGTCGTTGAAGGCGACCATCTCGCCGAAGACGCTGACCACGTCGAGCGGGCGCCCGAGCGGTCCGTCGGCGAGTTCCGCGTACGCGCGGTGCAGGTTGCCGACGATCCGTTCCGGGTCCAGCAGGTGGTCAAAGGCGGAACGATCCGCCGACAGCGCGGTCTCCAGCGGGCTCATCCCCTGCGCCGCGCCCTCCTCGGCGAGTTGTTGGATCCAGCGCAGGTAGGCGAGGTTCTCGTCGATCACCTCGGGCCCGGCGAGGGGCCCGTGCCCACACACGATGACGCGCGGGTCGAGCTCCCGGATGCGCTGCAACGCCGTCACCGCGCCGCTGACCGAGCCCATCAGGTTGAACGGGGCCGCGCCGCTGAGCAGCACGTCCCCGGCGAACAACACACGGGTGTCAGGCAGCCACACCAGGACGTCGTTGGTGGTGTGCGCCGGGCCGACGTGGACAAGCTCGGCGACCCGGTCACCGAGGTGCACGGTGGCCCGATCGCGGAAGGTCAGAGTCGGCAGAGTGACCCGTACGTCACCCCACGACACGTCCGGCCAGAGCCCGGTGAGCGCCAGGCCGGTCTCGGCCATCTCCACCCGCGCCTGCTCGTGCGCGACCACTGTGGCCGTGTCGAAGACGTGGTTGCCGAAGTTGTGGTCGCCGTGATGGTGGGTGTTGACGACCAGTCGGCGCGGCCCGCCGAGGCCGCTGAGGGCCGCGTGCAGCCGGCGGGCCCGCTGCTCGGTGGCGAGTGTGTCGACGACCATCAGCGTCTCGGGCCCGGAGACCGCACCGGCGTTGCTGACGCACCACCCGCCGGGCAGCTGCAGGTAGGCGAAGACGCCGTCGGCGATCTCGACCAACCGCTGGCTGCCGGACGGACCGTCGGTACGGCTCACGCCGGCCATCAAGCTCATCGCGGAACGCCCTCGTCCGGCGAGACCGCCGCCCGTTCGCTCGCGTGGGCGCCGGCGTACGTCAGGGTGGCCCGGCTGTTGCGGCCGAGGGCCGCACGCAGGAAGCTCCGCGCGTCCGCCACGGTCTTTCCCGCGCCGAGCACGCTGGTGATCGCGGCCGGGTTGATCGCGACGGTGTGTTCCGCAACGACGAGCGACCCGCCCGGCCGCTCACTGAACAGCCATGAACCGCTGTGCCCGGTCAGCAGCGCCGGCGGGATCAGTTGCTTGTAGACGATCCGCTCCCCCGGCAGGCAGACCCGCACCGAACGTGTCGTGTGCGTGCTGCCGTCGCTGGTGACGGTCTCCATCTCCATGTCCTGGATGCCGGGCTCCTCTTCGCGCAGCACCACCCGCCGCACGTGCGGCAGCGCGTCCGGCCAGCGGTCGCTGCGGTAGACGAAGTCGTACACGTCGGCGGCGGTGCCCGGCAGCTCCACCTCGTCGGAGAAGGTGAAGACCAGGTCGTCGACGGGATGTTCGAGCTCGCCGATGCGGCCGAGGGCAGCCAGCTCACGCTCACTGTTGGCGTCCAGTGCCTGCTCGAGCAACGCCACCTGCCGTTCGCCGCCAGCGACCGAAAACTCGTGCACGAGCACGATCTCGGTGCCGCCGTCCGGCTGCGGACGGAAGATCCATTCACCGCTCATCAAGGTGACCGGTGGCTGGCTGTGCTCCTGGCGGAACGTGATCCGCAGGGCCTCCGGGTCCAGGGTGCGCCGCGAGGTCCAGCTCTTCACCGCGCCGTTGACCATCGCCCACAACTGGAAACGCTCGTGACCCTCGCCGCGTTCGAGGTGGTGGACGTGGATGCTGGGCTCGAAGATGACCGGCCAGCGGCTCACGTCGGCCACCAGGCCGTAGACGGTGGCGGCGGGCACCGCCACCACCCGCGAGTGCACCCGCCGGTGCGTCATGACGCCTCGACGAGGACGGCGTTCACCACGTCGACCACCGCGCGCGGCGTGTCCAGCTCCACGATCTGCTCATCGGGAATGCGGACGCCGTAGTCCTGTTCAATCCGTGCGGCGGTCTCCATCAGGGCGAGCGAGTCGTATCCGAGATCGTCGAACTGGCGGTCGGCGATGTCGCCGTTCAGGTCGGCCTCGCTCTCGCCGGCACACGCGATCAGGATGCGGCGCAGGTCGTCGACGGCGAAGTTGCTCATCGGTAGGTCTCCTTCTCGAGCGAATCGTTGACCCCACGGACGACGACGGCGGCGTTGAAGCCCCACAGACCGCGAGCCAGCACCAGAGCGGTACGGACCGGAGCGGAGCGCGGGGTGCCGCACACCAGATCGATGCCGTAGTCGGCGGGTACGTCAGCGGTCCCGGCAGTGGCGGGGATGACGCCGTCGCGGATGGACAGCAGGGCGGTGACCAGGTCGGTCGGACCGCCGCCGGAGTACAGCCGGCCGTAGAGCGACTTCGGCGCGGTGACCGGTACCTCGTTCGGGCCGAACAATCCACGGATCGCCTCGGCCTCGGCGGCGTCGGAGGCGGCGACACCCAGCGCGTCGGCGAACACCACGTCCACCTCACCGGCCTCGATCCCGGCGTCAGCCAGGGCCATCTCGGCGGCGCGGCGCAGGCCGGGCGGGCGGCCCGAGTCGGCCGGCGGATCGAAGGTGGACGCGTAGCCGGCGATCTCACCGTGCACGCGCTGCACGCCCCGGGCACGGGCCGCGGCGGCGTCCTCCAGGACCAGCACGGCGCCGCCCTCGCCGGGCACGTAGCCGCAGGCCGAGGCGTCAAAGGGGAGGTACGCCCGGGTGGGGTCGACGGCCCGGCTAACCCTCCCACTGGCGATCTGTGAAACCCAGCCCCACGGGTCGAAAGCGGAGTCCACGCCGCCGGTCACCATCAGCGCGGTGCCTCGCCGGACGGTTCGGCGAGCATGGCCGACCGCGTCCAGGCCACCGGCCTGCTCGGCGACGAGCGCACTGCTCGGGCCACGCATGCCGTGGCGGATCGAGATCTGGCCGGTGTTCACCGCGTAGAACCAGGCGAACGACTCGTAGACGCTGACCGCCTGCGAACCGATCGACCACAGCTTCTGGAACTCCCGGTGGGTGAACTCGAAACCGCCGGCGGCGTTCGAGGTGACCACGCCCATGTCGTAATCGGTCAACTCGGACGGGTCGACCTTGGCGTCGGCGAGCGCCCAGTCGGCGGTCACCAGAGCGAGCCGGGTGGACACGTCGGTCTGCGGCAGCAGTCGGCTGGGCAGGTGCTCGCGCGCCTCGAAATCGGTGATCTGGCCGGCCAGAGTGGCCGGGAAGCGCTGGACGTCGAAGCGGGCCAGCGGCGCGATGCCGCTGCGCCCAGCCAGCAGGCCGTCCCAGAACCGTTCGAGACCCAGCCCGCTGGGCGCAGCTACGCTCATGCCGGTCACGTACACCGGGGTGGTCATCGGGTCTCCTCCGGACGTCGCAGCACCATCGCGCTCTGGAAGCCACCGAAGCCGCTGCCCACCGTGAGCACGCTCGGCACTGCCTGCTCACGGGCGGTCAGAGGGACGTAGTCCAGGTCGCATTCGGGATCGCGGGTGTGCAGGTTGGCCGTCGGCGGGACCACGCCGTGCTCGATGGCCAGCAGCGAGGCGGCGATCTCCACCGAGCCGATCGCGCCGAGCGAGTGCCCGACCATCGACTTGATCGAGCTGATCGGCACCTCGTACGCGTACGGCCCCAGGCTGCGTTTGAACGCGGCTGTCTCGTGCCTGTCGTTCTGCTTCGTGCCGGACCCGTGCGCATTGACGTAGCCGACGTCGCTGCGATCCAGCCGGGCCTCGTCCAGCGCCACCCGGATCGCCTCGGCCATCTCCCGGCCGTCCGTCTTCAGGCCGGTCATGTGGTAGGCGTTGCAGCGTGTGGCGTAGCCGGCCAACTCGGCGTAGATGTGTGCGCCACGGTTGCGCGCGTGCTCGTACTCCTCGAGAACGAACATGGCGGCGCCCTCGGCGAGCACAAACCCGTTACGGGTCGCGTCGAACGGCCGGGACGCGTGCTCCGGGTCATCGTTGAGCGTGGTCGTCGCCTTGATCGCGTCGAAGCAGGCGACGACGATCGGGGTGATCGGCGTGTCCGATGCGCCGGCCAGCATCACGTCGGCGCTGCCCTCCCGGATCAGCTGCCCGGCATGTCCGACCGAGTCCAGGCCCGAGGTGCAGCCGTTGGAGACCATCGTGACCGGGCCCTCGGCCGCCACTGTCCAGGCCACCTCGGCCGGCATGACGCTGGGCACCAGGTAGTCGAACATGTGCGGCGACACCAGCTCGGGGTCGACGACCCACTTGCGGCCGCTGTCCGAGAGCACGAGGTATTCGCGTTCCAGGCTGGTCGCCGCGGCGACCGCGCTGCCCAGGCTGACCCCGACCCGGTACGGGTCGAGAGTTCCGACGTCCAGCCCGCTGTCCGCGACGGCTTCTCGCGCACAAACCACGGCGAACTGGGTGGCCCGGTCCATCCGGCGGGTCTCCCGAGGGGTCAAGCCCTCCAGCACCGGGTCGAAGTCGACCTCGGCGGCAACCTGGGACCGGTACGGCGAAGGATCGAAGAACGAGATCCGCCGGGTCGCCGTACGGCCCGAGCAGAGCAGATCCCAAAATTCCTTGGCACCGTTGCCACCGGCGGCACGGACACCGAGCCCGGTGATGACGACACGCCGCGTCACCGGGCACCGTCCGGACGTTCGCAAGTCTTCGAGGTGAGCATCGACAGGGTCCTCACTGCTCATCTTGGCAACCGCCCGGCGGGATCCGCGGCGGTGAACCCAGCGTGCGATGAACGGCTCGAACCCGACTGGAAGATCGATGGGAGCCACCGGCCGGTGGCTCCCATCGCGTGTCACCCGAAGATCGGCGGAGTGTCGCGGGACCGCTTCAGCTCGAAGAACCCGGGCGTGCCCGCGACCAGCAGGACGCCGTCCCACAACCGGCCCGCGGCCTCGCCCTGCGGGGCGGGTGTCACCACCGGGCCGAAGAAGGCGACTGTCGTACCGTCCGGTCCGGGTGCGTGAATGATCGGTGTGCCGACGTCGAGTCCGACCGGCTTGAGCCCGGCGTGGTGGCTCGCCAACAACTCGTCGTCGTACTCTTCGCTGCCGGCCGCCGCGGCCAGGTTCGGATCGAGGTCGATATCGGCCAGGGCGGCCCGGTACAGCTCGTCACCGGGCTGCTGCCCACCGGGATGGATCCGGGTACCCAGTGCTGTGTAGAGGTCGCGCAACACCTCGGGACCGGCGGTCCGGGCCGCTGCGACACAGATCCGCACCGGCCCCCACGCCTCTCGGCGCAGAGCGAAGTACACCTCCGGGCGATCGGCGTACTCCTGCGGCACGCTGTCGTTGTCGGCGTTCAGCACGGCGAGGCTCATCACCTTGAACCTGACGCGTACCGGCCGGACCTGCTCCACCTGGAGCAACCAGCGCGAAGTCACCCACGCCCACGGGCAGAGCGGGTCGAACCACATGTCCAGCGTCTGGTGATCGGTCATCGAGGAGCCCCTTCGGGTAAGCGGTGTGGCGTGCGCCGCGAAGGCATCGTGGCTCATCGCGCTCAAAGCCCGATCTCACCCACGTAGGCCCGCCACCTGCCGGCTCCGATCGTCGCACGGATGTCATGTTCGTGAATCCGTGCCGTGGTCTCGGTCAGTGACGGCAACAGCGGGTGTGCCGCGCCGGCCAGCAGCGTCACCCGCCCCGCTGGCGCCTGGGTCACCTCTGCGTGTCCTGGGATCGTGGGCAGAATTCGGTGACCTCGGTCAGCTTGTCGCCCATGTCGCAGACCTTGTCCCGCATGTTTCGGGTCCCACCGTTCTGCATGGCGTGCATCGCGTCGCACGCCTGCCGCCACGCCCGGCAGGCGCCGGGCACCTCGTCGAGGCCCAGGTGTGCTTCACAGAGCAGGATCGAGGCCTCGAACACGCTGATCCGGTTCTGCGCCTCGGCGGCCGCGTCGACTGCCCGTTCGAGGTGCTCCACGGCCCGGTGCTGCTGGCCCATCGCACCGAGACACTCGGCCATCGAGATGCGGATGTCGGCCTCGTCCGTCGTCCATTCGCTCTTCTCACTGCGAGCGAGCGCCTCGTCCAGGCACGACATGGCCTCGTCGAGAGCACCGAGCCGGACGAGCGAGCGGCCCTGGGCCGCCGATGCCCAGATCTCACCCTGCTCGATGCCGGCGGCACGGTACCGGGCCAGTGCTCTCTCGTTCTCCTCCAGCGCACGCTGGTGCTGGCCGAGCTCGGTGTGGATCCGGTGCAGGGTGGAGTGCACGACGCCCTGCTCCGCCAGCAGGCCGTGCTCCGCGAAGATCTGTCGCGCGCCCGAGAGCAGGTCGAGGGCCTCCGCGTGCGCGGCGAGGTAGGAACGGGAGTCGGCCAGGCTACACATGACGTGCGCCGCGCCGACCCGGTCTCCCCTGTCGCTGGCCGAAGCCAGTGCGACACGCATGATGTCCTGCCAGTCGTGGAACCGCCCGCTGCGCCGCAACCACGGCTGCATGGTGAGGGCCAACTGCCACCCGGCGATGCCGAAGTCACCCTCGGCGGCGCGCCGCACCGCCTCCGGCAACACCTCGCGGTGGTCGTCGAACCATCGCATCGCCTCGTCGTAGGTGGTGGGCTGCTCCGGCGCGACGCCGGCCGGCACCGGAGACGGCGCGACAATTGGGCGTTCCGGTGCCAGCACCATCGCCGCCCGGTATCCACTGTGCAGATAGTGCTGTAGGAGCCGGGTGGTCGCCGCCGCCCTGTCCGAGGCGGGCTCGTGCGTCAGAAAAAGCTCCTGCGCGTACGCCTTGACCAGCACATGCGACGTTAAGCGCCCCCTGTCGTCCTCGTCCAGCAGCGCCGCGTCGGCGAGTTCCCGCAGTGTCGCGCGCGCGACCGGCCCCGGGTGCCCGGCCAGGCTGGCGGAGGCCGCGGCCGACAGGCCGGGCGCCATGGCGGCGGAGGACAGCCGGAACAGTCGGGCGGCGTCCGGGCTGAGCTGGCGGTACGACCAGGCGAAGGCGGCCCGCGGATCCCGAACGCTGTGGCTGCTGGAGAAGGCGGCGAGCCGCTGCGTGCCGTCACGCAACTCCGCAGCCACGTCGGCGAGGGCGAGGCGCGGACGGGCACTCAGTCGCCCGGCCAGGATTGCCAGCGCCAGCGGTAGGCGACCGCACAGCTCGATGATCTCGTCCAGGATGCCGGCCGGCGAGGCGAGGCCCGCCACGGCGCGGTTCGGTGCGCTCACGAGCCGACGCCGAACCAGCTCACGGGCGGTCAGCATGTCCGGAGGGTCAAGGTGCAGCAGGTGGGCTCCGTCGATGGCGGCAAGCTCGACGAGCGGCTTGCGGCTCGTCACGAGGACCAGGCTCTCCGGCGAGTTGGGCAGCAGCGAGCGCACCTGCGCACAGTCGCTGGCGTTGTCGAGGAACACGAGGATGCTCTTGCCGGCGGTGAGGCTCCGGAACGTGCCGACCCGCGCGGCGAGCGTCTCCGGGATGCTGGACACGTGGACACCCTGCGACGACAGCAGTGACCCGACCGCGTCCCCGGCGGACACGCTCTCGTCCGTGGTCTGGTCGCCGCGCAGGTCCAGGTACAGCTGCCCGTCGGTGAAGTCGCCGGAAACCAGGTGTGCGAAGTGCGCGGCAAGCGTGGACTTGCCGACCCCGCCCATCCCGTCCAGAGCGACGATCAGGGGGCCGGTCCGACCGGCGCCATCCGATCCGCTGCGCAGAGCGCCGAGCGTCGCGAGTTCTTCGGTACGCCCGACAAAGGTGGGCAGGTCGGGTGGCAGCTGCGCCGGTCGCACCAGCGGCTCCGGCGGGAGGCGGTCGACTGTCTGCCCCCGACCGGCGCCCGCGGCGTCCTGGGCCGTCGTCGCCTGGGTGAGCACGTGCCGGTGCGCGGCCTCAAGCGCCGTCCCTGGATCGATGCCCAGGTCTTCCAGGAGGCGGGAGCGCACCGTCCGGAACACCTTGAGCGCGTCGGCCTGGTGACCGGCCGTGCCCAGCGCGGAGATGAGACTCGCCTGCACCGGTTCGTTCAACGGCGCCATCGAGGCGGCCAGGCGCAGGGGTTGCAACACACGCCCCGAACAGTTCAGCGACACCGCGAGTTCGGCTGCGGACACGCACACGTCGAGGAACTCGCGGTCGAGCGCGGCGAAGATCGACGTCGCGGCCGACCCGGCGGCGTACGTGTCGCCCGCCGGCCCGCGCCACAGCTGGAGTGCCTCGACGTAACTGTCGAGCGCCCTGTCGCGGTCCCCCAGCGCGAGACTCGCCCGGGCGGCGCTGGTGAACTCGCGGAAGCTGACCAGGTCGAGGGTGCCAGCACCTGGCGCGAACAGGTAACCGCCACCGTGCCGGCGCAGGTACGAGCCGGTTGCGCGCGGGGGCAGCGAGGGTTCCATCAGCCGTCGCAGGGTGCCGACGTACTTGTGGATGACGTTTGTGGCGCTGGTTGGCGCGTCCTCGCCCCAGAGCAGCTCGATCAGGTTGCTCACGCTGATCGGGCGCCCTGCTCGGGCCAGCAGCAGGGCCAGCAGATTGCCCTGCTGTCGGGGCCCGGCGCTCAACTCGACGTCGTCGCGCCAGATTCGCAGGGGGCCCAGGATCTGGAACCGCAGGCTGCCGCTGACCGGCCGTGCTCCGTCGTCGGCGTGACGGGCAGCGGCCGATTTCGACAATTCGAGCTCCTGTTTCACTTGACGGATCGTGAACATCCCGCTGCTCGCGGTACCGCCAAGTCTACGTCCGGCCACGCCGAACGGACTCGTCACTCAGGGCGAAACGGACGTCCGCGCAGCCGCCGGCATGGAAGGGTGGAAATACCCCGGCGGCGAGCCGTCGAGAACACCACGTCTGTCGGTACGAGCGCCGGCCATCTGTTTCGGCACGGATGGGGATCTGTGCCCCGCGCGCTGAGGTTGCCGGCTGGGCTGAGTGGTTCGGCGGGCGGCGTCGCGCTCGGGCGTGGCCGTGCGGATCTGTCCGGTTCGGCAGTCACCTGGGCTCGCCTGTGGACAGCACTGCTCCGAAAGCTCACTCAGAAATTGTCAACTACCTGTCGTCATCATCTGCCGGAAGGTATTCCTCGGCAAGGACAGGGCTCCATGACCGCGTCAGCAAGCAACACTCGGACCGACTCGGACCGACCCGGTGTGTTCAACAAGCCGTACGAATCCCGGCGCGCCCCGCAGGCGAAGCGGAGTACCGCCGCGCAACCGGGTCGCCGGAAGGGGCTGACGCTGTTCGCGTTGGCCCTGGGCGCCTTCGCCATCGGCACCGGCGAGTTCGGCAGCAACGGGATCATCCAACTTTTCGCCTCCGACCTGGACGCGTCCATCCCGGTCGCGACGTACGCGATCAGCGCCTACGCGTTCGGTGTCATGATCGGTTCGCCGGCGATCACACTGCTCGCGGCCCGGGCCAACCGCCGTACCCTGCTGCTGGGCCTGCTCGCGCTCTTTCTCGTCGGCAACGTCCTCTCGGCCCTGGCCCCGAACATCGCGGCCCTCGTCGTCTTCCGCTTCGTCACCGGCAGCGTGCAGGGCGCCTACTTCGGCGCCGGCGCGGTCGTCGCCGCGTACGTCTACGGGCCGGGCAAGGGCGGACGGGCCTTCGCGACGGTGATGGGCGGCCTGACCGTGGCCACCGTCCTCGGGTCACCGCTCGGCACCCTCGTCGGCCAGCACGCCGGGTGGCGCGCCACCTACTGGACCGTCATCGGCGTGGGTCTCCTGGCCGGCGCGGCGCTGCTGGCATGGCTGCCACGCACCGACGACCTGCACGGCAGCTCCGTGGCACGCGAACTCGGCGCCCTTCGGCGACCCAAGGTCTGGCTCATGGTCACGGTCGCGGCGCTCGGCATCTCCAGCATCTTCGCCGTCTACACGTTCATCGGGCCGTTCGTCACCGCCGCGGCGGGCGAGAGCCCGTCACTCATCCCCGTCGCCCTCGCCGTCTTCGGTCTCGGCATGGCATTCGGGAACTATTTCGGCGGCCGGGCCGCCGACAGGTACGGCAGCCGACCGCTCATCTACGGCTTCGGCTATGTCCTGGTGCTGCTCGCGGCCATCGGTTTCCTCGGCAGTGAGATTCTGATCCTCCTGCCGACACTGTTCGGCGTCGGAGCGACGATGATGTTCGCCATTCCCACCATCCAGGTACGGCTTACCGAATTCGCACCGGACGCGCCCACCCTCATGGGCGCCCTCAACCTGGCCGCCCTCAATCTCGCCAACTCGCTCGGCGCGATGGGTGGTGCCGTCACCATCGGCGCCGGGTGGGGAACCCTCTCCACGGTGTGGGCGGGATTCGTCCTCACCACCGCGGGCCTGATCCTCTTCCTCGCCACCCTGGGCCGGACCAGGGCACCCGTCAGGCCCGCGTAACGCCGCACGCCGTGCCGGTGGGCGGCCACACCCGCTCTCGCGCAGCCCTTCGATATCGCCGCGCGGTCGACTTTTCGCGCCCTAGACTACGAGCGTGTACGGCAGGGCCGTCCCACTGTCGGCGGGGGGAATTGAGTGCCATGCAATCTCGGTCGACGCCTTCCAGCCCGCAGTCGTCAGAACGCTCCGACGCGGCGAACGGCGGCGTCACCCGGGATATGCCACCGGAACTGGGCCCGGACTCGGTCGGCGTATTCGAAGGCCGGACCTTCATGTTGTCCAATTCGACAGGTGACGTGCCGACGGACTCCATCGCTGGTCTGGTCCACGACGACACCCGCTATATCAGCCGTTGGGAACTGACCTTCGACGGGAAGGCCCCGCTCGTTCTCAGTGCGAACCCCGTCGACGCGTACTCGGCGGCCTTCTTCCTCGCGAATCCCGAGATCGAGGGCCTGGAGGCGAACCGGGTCGGCGTGCGGCGGGAGCGGTTCGTCGGAGACGGCATGTGTGAGCGGATCACGGTGCAGTACTTCGGCGCCGAGCCGGTCTCCGTACGTCTGCGGTTGGCTGTCGGCGCGGACTTCGCCGACCTCTTCGAGATCAAGAAGGCGGGACGGAACAGGCTGCCCGACATCCAGCGTGACCACCGGTCGGACGGTTCGGCCCTGCGATTCTCGTACCAGAACTCGCACTGGTCGGCCGTCACGACCGTCGAGGCCGAGCCGCACGCCGACCGGGTCGAGGGCGACGCACTGGTCTGGGACGTGCGCCTGGGACGGGGTGACAGCTGGGGTTGCGAGCTGCGGGTGCTGCTGAACTGCCAAGGCAGGGACTACCTGCCGGTCAGCAGAACCTTCGGCGAGGAGCACGACCCGGGCGCCGACGACGCGGCGTGGCGGTGGAGGGCGAACAAGCCGGACCTCAGTACGGATTCGGGCCTGTTGCGCGACGTCTACCACAAGTCGGCCGGCGACCTGGTGTCGATGCGGATCGTCAAGGAGATCAACGGCGAGCAGGTCGTTCTGCTGGCCGCCGGCATGCCCTGGTTCCTGGCGGTGTTCGGGCGGGACACCCTGATCACCGCCTACCAGAGCATCAGTTGCGGACCGGACGTGGCCCGGGGGGCACTCGTCACCCTTGCCGCACACCAGGGCAACACCGTTGACGACTTCAGCGACGAGGAACCGGGAAAGATCCTGCACGAGTACCGGTCCGGCGAGCTGACGCAGCTGGGCATCATGCCGTACGGCCCGTGCTTCGGCGCGGCCGACACCACCCAGCTGTGGCTCATCCTGCTCTCCGAGTACTGGCGATGGACTGGCGACGACGCGTTGGTCCAACGGTTGCGTCCCAACGCCGACGCGGCACTTCGGTGGATCGACCACTTCGGCGACCGTGACGGCGACGGTTACGTCGAGTACGCCACGCGCTCCCCCGAAGGTATGCGCAACCACTGCTGGCGCGACTCACCCGACGGCGTCCAGTTCGCCGACAGCAGGCTTCCGTCCCTGCCGATCGCCACCTGTGAGATCCAGGGTTACACCTACGACGCGAAGCTCCGCGCCGCACAACTCGCCGACGGGCCCTGGGCCGACAGCGCGTTGGCGCGACGTCTGCGGGCCGAAGCCGCCGATCTGCGCGAGCGCTTCAACCGCGACTACTGGCTGCCCGCGCGCGGCGGCTACTACGCGATCGGCCTCGACGCCGACAAGCGCCCCATCGACTCGATGACCTCGAACATGGGCCACCTGCTGTGGAGCGGCATCGTCCCACCCGACCGGGCCGCCTCGGTGGCCCGGCAGTTGATGTCCGACCAGATGTTCTCCGGCTGGGGTGTCCGCACCCTCTCCACCGAGGACGTGGGATACAACCCCATCGGCTACCACCTCGGGACCGTCTGGCCACACGACAACTCGATCATCGCCGCCGGGCTCGCCCGGTACGGTCACCGCGACGCGGCGAACCGCATCGCCATGGCGATGCTGGAAGCGGCCGCCCACTTCGAATACCGCCTCCCGGAGGCCATTTCCGGGTACGACCGCTCGCTCGGCCGACGGCCGGTCCCCTACCCCACCGCCTGCAACCCCCAGGCCTGGGCCAGCGGAGCGCCCCTGCTGTTCCTGCGCACGATGCTCGGGCTGGACGTCGACAACGGGACCGTGGCCACCGATCCGCACGTCCCCGATGCCCTGGGCACCATTCGGCTGACCGGTGTCACCGTGCACGGCGCGCGAGAAACCATCGAGGCGTCCGGCTCGCGCCTATGATCGTCCACCTGAGGCGCACTCCGAGTCATCGGGTGGTGCGGCTCGCACGCAGGGCGGACAGCGCGTGGTGGTGCCGGGACCGGACCGTGCGGACCGGGACTCCGAGCACACGGGCTGTCTGGTGCGCGGTCCGTCCGGCCACATAGGTGTGCAGCAGCACGGCGCGATGTTCCTCGGGCAGTCGACGCAGCAGCGTGACCGTCTCGGCCGTGGCGACGGCGGCGTCCGCGTGATCCGGTTCGGGGACGTCGACCTCCGCATCGATCGTCTCGCGCTGGACGGCGACCTCCCGCAGTGATGTGACCGCCAGGTCGCGCGCCGTCGTCATCAACCAGTCCCGGACCGAGCCCTCCCCGAGGCGGTGGCGGTTGGCGTGCCGCCAGGCGCTGATGAAGGTCTCCTGGACGATGTCCTCCGCGAGGTGGTGATCCGTCACGAGAGTCCGGACGAACGTGAACAACGGTGCCGTGTGGTCGATCATCAGCTCGTCCAGCGAGAGAGTCTGGCCGGTGGCCGGGCAGGTGGGGTCTGCGGCTGTCATCTGGCGTCTGGCCTCCCGGGTGCAGGGGTGGGACCAGCCCCGCCAGCGACACCGCTCTGCCGCGAACGCAATGCGGTACCGGCGACCGGTCCCAGCTCAGACGCTACGTGCGGCCACCATCCAGCCTCTTGACGAACTCTTGACCGGCAGCGCCCCGTCCGGGTCGGGGCGCCCACCACCGCGCCACGGTCTGGTCACTTCGGGCGCGCGACGTCGATCTGCCCCGTCGACCTGACGGTCACCCAGGTCGTGACAGTTGCTCCGGCGACCTCCGCGGTGCAGGTGAACCGGTGTCCTTCGAGGACCGGCTGGTCCACCGGACAGGCGACGGTGTCCGCGTCGAGCCGGTAGTCCTCGCGAAGCACCGTCAGCACGTCTCGTTGCAATGCCGCGGTGTCGAGGACCTTCCGGTCCGACGACCCGGGCCGGATCACGGCCAGGACCGTCCCCAGCACGACCAGGAGGGCCACCGGCACGGCGACGGTCCACACGAGTCTCGGAGCGACCCGGCGCCTGCTCGCGCCCGATGCGGCCCTGGCCGGCCCCCACTGCGGCGGGGGCGCCGGCTTCCAGCGGGGCGCCAACAGGGTCGCCCCGCTCGCGCCGGCAGCGTCGGAGCTGTCGAAACTCCCGGGTGGGCTGCTCATGCTCGGCTCCTTGGGCTCAGCGGGCGGCGGGGGTCGTCGGCACGGTGACGACCTCCGGTAGCGGTTTCGTGCGGTCTCCGGTCGGGCTGACCGCGAACCAGGTGCCGCCGACCCCCTGGCCCTTGATGTCGCCGGGTGCGGCGTCCTTGGCGAACCGGTAGACGGGCCAGCCTGCGATGGTCACCTGGCAGGTTCCGTCGGGACGCTCGACGTACCCGACGAACTGCGGGTCGACGCCGTCCGGGTAGATCCGGCCGGGTGACGAGACGAGCAGCGGGGGCCAGGTCTTGGCGCAGTCACCAACGCAGGTCGCCTTCGACGGCTTCGCCGAGTCCTTGTCGAACCGGTAGAGGGTCATCTCGCGGCCGTCCGCGACGTAGGTGCCGATGTCGGCCTGGTTCATGGCCTTCAACTGGATCACGGAGATGCCCCGACCGCGGTCCGTGACACTCGGCAGCGGAACGTCGGACGGCCCGCTGAAGATCTGGACCCGGCGTTGCGTCTTCGCCACCGTCGGCGCCGGGACGGGGGTGACCTCGACCACCTGCGGGGTCGGGTCCGTGCTGGCGGCGGCCGATGGTGCCGACCCCGGGCCCTCAGACGGCGAGGCGGTGGCGCCCGCGCCCGCGTCGTCGCCGCAGGCGGCCAGCGCCGCCAGACTGATCAGTGCGATCGCGCCTCGTGCGATCCGCGCTTGCCCCACCATGTTCGCTCCCCCTCGTGCTCCCTGTGGGCCGGGCCTGTGCAACCGGTCCGGCACCCACACGAGTGACCCCACGAAACGGTTCACCGGGACCACCCACGCCGCGCCCGCCCAACAAGTCGGAGCCGCTCTGAACCAGATGGCGCGGGCATCCGTGTGGGTGGCGGCGTCGGCGGATGACGGTCCACAGGGGGATCGGCTCGCCGGCCCGAAAGCTCAGGACAGGAGAGAGACATGGCTACGTACCACATCGTCAGCGAGGACATCCAGGAGTCCGCGAGCTGGCTCCAGCAGAACATGCAGACCCTGCTGGACGGGATGACCCAGGCGAAGAGCAAGATCGACACTCTGATCCAGGGTGGCTACAACACCCCGGGCGCCCAGCAGCAGTTCGGTCCGTACTTCGAGGAGTACAAGGGCAGCGTCGACCAGACCCTGCACGGCATGGAAGGCATCAGCCAGTACCTCACGCAGGTCAGTGACGCCTTCTCCGAGACCGACACGCAGACCGCTGCCAGCCTCAGCCGCTGACGAACGAACGACCGGTCGGGGCCGCGTGGTGCGCACTCACCACGCGGCCCCAGCCGTATTCCCGACGGATCATCCGACCAGGAGATACCCGTGCGCCTGTTGCTCACCGTCACGGACCAGTCCACCTCTGCCACCGACTACCAGGTCGAGGCCGCCCTCGACTCCACAGTCGCGGAGCTCGCCGAGGCGCTTGCGGAGCGCCGTCCGGACTCCGGCACCCGAGCGCCGACGGTCTTCGTCGCCGGTGCGCCGCTGGACCCGGGGCTCACCCTCGCCGACGCGCCGCTGTGGCAGGGCAGCGTGCTCGAGCTGGACCGTCCCGCACCCGAGTCACCCCCACGTCCGCCGGGCCCACTGGAGATCCGGGTGGTCAGTGGCCTGGGCGCCGGCGGCCTGCACCAGCTCGACATCGGTGAGCACACCATCGGCACCGCCGACGACAACGACGTACGCCTGAACGACGCCTCGCTCGCTCCCGTGATCGCGCGGGTCCGGGTGACCGAGGACGGTGAGTGTTGGCTGCACCCGACCGAGCCCGGGTTGCTCCTCGATCGGGTGGAGATCGAGGACGAGCAGGTCTGGGCTCCCGGCGCGCAACTCGCCGCCGGTGCGTCCCTGCTGGAGCTGCGCCGCCCCGTTCGGGACGAAGCCGCGCTCCAGATCTCGGAGGATCGCACCGGCCTGGACTACAACCGTCCGCCGCGGCTGCTGCCCCCGGCGCGGACCACCCAGTTCACCCTGCCCGGGCCGCCCACGCCGCCCGAGCGACGGCCCCTCACGCTGATCACCGTGCTCGCGCCGGTCGTGCTCTCCGGTGCCGCGTTCCTCATCACCCGCAACCCGCTCACGTTGCTCTTCGCGATCCTGTCACCCCTGGTGCTGATCGCCGGCCAGATCGGCGCCCGTCGGCAGGGCCGGGCCACGTACCGCTCCCGACTCGCCGAGTACGAGAAGAAGAAGGATGGCATCAGCTCCGAGGCGCAGAAGGCGTTGACCACCGAACGGTTGGCCCGCCGGGACAACTTTCCGGACCCGGCGGCGATCGGGCTGATCGCCGTCGGGCCGCAGCGTCGGCTCTGGGAGCGACGTCGCACCGACCCCGACTTTCTCGAACTACGGGCCGGCAGCGCCGACCTGCCGTCCGAGGTGGTGCTCCGCGACCTGAGCCAGGACGAGAACCGGCGCGAGGTCCGGTGGAGCGCCCTCGACGTGCCGGCGACGGTGCCGGTACGCAAGCACGGCGTCGTGGGGGTGGCCGGCGGCGCCGTCGCCCGCACGACGGCCCGTTGGATGGTGGCCCAGGCGAGCGCGCTGCACAGCCCGGAAGACCTGCAGATCTACCTGCTGGCCGGTGCGGACGACGAGAAGGGCTGGTCCTGGGTCGGGTGGCTGCCGCACGTGCGGCCCCGCGACGGTCAGGACACCCTCGCCACCGTCGGCACCGACACCCAGACTCTGGCCCGCCGGGTGGCCGAGTTGGTGACCGTCATCTCGGCCCGGTCCGGAGAGCGGGCCAACGGCGCGTTCCGCGACATCCTCGTGGTGCTCGACGGGGCACGGAAGCTGCGGTCTCTGCCCGGCGTCACACAGATCCTGCGGGAGGGCCCGTCGGTCGGGGTCTTCGCGATCTGCGTGGACGCCGAGGAGAGGCTGCTGCCCGAGGAGTGCCAGGCCGTCATCTCGCAGCAGCCCGACGGGTCGCTGCTGGTGACCCAGACCCTCGCCGCCCCGATCGACGACGTCCACCCGGACGTCGTCTCGCCCGAATGGCTGCACCGGGTGGCGCGAGCCCTCGCGCCGCTGCGGGACATCGGTGGCGCGGACGAGGAGAGTGCGCTGCCCGGGGCGAGCCGG
Source organism: Micromonospora sp. NPDC049171 (assembly GCF_040648275.1). Taxonomy (NCBI): domain Bacteria; kingdom Bacillati; phylum Actinomycetota; class Actinomycetes; order Micromonosporales; family Micromonosporaceae; genus Micromonospora; species Micromonospora sp. NPDC049171. The sequence goes on from NZ_JBEZDJ010000027.1 coordinate 20,703, forward strand.
CTGCTCGACGTACTCGGGATGGAGCCGCCGGAGCCGGACGCCGTGGCGGCCCGGTGGACCTCCGGGGGTCGGACCACCGAGGCGGTGCTCGGCGTGTCACTGGACGGGCCCTTCTCCCTCGACCTGAAACGGGACGGGCCACACGCGCTTGTCGCCGGCACCACCGGCTCCGGCAAGTCCGAGCTGTTGCAGACTCTTGTCGCGTCGCTGGCCGTCGCCAACCGGCCGGACGCGATGACGTTCGTCCTGGTCGACTACAAGGGCGGTAGCGCCTTCAAGGACTGCGTCCTGCTGCCGCACACCGTCGGCATGGTGACCGACCTGGACACCCACCTGGTGAGCCGGGCGTTGACCTCACTCTCGGCGGAGCTGCGGCGACGCGAACACATCCTCGCCGAGGCCGGGGCCAAGGACATCGACGACTACGTCGCGCTGCTGCGCCGCGAGCCGTCCCGCGTCCCGATGCCCCGGCTCCTCATCGTGATCGACGAGTTCGCGTCGATGGTGCGTGATCTGCCCGACTTCGTGACCGGTCTGGTCAACATCGCGCAGCGGGGTCGGTCGCTCGGTATTCATCTCGTGCTGGCCACCCAGCGACCGGGCGGTGTGGTCTCACCGGAGATCCGGGCCAACACCAACCTGCGCATCGCCCTGCGGGTCACCGACAGCAGCGAGAGCCAGGACGTGTTGAACGCCCCGGACGCGGCCACGATCTCGAAGACGACGCCGGGCCGCGCCTTCGTCCGGCTCGCGCAGTCGTCGTTGGTGCCGTTCCAGGCGGGTCGGGTCGGCGGGTTCCGCCCCGGTGCCCGCACCACCGCTCGACCGGCGCCGTGGCTGGCACCGCTCTCCTGGCCGGATCTCGGTCGCTCGGCACCTCGCCGGCCCGGCGCCGCGGCCAAGGCGTCCGCCGAACTGACCGACCTCGCGGTGCTCGTGGAGGCGGTCCGCAATGCCAGTGACCGGCTCGCCATCCCGACGCAGCACAGCCCCTGGCTGCCCGCGCTGCCGTCGAAGCTGTCCGTGGACGCGCTGCCCACGGCCCGCGCCGGCAGATACCACCTCCCGCCGGTCGCGTACGGGCTGGTGGACCTGCCCGCCCAGCAGGACCAGGTGCCGTTGGCGCTGGACCTGGGGACGCTGGGGCATCTGCACGTCATCGGCTCCTCGCGCAGCGGCCGGTCCCAGACGCTGCGGACGATCGCCGGGGCACTCGCCCGCGTCCACTCCGCGGCGGACGTCCACGTGTACGGCGTCGACTGCGGCAACGGGGCGTTGTTGGCCCTCAACGGCCTGCCACACTGCGGGGCCGTGGTGCAGCGCACCGAGGCGGAACGGCTCGGCCGGCTGTTCGCCCGGCTTGTCGCGGAGCTGGCCCGGCGGCAGCAACTGCTCGCCTCCAGTGGCTCGGCGAGCATGGTGGAGTACCGCTCCGGTGCGGTCGAGGGTGAGCGACCGCCACACATCCTGCTGTTGCTGGACCGGTTCGAGGTCTTCGACAAGACCTTCGCCGACTACGACAACGGCACGGTCATGACCGGCCTGCTGACGCTGCTGCGTGAGGGCGCCGGGGCGGGCATCCACGTGGTGCTCGCCGGTGACCGGGCGATGTTCTCCAGTCGGATCTCGTCCACCACTGACGACAAGCTGGTGCTGCGGCTGACCGAGCGCGGCGACTACAGCATGGTCGGCATCAACCACCGGCAACTGCCCGACGAGATCGAGGCGGGCCGCGCGATCCGGGCGGCCGACGGTGCCGAGGCGCAGATCGCGCTGCTCGGCGACGACGTGTCCGGCCAGGGACAGGCACGCGTACTCGCCGAGATCGCCGAGGCGGCCCGGCAACGCGACGCGGACCTGACGGCCGCGGACCGTCCGTTCCGGATCGACGTGCTGCCCGACGAGCTGACGCTGCGGGACACCGAGACGCTCGCCCGGCCGAGCGAACCGCTCTGGACGATGGTGGGGGTCGGCGGCGACGAACTCGCCGCGATCGGACCGGACCTGGCGGTCATTCCGAGTCTGGTCCTGGCCGGGCCGCCACGCTCGGGACGCAGCACCGCGTTGCTGACCATGGTGGCGGGTCTGCTGCGGCAGGGGACGCCGGTGGTCGTGGCGGCACCCCGCCGCTCGCCGCTGCGCGAGCTGGCCGGCCTGCCCGGGGTGCTCGACCTGGTCGCGAGCGAGAACCTCACCTCCAAGGGGTTGACGGCGGCGCTGGAGGGCAGGACCGGACCGGCCGTGGTGGTGCTGGACGACGCCGAGTTGCTGCTCAAGTGCGATGCGGGAAGCGATCTCGGGGAGATCGCGCGGGCCGGTGCGGAACAGGGCCTCGGGCTGATCATCGCCGGCTCCATCGACGGGCTCTCCGGCGGCTTCGGTGGCTGGCACGTCGACGCCCGACGCAACCGGCAGGGTGCGCTGCTCAGCCCGCAGGGCCTCGGCGACGGAGAACTCATCGGCGCCAAGCTCTCCCGCGGCCAGCTCGGCGTGGGGCGTCTGGGCCGGGCACTGGTCCACCTGGGCGACGGCACGGTCCGCCTGGTGCAGATTCCGCGGACCGACCCGTCCGCCCTGCGGGCGCTGCTGGGGGCCGGCGCGGCCGAGGAGTGAGGTAGGCGCGCCGCGGCGGAAACGCTCAGGGGGACACCGGATCACCGGTGTCCCCCTGACCGCGCATGGCCGGATCACTCGCCGGCCGTGCGCTCCCTTGTGGACTCGGTCGCAGCGGCCAGCGCCGGGACGCCGTCCGCCCAGGTGAACTCCAGCGTCTCGGTGATCGCACCGAAGAGCCCGAAGATCTCCTCCGCCTCGGCGAGGTTCGGGCTCGATCCGGTGACCACCACGACGTCGGCCGAACCCGGCATCGGCACGACCGTGTGCATCACCGCGCAGCGCATCGTCGCGCCGTCCTGGGTGACGTTCTGGATGCCGTACACCCGGCCCACCGTGCCGATCCCGGAAATCTCGGCGGTGGTCACCCGCCGCCAGGTTCCGTCGGCCCGCGTCGGTTGCCCCACCGCGCTCAACGCCCCGAGGATGTCGCCGCTGGCCGGTGGGGTGGCCACCGCGACGAGCACCGTGGCGGTGAACGGGCCGTCCTCGTACAGCTGGAAGACGCCGGCCGCGTGGACCGCGCCGGAGCGTCGGGCCTGGCGTACCGATCGGCGCACCTGCTCGGCGAACCGTTCCGCCTGGTCCGCGGTGAACTCGGCGGCCACGGCGTGTCCCCGCGCCTCGTCGGCCAGTCGGTTCTCACTCGCCTCGTCGGCCGTGGAGAAGTCGTCCCACGCCTCGGGGGTACGCAGGTGAAACCCGGTCGGGGTCGACGCGGGAGCCCTGGTGTCCGTCGTTTCGCCGCTCACTGTGCCGCCCCCTGCTCCGGTGCCGTCAACGCGTTCGCCGTCTGGGTGTCGGCCTCCTTGAACGCGTCGGCGACGGCCTTCGCCGCGTCGCGCACGCCTTCGAGGTCCTTCGCCACGACATGCCGGCCGTCGCCCCACCGCTTCTCGAAGTGGTGGGCGGCATCCTCCAGATTGCGCTGCCCGAGCGTGTCGACGACCGCGCCCATCGACCTGATCGACGCGCTGTCCATCAGCTCCTTCGTGCGCCGCAGCAGTTCGTGGACCCGCTCCAGCTCCGCGCCGGGTACGTGGATCACGCTCATCGCGCCACCTCCCCGGCCGGCCTGCCATCCCGTTCGCTCATCTCCGCACCCCTCAGACGTCACGGCACCTGCGCGGTACACGGACCGGCGCGCGGAGCGGTTCAGCGGCGGTGAACCGATCTCCCGCCGGCTACGTGTGCGACTCGGCTCCCGGCGGACGGTTCGGGCGCCGGCCTGACGATGCGATGGGGAGGTTCGTCATGACGCGTCCGGGCGACGCCGAGTGGTCCGTGTTGCAGCTCGACTCAGATCCCGTGCCGGGTGACTCCGAGTCCTTCGAAGAGATCACCCGGGCATACCAGGAACTCGCCAGAACCACCCAGGAGGCCCACGACCTGCTCGCTTCCGGAAGCCAGGTCGACGTCGGCCAGGGCAAGGCGATGGACGCCTTCCGGGATCTGATCGGCAAGCTGCCCGGGCGGCTGGACGGGATGGCGAACTCCTACGCCGCGGCGGCGGACGCCTACCTGCGCTATCTGCCATCGCTGGAGGAGGCGCAGACGATGTCGCTGCGTGCCCTCGACCAGGCGCGGCAGGCGGCCGGAGACCAGCGGGCGGCGCAGGCGTCGGTCGCCTCGGCGGTGGCGGTGCTTGTCACGATGAACGCCGACACCGCGACCGCCCCGGACGCGAAGGAACAGGTCACCGACGACGCGAGCGCCGCCCGGAGCCGGGCGGCCGACGCCCAACAGGCGTTGGACGGGGCGAAGGCGCTGCTCGGCCAGGCGACAGCCCTGCGCGACCAGGCGGCCCGGACCGCCGCGGAGACACTGAACCAGCTGGCGAAGGACGCGCCGCAACGCTCCCTCTGGGACAAGATCGTCGAGGCGTTCCACGCGTTCGTCGACTTCCTCCAGAGCACGGTGATCGAATGGATCACCACGATCCTGGACGTGCTCTCGGTGGTCGCGTCGTTCATCTTCCCGCCCCTCGGTTCGGCGATCGGCTTCCTCTCCGGCGGCATCGAACTCGCCGCGGCCGCCCTCGGCGGCGATCCGGCCGAGATCGCCCTCGCCGCCGGTGGGCTGGCGCTCGGCCTGGTTCCGGGTGGACGGATCGTCAGCCGGGTCATCAAGCTCGCCAGCAAGCTCGGCAAGGTACGCCCGGGCAAGATTGCCGACGGCATCAAGGACAGCACCCGGGAGGTCACCGGAGGCGCCGCCGCCGCACCGGGTCGCGGCATCGACGCGAAGGTCACCGAGGTCGGCCTCGGCAAGACCATCAAGGGCGTGTTCAACCGGATCGACAACAAGGTGTTCGACCTGCGGTTCGCCCGGGATCTCAAGAACGCCAAGAAGAAGCAGGCGCAGGATCCGACACTCATCCTCGGTCAGAACAGCAAGGGGCACCTCAAGACGTTCCGCGCCTCGGACGTCGAGTCCACTCCCCTGGTCGACAACAACGGGAGGCAGATCGGCGTCCTCTTCCCGAGCCGGGCCACCGACAACGACAGCTTCACGAGTTGGGCCCGGACCGACGCCAACCTCGCCTTCGGCCGCAACATCGGCGGGTCGATCGCGGAGCCCGGCACCAAGGCGATCCGGCGGCTGCCCGGGACGGAGCCCAACTTCGTGGGCAACAAGTTCCAGGTCGCGCCGTGGGCCCGACTCAAGAGCGAACCCACCCTGGTCATCGCGCACGGCAACCCGAACGGTGCCGCCGTGCGGTTGAAGGACGGCAGCGTCCTGCACGTGCCGGGCGGGCAGTTCGCGAAGGTCGTGCACCACAACGAGATCTTCCGGGCCACCAACTCCGCCTCGGACCCCGGGAAGTCGATCGCCATGATCTCCTGCAACTTCGGCAACACCGCGGGCACCGGGGGGCAGGACTTCGCCAATGCCATGCGGGATCTCGGCAGCCAGCGGCGGATCTTCGCGGCGGACGAGACGGTGGTCACCACCGAGGGCGTGGACGTGGACGGGCTGTTGACCACCGCGGGCCGCCCCATCGCCACCCTGGCGGTGGAGAACGGCGGCAAGTTCACCCGCATCGATCCGAGTGGCAAGGGGGCGAGTTCATGAGCGAACAGGACGAGGGCGAGCGGCAGCGGCACTGGATGCTGCTGCTGGACGAGGAGTTGACCGGGCCCGCCGGCGGGGACGCCGACACGGCCGAGATGCCACCGGTGGAGACCATCGTCGGTGGCTGGCTGGTGGAGCCGGACGGCACCGTCGGCCGTTTCGCCGCCAACCCGCTGTACCGGCCGAAGGATCCGGAGGCGCCCACGAGCCCGGTGGACGCCGCCGCGCGACTGGTGGCCACCGGCCGCGCCGGCGTCGACGCGGTGCTCCTGGCGCTGCGGGACAGCCTCGTCGAGGTGGCGCTGGACAGCGAGGGTGCGGTCATCGTGACGCCGGCGCCGGACGACGTGCCCTGCGTGCTCGTCGCGACGAGCGCCGCGGACCAGGCCCGGGTCGACGCGGCAGACTGGCGGCAGGTCGACCTGGAGGAGCTGCTGACGCTGCTCCCCGACGGCGTCGACGTGCTGCTCAATCCGGGCGGGCAACGTGCCATGCGGTTGTTCGCCGACGCGTTGCGCGAGTTGGCCGAGGCGGGCGTCCCGGAGAGCGGCGAGCCCTGGCCGTACGCCCGGTAGGAGTGTCACTCCGCTGGTCTCGGGCGCGCCGCCCGAGACCAGCGGGTCGCCAATTGATGACCCAAAATGTCTCGAATCGGCCACGACGTGGGTGATCAGACAAGTTTTCTATTGATCAACAAGCGCTGACGACGGGGTGTGCATCCTGAGGACCCGTGAGCATCCGGTGGAGACGCCGGCGACGTGAGGGTCAGCAAAGGGTGGTAGCCATGGCGGGATCAGGACCTGTTCGTCGGCAGGAAGTGGCAGGCGAGGCGTTGGTCCGGTCCATATTCGAGGAGCACGGACGCGCGATGCTCGCCTACGCGACCCAGTTGACCCGGGACCGCGCCGCCGCGGAGGACGTGGTCCAGGAGGCGCTGGTGCGGGCGTGGCGTCATCCCGAGAGCCTCGTCAACGGAAAGGGCTCGGTCCGTGGCTGGCTGCTGACTGTCGTCCGCAACATCGTGACCGACACCGTACGCGCGCGAAACGCACGGCCACCGGAGGTCCCGGAGAGCCCGACCGAGGCCGCCGCCGAACGCGACCACGCCGACCACGTGGTGGACTCGATAGTGGTGACCGACGCGCTGAAGCACCTCTCCCGAGAGCACCGACAGGTGCTTGAGCAGGTGTATCTGCTCGGGAGTACAGTCGCGGAAGCCGCCCAGGTGCTCGGCATCCCGGCAGGTACCGTCAAGTCACGCACCTACTACGCACTCCGGGCGCTCCGCGATCTCGCCGAACGTCCAGCCGGGATGGAACGGCCTGCCTCATGACATCCGACAGCTCCTCGCCGCACGCCGACCACCTGGACGTCGGCGCTTACCTGCTGGGTGACCTCGACCCGGATGCGACCCGCCGCGCGGAGGAACACCTGGCGGTCTGTGCGGAGTGCCGGGCCGAGGTCGAGTCGTTGCGCAGGTGGGCCGGTGCGCTCGACAACGTGCCCGAGGTGATGCTGCTCGACGGTCCACCGGAGGACGGCGACCTTCTGCTGCAACGTACTCTGCGGCAGATCCGTGGCGAGGCGGCCGAGCAGCGCCGACGACGCCACGCGATGTCCGGCGTCGCCGCGGCGGTCGTCGCCTCCGCCGTCCTCGGGGGTGTCTTCTTCGGGCCGGCGGCCGACCGGGCGCCGGGCGTGACCGCGCAGCCGGCTCCGGCGTCCCCGAGCGGCACGGTTGACCGGGCGGCCCGCTCGGCCACCGCGACCGATCCGGCCACCGGCGCCCGTCTCGCGGTGGCCGTGCGGCCGGCCACCGGCTGGGTACGCGTCACCGCGACGGTCTCCGGCATTCCGCAGGGCCAGCGGTGCCGCCTGCTGGTTGTCGGCAGGGACGGCAGCACGGTGCTGGCAGGCAGTTGGTTGGTGTCGGAGAGGGCGGCCACCGAGGGCACCACCCTGGACGGCAGCGCCCTGATCGACCCGGCAGCGGTCGACAGTGTCCGGGTGGAGACCACCGACGGCAGGGCGTACGTCAGCGCGACGCTCTAGGGCCCTAAGGCCTGTCCCACACAGCGATGCGCCGGCCCGACCAGTGGCCGAGCCGGCGCGGTGCCGTGCCGTCGGGGTCAGCCCAGCCGCACCGAGACGACCGCGTTGTCGAAGCCGACAGTCCCCAGATCCGCGACGTCGCCGTTGATCACCTGCGAGCGGCCGGTGCAGTCCTTCCCCGCCCAGATCTTGAGCGAGCCCGGAGCGGCCACGGAGGACGCGGCCCCCGGTCGGTCCAGGTTCCGGCAGCCGGTGCCGGCCACACCCTGCGACCCCGCACCATCGCCGAAGGTGGGGTCGTCGAAGAAGACGGCGCTCGTGGCCGGAGGCGCCGGCGAGGCGTCCGGGGTGGGCTGCTCCCCACCGGGGACGCCGGCCTTCCCGCCGACCGGGGTCACCCCGAACCAGGTGCCGCCGACGCCCTGACCCAGGGTGTCACCCGGCTTGGCGTCCTTGGCGAACCGGTAGACCGCCCACCCCTTGATGGTGACCTGCCGGGTGCCGTCGCCGCGCAGGATCGTGCCGACGTCCTCCTTCTTGACCCCGGCGACAAAGATCTTGCCGCCCGGAGCAACGGTGACCGGCGGCCAGGTTTCGGCGCAGACACCATCGCAGTTCGAGACCGGCGGCTGGTTGCTGTCCCTGTCGAATCGATAGAGGGTCAGCCCGGCGCCGTTGACCACGACCGGGTCGAGCTTTCCCACCTTGCTCGCGGTCAACTGGGTCCAACGCTGGGCGGACTCCTGGGCGCTCCCGGTCGCCACCCCGCCGTTGCGCACCGCCCAGTCGCCGGTGCCCTCCGCCGAGTTGTTGGACTTGGCGGTGCCGGACACGAGCGCGGGGCCGGTCCCACCGCTCGGAGCTGCCGGCTGGCTGCTGCCCAGGTCGGCGGCCCGGGCCGGACCGGGCGGCACCTGGGACGAGCCGCACCCGGTGAGCGTCGCCGCGCCGACGGCCAGCACGGCGAGGAGGGGAGTCAGGTGGTTGCGTGTCATCGGGGATTCTCCAGCGGTCAAGCGGCTTCCAGGAGGTCCGGAAGCCGATCGACATCCACACGGAGCATGCCCGCGATCGGTTCAGGTCCGCCGGCCGTCGGGCAGCACGCAGCTGTCGTCAGTGCGGTGGCGGGTGAGCCGCACGATCCAGCTCTGCCGCCAGATGACGCAGCTTGGCCTGCAGGCGAAGGGGGCCGCCGCCCTGGAACGACCCCAGCACCTCCCGGGCGCCCGCCAACGCCGTGCGCGCCGCGCCCACGTCACCCATCGAGATCAGCAGCTCGGACAGGCTCACGAAGGCCTGGAAATGGTACGGCCCCTCGCCGAGCAGGCGCGCCGACTCGACGGCCGCCTCAAGCTCCTTGACGGCGTCCTCGGCGCGACCGAGCTTGACCAGGTTGTCCGCGACGAAATCCTTGTTCATTCCCTCCTCGTGCGGGCGCCCGACGCGGCGATTGATGTTCAGCGCCTCCTGCAGCACCTGGGCCGCGTGCTCGTACTGGCCCAGGCAGGTGAGCGATCTGCCCTTCGAGTAGAGGCCGCGCATCTCGGCCGTCTCGTTGCCCGCCGCACGGCAGAGCGACACCGCCGTCTCCGCGTACTCCAGGGCTCGCTCGTGCTCGCCGAGGCTGGTGCAGACCGCGTGCATGTTGATCTGGGTGAGCGCCTGCTCCAGCAGCATCCCGTTCGCCGCGAACACCGTCAGCGCGGCCGACAACAGATCAAGAGCCTCCTGGTCGGCCCCCTGAAACCACCGTGCGCCGGCCAGGCTGCGCAGCACGTGCGCCTCGCCGACCATGTCCCGATGGTCGCGCGTGGCCTGCAGGGCGAGCCGCATGACGTCCTCCCAGTCCTGGAAGTAACCGGCCCACTCGAGGTACTGCTGCATCGTGACCGCCAACTGCCAGGAGACGGTGCCGTAGCCCAGCTCGGCCGCGACCCGGACCGCTTCCCGGAGCACCTCGCGCCGCTCGGCGAACCACCTGTTGGCCTCCTCGTACGACGCCGGCTGCTCCGAACGCACACCCGGCTTCGGCGGGGCGGGTGGAATCGGCGGGCGGTTCGGATGCAGCATGACCTGCGCGTTGAAGCTGCTGTGCAGGTAGTACTGGAGCAGCCGGGTGACGGCGGCGCGCTGCTCGTCGACCGGATCGGTCGTTCGGAGCAACTCCTCCGCGTACGCCCGGACCAGCACGTGCGAGGTGTAGCAGCCCTTGTCGTGCTCCGACACCAGCGCCGCCTCGGTCAGTTCCTCCAACTCGGCCCGGGTCCGATCCGGGTCCCGTCCGGACAGGCTGACGCAGGCGCCGAGGGTGATGCCCGGGGTCAGCGCCACCGACAGCAGCCGGAAGAGCCGTGCCGCGCCGGGGGTCAGCTGCCGGTACGACCAGGAGAACGCGGTGCGCGGATCGGTGACGCCGACGCCGCCCGGGAACGCGGCGAGCCGTCGGGCGCCGTCGCGCAACTCGGCCGCCACCGTGGCCAGCGAGAGCTGGGGCCGTACGCTGAGCCGGGCGGCCAGGATCGACAGCGCGAGCGGCAGCCGGCCGCACAGTTCGATGATCTCGTCGAGGACGTCGGCGTCGATACCCTCGGCCGCACGGCTCGGCAGGACGGAGAGCCGGGTCGACAACATCCTGCGAGCGTCGGGCAGGTCGGGGACGTACGCGCGGTACAGGCGTGCGCCCTCGGAGGCCGAGAGACCGACAAGCGGGCGCCGGCTGGTGATCAGCACCAGGCTCTCGGCCGAGTTCGGGAGCAGCGGACGCACCTGCGACGCGTCGCGGGCGTCGTCGAGCAGGACGAGCATCCGCTTGCCGACGGTCAGGCTCCGGTACGTGCCCACCAGCGCGTCGAACGTGTCGGGTACCTCCGACGCGCGCACACCGAGGGCGTACAACAGCGAGCGCAACGCGTCCGCCGCCGAGACGGTGCCGTCCTCCCCCGCGTTGCCGCCCAGGTCGAGGTGGAGCTGGCCGTCGGTGAACTCGTCCGCGACCGAGTGCGCGAAGTGGGTGACGAGCGTCGACTTGCCCACGCCACCCATCCCGTCCACCGCGACGACCATCGGGCTGGTGCGCTGGCCGTCGCGCATGCCCAGAACCAGGTCGCGCAGCACCGTCAGCTCGAACGTCCGTCCCACGAACATGGGCTGGTCCGGTGGCAGCTGCGCCGGACGCACCAGCGGTGCCGGGAGCACCGCCGCGCCGGACTCCACGTCCGGTTCGGCCGCCTGGGTCAGCACCCGGTGCTGGGCGTTGCGCAGATCCCGCCCCGGGTCGATGCCCAACTCGTCGGCGAGCCGAGCGCGGATGGTCCGATACGCCTCCAGCGCCTCGGCCTGGTGTCCGGCCGCTCCGAGCGTCGTCACCAGGCTGGCGTGCACCGGTTCGTGCAGCCGTCCCATCTGCGCGGCGAGTCGCAGCGACGCCAGGACCCGCGCCGGTTGGCCGACACGGGTGGCGATCTCGGCGGCGGCGACGGCGGCGTCGAAGACCTCACCGTCCAACCCGGAGAAGGTCGCCATGGCTCCCGCGGTGTCGGCCAGGGTCTCACCGGCCGGTCCGTGGCAGAGTCGCAGGGCCTCCAGGTAACGGGCCAGCGCCTCCTCCAGCCGGTCGCCGCGCGCGCTCTCCGCCGCCTGCGCGACGAGCCCGCGGAACGCGACGAGGTCCAGCGTCGCCGGGCCCGCGGTGAAGCGGTAACCCGTGTCGTGCCTGGTCAGATACGAACCAGCGGCCCGCGGCGACAGGCCGGGCTCGAGGAGCCGCCGGATGGCACCGATGTACTTGTGGATGACGTTCACCGCGCTGGGCGGCGGGCTCGGTCCCCACACCAGGTCGATCAACTCGGTCATGGCGATCCTGCGGCCCTGGTGCGCGATCAGGAGGGCCAGCAGGCAGCGTTGCTGCCGAGGGCCCGCGTCGAGTTCGACGTCACCCCGCCAGATCCGGAGCGGGCCCAGGATCTGCAGGCGTAGCGCGTTCGAGTGGGCCAACCGTTGTTCCTTCGAGGTCGAATGACTCTCGAAACGTAGTCACGGTCAGTGGATCATTTGTTGACGTCGACTGGACCGGCCGTCACCGCGGCACGGTCCCGAGCCACCAGTAGCCCACGAAACAGGCGAACGGCGACAGCGCGAGCATCGCCGCGGCGACCCAGCCGGCACGCCGGTCACCCGGCCGGTGGGCCAGCAGCCACGTGTTCGTCGCGACGAAGGCTCCGCCCAGCAGCACCGCGGCGACGGCCAGGAAGACCACTGCCGCGCCGGCCTCGTCGCCGTCGATCTCGACGGGTGGCAGCCGTCCGGCGATCGTCGCGTACGTGTGGTTTGTCGGCGACGAGGTGGGGTGGTGTGCCGCGTACGCCAGCAACGACATGAGGACCGCGAGCGGGGCGACGGCGAGCAGGCCGAGAACGGCGTTGCTCAGGGCCGCCAGGGTGACCGTGACGTGTCTGCGCACCCGGTCAGCATCCGCCGACCCACTGCACGCGCGATGGACCACCACTTGATTCGGCGCCGAACGGCCCTCACGCGGTCCGCAGGGCGACCTTCAGCCAGCCGGGGCTGCGAACGTCGAACTCGCGGTACGCGCCGATCGCGTCGGTGAGCGGTTCGTGTTCCGTCACCACGTCCTCCGGATGGACCTGGCCGGACGCGACCATCGCCGCCAGTTTCGGGATGTACCTGGGATGATTGCCGTTGCCGGCCCGGACGGTGAGGTTACGAGCCATGGCCGTGCCGATCGGAAAGTACCGGTCGGCGGGTGGGTAGACCCCCACGATCCCCAGGGTGCCCACCTTCGCGAGGCTCTCCACCGCCCAGGTCTGCGCCTGGCTGGGCGCGTCTCCCGGCTTCCAGTGCCCGTCCACTCCCGCACTGTCGAGGTTCGGGGAGATCCTGCGCTGCTCCTCGCGGTTGCGCTCGTCGTCCCTGCCCGCGGCGGGGCCCGACTTCGGGCTCTCGCCGTCCACTCCGACCGCGTCGATGGCGCAGTCGGCCCCGATTCCGTTCGTCAACTCCATGATCGCCTCGACCGGATCGGTCTCGTTGAAGTTGATCACCTCGGCCCCTCGCCGGCGGGCGTGTTCCAGCCGGTCGGCGTGTCCGTCGATCGCGATCACCCGCGACGCGCCGCGCTGGTAGGCGGAGAGGATGGCGAACTGGCCCACCGGGCCACAGCCCCAGACGGTGACGATGTTGCCGTCGCTGGCGTCGGCCAGCACCGCGCCGAAGTAGCCGGTGGGGTAGATGTCGGACAGCGTGATGGCCTGCGCCTCGGTGACGTTCTCCGGCAGTCGGATCAGGTTGGTGTGCGCGAACGGGATCCGCGCGTACTCCGCCTGCAACCCGTTGAACGGGCCCTGCGCCTCGGGTGAGCCGGGCGAGCCCGTGCCGGCCCGCGGCCCGTACGGGTTGACGTCGTCGCACTGCGCGAAGAGCCCTCGGCGGCAGTAGGCGCAGGACCCGCAGCCCAGCACCGCCGAGATCACCACCCGGTCGCCGGGTTTGAGGTTGCGGATCTGCGGTCCCACCTCCTCGACGACCCCGACGCCCTCGTGGCCGAGGATCTTGCCCGGCTTCATCCCGGGCATCGTGCCCCGCACGAAGTGCAGGTCCGTGCCGCAGATCGCCGCCGTCGTGATCCGGACGACGGCGTCCGTCGGCGCCTCGATGCGGGGCTCGGGCACGTCGTCGACGCGGATGTCGCCGATGCCGTGCCAAACGACAGCCTTCATCGGGCGCCCCTCTCCCACACTGTGCACCGGCGTTCGAGCCAGCACACGCTGACCTTCTGACGAAATTCGGGGCTACCCGGGACACCGCACCGCAAACCCGCGCGAGACCGTCAGGCCGAGGACAGCAGCTCGGTGAGACGGAGGAGAGCGGCACGCATGCTGTCGGTGCCGCCGCCCTGCAACTCCCCGAGAACCACGCGGGCCCGCTCGAGCACCCGCGCGGCTCCGGGGACGTCGCGAGCCGTGATCAGCACGTCGGCCAGCTGCCGCAGGGCGTCGAACTGCAACGGCCGGTCCCCGACGCGGTACGCCGTCTCCGCCGAGAGTTCCAGCTGCTCGACCGCCTCGCCGACGTGTCCCGACGCGGCCAGGTTGCGGGCGATGGCGGTCCGGATCTCGCTCTCCTCACGGCCGCGTCCGATCCGCTGATTGAGTGCGAGGGCCTCGTTCAACGCCCGAGCTGATTCCTCGACCCGACCCAGCCCGGCGAACGACGTGCCGCTGAACAGGAGGCTGACGACCTCGGCCCGACGATTCTCCAGGAGGCGGGACAGCGACAGCGCCCTCGCGCTGTGGTCGAGGGCGAGGTCGTGCCGGCTCAGCGCACTGAATACCTGGTGGAAGTTGTTGTGCACGAGCGCCTGTTCCAGCCGCATGTCCCGGTCCTCGAAGATGCGCAGCGCCTCGCCGAGCAGGTGCAGCGACTCGTCGTTGGCTCCGAACACGTGACGGGCGCCGGCCAGGCTGCGCAGGACGTGCGCCTCCCCGACCTCGTCGTGGCTCACCCGTGCCGCGTACAGCGCCACCCGCATGACGTCCTCCCAGTCCTGGAAGTAGCCGGCCCACTGCAGGTACTGCTGCATCGTGATGGCGAGCTGCCAGGGTGCGATGCCGTACCCGATGTCGGCCGCCCGGTGGACCGCCTCCTTGAGCACCTCCCGCTGGCTGGCGAACCAGGCGATGGCCTCGTCGTACGTCTCCGGCTGCTCCGCGACCACACCGGGCAGGGGCGGCGGCGGCTCGATCGGCGTCCGGTTCGGCTCCAGCACCACCTGCGCGCGGAAACTGCTGTGCAGGTAGTACTGCAGCAGGCGGCTGATCGCCGCCTGCCGCTCGGCCGCCGACTCCTCGGCGTGCAGGAGTTCCTGCGCGTACGTCCGGATCAGCACGTGCGACGTGAGCCGACCGTCCTCGTGCTCGGTCACCAGGTCCGCCTCGATCAGCTCGGCCAGCTCGACCCGGGTGTCGTCGGCGTCGCGGTCGCCGAGACTCACGCAGGCCGCGGCCGTGACACCCGGCACCGGGGCCACCGACAGAAGCCGGAACAGCCGGGCGGCACCGGGACCAAGCTGCCGGTAGGACCACGAGAACGCGGTACGCGGATCACTGAGGCCACCCCCGTCGGGGAACGCCTCGAGCCGGCGAGCGCCGTCGCGTAGCTCGGCGGCGACGGAGGCCAGCGACAGTCGCGGGCGGACGGCGATCCGGGCCGCCAGGATGGCCAGCGCCAGCGGAAGCCGGCCGCACAGCTCGATGATCTCGTCGACGATCTCCCTGCCCGCCGTTCCGCCGGCCGGCAGGTCGGCGAGACGGCTTTCGAGCAGCCGACGGGCCGTCGGCAGGTCGGGCGGATCGACACGGAGTGGATGGGCCCCGTCGAACGCGGCCAGGCCGACGAGCGACCGCCGACTGGTGACGAGCACGAGACTGTCCGCCGAGTTCGGCAGCAGCGGACGCACCTGGGAGGCATCGCGGGCGTTGTCCAGCAGGACCAGGATCCGCCTGCCGGCGGTCATGCTGCGGTACATCCCGATCCGCGCGTCGAACCCGTCCGGAACGTCGGAGGCGGCCACGCCCACCGCGTGCAGGAGAAGGCACACCGCGTCGCCGGCCGGCCGACTCTCACCCTCGCCGAGGTGACCCTGCAGGTCGAGGTAGAGCTGCCCGTCGCTGAACTCGCCGGCCACCCGGTGCGCGAAGTGGACCGCAAGCGTCGATTTGCCGACGCCGCCCATGCCGTTCATCGCGACCACCAGGGGGCTGGTCCGTCCGACGGCCCTCATCCCGTTCACGAGGTCGTCCAGGATCGTCAGCTCGGGGTCGCGGCCCACGAAGAGGGGTAGGTCCGGCGGAAGCTGCGCCGGACGCACCAGGGGAATCGGCCGAGATATCCCGGGGACCGGACTCGGTTCCCCGGAGGGCGGCATCCCCGCCTGGGTGAGGGCCCGCCGCTGGGCGTCCCGGAGCTTGTGCCCAGGGTCGATGCCCAGCTCGTCGTCCAGGCGCGCGCGGATCGCGCCGTAGACCGCCAACGCCTCGGCCTGCTGGCCGGCCGCGGCGAGCGTCGTCACCAGGCACGCGTGGACCGGCTCGTTGAGCCGGCCCATCTCCGCGGCGAGCCGCAGCGGGGTCAGCACCCGCGCGGGCTGACGCACTCGCACGGCCACCGCGGCGGCGGCGACCGCGGCGTCGAAGAACTCGCTGTCGATGCCGGCGAAGGTCGCCGTCGCGTTGTCGATCAAGCCAGCACCGGCCGAACCGTGGCACAGCTCGAGAGCGCTGAGGTAGTGGTCGAGCGCCTCGGCGGGACGGTCCTGCCCCAGGCAGGACTTCGCGGCGGAGACGTGCCGGCGGAACGCGAGAAGGTCGAGCGTCTCCGGCCCCGCGACGAAGCGGTATCCGTTGCCGTGCCGCAGCAGGTAGGACCCGGCCGAGCGGGTGGGCAGATCGGGTTCGAGCAGGCGGCGCAGCGCGCCCACGTACTTGTGGACGACGTTCACCGCGCTGGGCGGCGAGTCCGGGCCCCAGATCAGACCCGTCAGGTCGCTGGTGCTGACGGGCCGCCCCGCACGAGCCAGCAGGACCGCCAACAGGCCGCGCTGCTGACGCGGGCCCGCCTCCATCTCGATCTCACCGCGCCAGAGCCGCAGCGGGCCCATGATCTGCAGGCGCAGCGCACCCGTCGGGGCCGGCTCCGGGGACCGGCCGGGGCGAACCGGCTCTTGTGCCGAATAACTTGACGGTGACTGAATCGAGCGTCCGTTCTTCCAGCTCTCGGGACAGCAGGGTGCCGCGAGCGGCAAGACGGACGTCGGGGTTGAAAACGGCACGAGGCGGGCCGCTCCGCGGACGGTGTGGTCCTGGCTTGTGTCGACGGGCATGTCCTGCAGATCCAGGCGGCAGGACGAAAGTTCGATCCGCTGAAGAAGTTTTTCACTGGCCGGAGCTAGCGTTCCGGCATGCTCCTACCAACCTCGGCACCCGCCTCGACCAGCGACGCGGAGCAGGTGGTCCGGGCCGCCCAGCAGGGCGACCCGCGAAGCTTCACGCTGCTGTTCGAGCTGCACTACGCCGGCATGCTCGCGGTGGCACACCAACTGCTGGGCGCGGTGCCCGAGGCCGAGGACGCCTGCCAGGATGCCGCGATCACCGCGTTCGGCCGGATCGGCGAGCTGCGTGACCCCGCCGCGGTCCGGCCCTGGCTGCACGCCATCGTGCGCAACAACTGCCGCAAACTGCTGCGCTCACGAAGACCCGTCCCGGTGGGCGTGGCCGGCGAGACCCTGCACGCCCCGGAGCAGGACGACCCGGTCGCCCGGATCGACCGCAGCGCACTGCGGGACTGGATCTGGCACGGACTGCACCAGCTGTCGCCGGCCGCACAGACGGTGGCGATGCTGCGCTACTTCACCGAGAACAACTCATACGAGCAGATCGCGGACCTCTGCGGGGTCCCGATCGGCACCGTCCGCAGCCGCCTGAGCGAAGCGCGCCGTCAGCTGGCCGAGGTCCTGCCCCGCGTACACGACGAGCGGCACGACGGGACCGCGGCGCTGCGGGCCGAACGACGCGAGGAGGCGACGACTGTGCTGTCCGCGGTGGCCGACGGTGCGCCGATGAACAAGGTGGCCGCGCGCTGGGCCGAGGACATGACCTTCTGCTGGCCGAGTGGCAAACGGACGATCGGCCGCGAACCGGTCTTCGCGGCCATGCGACGGGACTATGACTCCGGCGTCGCTCACCAGATCACCGCAGTGGTGGCCGGTGCGGGCATCACGATCTGGGAGAACGCCTTCGTCAACCCGCCGGAGGATCCGTTCCACTGCCCGCCCGGCGGGACCTGGCTGCTCCGCGAGAAGAAGGGCCTGGTGTGTGAGGTGCGCCTCCTGCACACCCCGCGACCGCCCCGCCCGGAGATCACTCCCCCGGCGAATCGAACTTCTGGCCGCCCGACCGGGTCCTGAGGGTATGACCACCCATTCCATCCACGACCTGGGCCCGCAACTTGCCGCCAACCGCCGCTACTGGTGCGGCTGGGCCGGTACGCGCCCCGACACCGACCTGCCGACCTACCGCACCGACATCCCCCACCCACTGCTCAACGGGGTCCTCCGCGTCCGCGGACAACAGCTCGACGACGCGATCGCGGAGGCGAGGAAGCACCTGACCGGCTCGCGGTGGGGCTGGTGGGTGGGCGCGGACAGCGACGAGGGCACCGCCGAGGGCCTGCTCGAGCGCGGCGCGGAGCAGATCGCGGACATGCCGATCATGGCCGTGGACGTGACCACCGTGGCCGAGGCCGAGGCGCCCGCCGATCTGTCGATCCGGACCGTCGTCGGCCCGGTCGGGATGCGGGAGTACGTCGAGGCCTACGCCGGGCCGCTCGGCATCTCCGGTGACCTGGGGATCGTCGTCGACCGGGAACTGAACTTCGCCTACCCCTACGTGGTCCGGCTCGCGGGCACCGTCGACGGCCGAACCGTCGGCACGTGCACCCTGTCGCTCGGCACCGACGTCGGCGCGCTGTACTGCATCGCCACCGATCCCGACTTCCGTCGGCGCGGCATCGCGACCGCCCTCACCCGCGAGGCGTTGCGCATCACCCGCGAGTCGGGGCGGCGCATCGCCACGCTGCAGTCGAGCGCCGAGGGTGAGCCGGTGTACCTGCGGATCGGCTTCGACACCGTTGCCCGCTATCGCCTCTATCAGCTCCCGGAGTGAGCTTGCGGCGATGCCGCCCCGGCCGCTCACTGCCGGCCGGGGCGGCATCGCCGCGCCCGTCACCACCAACGCGCATCGTGCCGTCCGGTCAGGGCCAGCTCGCCCGCCCGACGAGGCCGGCCGGGAACGCCGCCGCAGACCCGTAGGGCGAACTCGAGCACCACATGGCTGAAGCGCTCGGCCTCCTCCAGGTGCGGGAAGTGCCCGCTGTCGGAGAACTCGGCCAGGACCGCATCGGGAATGGCCGACCGCAGCATCTCGGCCGGCTCGGGGCCGAATGCGAAGTCGTGCACACCCGCCACGACAATCGTCGGTGCGCTGATCGAGGGCAGTGCGCCACGAAGGTCGAAGTCGGTGGCCGGCCTCGGCCAGCAGGGCAGCGCACCGAGGAGATGGGCGAACTCCGTGCGCCGCCGCCAGTAGTCGGCGAAGTAGGCGGGGAGGAGCTGCCAGAGCCGTGCGGTGCTCTCGTGCACCCAGCGGTCGGCGGGCCGGTCGAACGCGGCGATCATCGCTTCGGCATCGGTGCGGTCCGCGTGGGCCAGCGCGTACTGCCGGAGCTTCTCCCGCGCCGCTGCCCGGGTGTGGTGATCGGCCATGGGTGCGGTCGCGTACAGGATCAGCCCGGCGGTCCGGTCCGGGCGGCGCAACGCCAGACTCTGCGCGACGAATCCACCGTGCCCATGCCCCAGCACGAGCACCGGGACGTCGGAGAGGTTGGCAATCACCGCGTCGAGATGGTCGGCGTAGGTCTCGAGGTCGTACGTCGCTCCCGCCGGCAACCGGCTCGAACCGCCCGTGCCCACCGGCTCGAGATAGACCATCGTCAGACGGCGCTCGAGCAGTGGCATGCGCAGATAGTCTCCGGAAAGCCCCGGACCACCCGGATGTACGAAACAGAGCGGGCCGCGGCCACGAATGTGACAGATCAGGGAGAGGTCGCCAACCCGAACCGTGTGCGCCTTTTCCGAACCAGTATTCATTGCAGCTCCTCGGTGACCACGAATGACAATCAGCAGCCCCCCGGCAACCCCCAGGTCGAGCATGTCGGATCGCAGTTGATTTCCACTGACCATCTCCGACGCGGCCCGGGTGCACGATGAAGGGCAACCGGGTTCCCGGCTGCCCTTCATCGGCTCAACTGTCAATACCCGGTCAGGCGGTGCTGCCCACCCTGTCCAGGCCCAGACGACGGGCGTATCGGGTGTACGCGCCCGGCCCGAGCCGGGAGAGCACGAACCAGGCCGGACCCGGGATGACCGCCCTGAGACCCGCGACGTGCTCGGGGGCGCCGTCGCGCAGCACCATCCCGAAGGCCATGGGCAACAGGTTCTTCGGCATCGTGGCCATCGCGGCCGCGCCCACCTCGGCCCACTCCTTGTCGGTCAGGTATTTGTCGATCAACGCCAGCAGGTGCGTCTCCTCGGTGACCAGGTGCTCCAGCATCGGCGGAATCATGGCGTCGACGGCCGAGGCCAACGCATCACGGTCCGCCGACGTCGCCCTCCAGCGCCAGACGGTGGCCAGCCTCTCCACCTCGACAAGTGCCTCGTGCAGGCCCTCGTGCTGACGTTCCATGGTCTCGACCAACGGCGCGATCTCGTTCGGGCCCCGCTGCAGCAGTTTCGGCCAGACCTTCTCGTCCTCACCGGCGTGATGCAGGTTCAACAGACCGGTGAGGATGAGTACGTGCTCGGCGACCCGTGCGGCGGCGGCGCTGTCGTTGGCGGCAACGGTCCGGACGAGTGCCGCGGCAGCGGGAAACTCGCGTCGAAAGGCGCCGTGGACGAGGTACATGTCGCGACTATCTGCCATCGTTCTTCCTTCTTGATCCGTGCACGTTCGATGTGGGTCGGAAACGCCATCGCCCGAGTGTTCGAGGAGCGGGCGAGCATCGTTTAACGCGCGGCGTCGCGCAGTTGACTCCAGGGGCGACCCTCGTCGCCCGGGAGACGCGTGGTGCCGAAGCGTTCGTCGATCTCGGCGAGCTGTTCCGGGGTGGGATTCGGGCCGAGGCTGCCGAGTTCCTCGAAGAGTTGCTCGTTGCCGGCCGGCGCGCTGACGAACAGCAGCTTCCCGCCGGTCGGGGTGACGAACGTGTGATAGGCGCCCCGCGGCACGATGACAGTGGTTCCCGGGCCGCCGGAGAATTCGGCCTTGCCCACCCGGAAGTGGTACTCCCCCTGCAGGACGTAGGCGATCTTCATGAAGTCGTGGTGGGCGTGGGGCGGGTTCTCGACGATCACGTCGTGATGGAACACGAATGCCCCGAGTGCCCCACCAACCTCGGCGCCTCGCACGAGGATCTCCGGCCGATGCGGGCCGCCGAGTTCGACAAGCCTTTCCGCACCGGGCTGCACAGCCCACCCGTCCCGACCCCAGTCCGCCTGGCCCGTCATGGTCGCCCCCGTCTCGTGATTCCCGACTAGTAGGGCAAGTCAACGCCGCGGCACACGATTTCTAGTGAGTAAGGAGTTACTTCCGGCGACGGACGCCTCGGCAAGTACTTGCCGACGTGGAAAGTGAGTGCTAGCTTTCCGTACTAGCAAGTACTTTCTAAGACGAGGGAGTCACCTGATGAACACCCCTACACCCGAAGAGGCCCGAGCAGCTCTGCGGGACGTCGACCGGCGGCGGACCCAGACGGCAGCGGCGGCAGGCCGGTCCCGGTGGGGTTGGATCGTGGCCGGGGTCCTGATCGCGGCGTACGGAGTTCTCGCCGACCGTGAACCACAGTTCGTCCGCACCTGGGGCAGCGCCATCATCCTGCTGCTGCTGCTCGTCGCTCTGGTGGGCAACACCCGGTTGGGCGGCTCGCTGCTCCGCCGGCCGGTGCGTCCGCGCGTCACGCCCGACCCGGCGAGCCTGGTGGGGCTGCTGCTGGTGCTGGCCGTCCTGATCGTCGGCACGACGATCGCCGCCGCCCTGGAGGTCCCGCACGTCGCGCTGTGGAGCGGACTTGCCGGCGGTGTCCTGGTGGCCGCCGCGGGTCCGTGGTGGCAGCGCAGGATCCTCACCAGGGAGATCGGACGTTGACCGACCCGAAGCTGGACCCCGCGCTGCTCGATCCCACCCGACTGGCCATCCTGGCCCTGCTGGCGGGAACGGAATGGGCCGAGTTCGCCTTCGTCCGCGACTCGGTGGAGCTGAGCGACTCGGCCCTGTCCAAACGGATCTCGGCCCTGAGCGACGGCGGCTACGTCGAGGTGCGCAAGGGTTACGTGGGCAAGCGCCCGCGGACCTGGATCAACCTCTCCCCAGCCGGTCGCGCGGCGCTGAGCGCCCACATCGCGGCCCTGCAGGAGATCGCCACGCGGGTCGGCCGCCCCGATTCGACACCTGTCCCCGAGCAGCGCGGCTAGGCGTTGCCGCGGCGCTGGGTCAGGTGGACCTGTTCGAGGTCGAGGCCGTCCTGCACGCGGCGAAGCACCTCGTCGTCGATCTCGCCCCGGTCACGCATGCGGACGACGGTGTCGTGGCGGTGGTCGATGACCGCCAGATGCAGGTCGGCGTACTGCTGCTCGTAGTGGGCAGCGGCCTCGTCGGGCCCGGCGTCGGCGTCGCCGTCGCGCAGCACGCGCAGGCGGCGGTCGTACTCCGTTCGCAACTGCTCGTGCACGTCGTCGCTCGTGCCCAGCCTCGCGGCCATCTCGGGCAGCGACGCGAGGGCGTGCGCCATCGACCCGATCTCGGCCGCACGGCGCTCCCGCTCGGCCTCCCCGTCGGCACCCAGCCCGGCCCACCGCGTCACCCGGGGCATCAGCGGCGCCTGGAGCAGCAGGGTCGCGGCGATCACGACGGCCGTGACGAAGACGATCAGGTCACGGTCCGGGAACTCCGCCCCGGACGGCAGGGCATGGGGTACGGCCAGCGCCGCCGCCATCGACACGGCCCCGCGGAAACCGGCCGCCGACATGAGCGCCCGCGGCCTACCACTCAGCCGTCTTTCGCGTTGCTGCGGCCGGCGGTCGATCGCCCGGATCAGATACGGGCTGGTGAACAGCCAGCCGAACCGCACCGCGACGATGACCGCGCAGACCACGACCGCGACCAGCAGGCCGTGGGCCAGCCCGGTGCTGTCCAGCCCGCGGACGGCCGACTGCGCCTCCAGCCCCACCAGGACGAACAGCGCCGCGTTGGCCAGCATGGTCAGGAAGTCCATGACGGTCTGGACGTGCCGGCGGGCATTACCGGGGAACAGGCGCGGCGAGGCGCGGCCCACCCAGAGTCCACTGACCACGGCCGCGAGGACGCCGGACACCTCGGCCGCCTCGGCGATCAGGTAGGCGGTCAGCGGCGTCATCAGCGCCAGGAGGTTGTGCTGGAACGGGTCGCTCAGCCGGCGGCGGATCTGCAGGACGAGGAACGTGACAGCCACGCCGGCCGCGATGCCGCCGAGGTACGACAGGGCGAACAGGCCGGCCACCCGGCCCACGCTGAGGTGTTCCTCGCCGAGCGTGATCCCGACCGCGAGCGTGTAGATCACCAGCGCCGTACCATCGTTGACCAGGCTCTCCGCGCGCAGCATGGTCGCGATGCGGCGCGGCAGCATCCGGCCCAGGACACCGACCGCCGTGGCATCGGTCGGAGCCACCGCGGCGCCCAGCACCCACGCCGGTCCCCAGTCGAGCCCGAGCGCGTGCGCGGCGGTGGCCACCCCCGCCGCTGTCGCGACCACGAGGAAGGTGCTCAGCAACACGATGACCCGCAGGTTCCGGCGGATCTCGCGCAGCGAGGAGGTGAACGCCTCCCAGTAGAGCAACACCGGGAGGAACACCAGCAGGACGGCCTCGGGTGGCAGGTGCACCACACGCAGTACGGGCACGAACCCGAGAAGGACACCGGCGATCAGGAGCAGCACCGGTGGGGCGATCCGGAGACGACGGGCCGCGCCCGTACCCATCAGGATGGCGACGCCGACCGCCACCACCAATGCGAGGCTGGACATCAGGTTCCCTGTCCTTCGTCTCGGGCCGGGTGCTACGCCGCCAGCGGTTCGACAAGTTTGACGTGCCGTGGTGGACAGCGAGTGGAGGGCTTCTGCGCCCGCCGGTCGGGGATCCACTCGTCGTCAACAGACGGAACCTATCGTTCGAGCATGAGCACCGGAGACGCCGACGGCCCTGTCCTCGACACGGAGCAGTTCGACCGCCTCGCCACCTACGGCACCGAGGAAGAGGTCCAGCCGGGACAGGATCTGTACGCCGCCGGCGACAGCTCCTACGACTTCTTCCTGTTGCGCACGGCCACCGCCGAGGCCGTCCGCGACGCGACGGCGCTGGAGCCCGAGCGCCTCATCTACCGGCGCGGCCCAGGCGAGTTCCTCGGCGAACTGAGTCTCCTCACCGGGCAGCAGGTCTTCCTCACGGTCCGCGTCGTCGCGGCCGGGACTGTCGTCCGGATCTCGGCCCCGGAACTGCGCCGTGTGCTCGCCGAGCAGGTCGACATCGCCGACGTCCTGATCGAGACGTTTCGCGCTCGTCGTGAACTGATGCGCGGGGCCGCCGGCAACGCCCTGGAGATCGTCGGTCGACCGCACGCGGCGGAATCGCTGGAGCTGCGCACCTACGTGACCCAGATGCTTCTCCCGCACGCCTGGCTCGACGCGGCCTCGTTGTCCGGGCGGGCGCTCATGCGGACGGCAGGCGTCGGCGAGGACGACCTTCCGGTCGCGGTCACCGCCGGCCGGGTACTGCATCGCGCCACCCCGGGCACTGTCGCGGAGGCACTCGGCCTGACCTATGTCGCCACGGCGCGCAACCCCGACCTGGTCGTGGTCGGCGCCGGGCCGGCGGGGCTGGCCGCGGCGGTCTACGGCGCGTCCGAGGGCCTCGTCACCGTGTTGCTCGACGGCACCGGCCTGGGCGGCCAGGCGGCCAAGAGCGCGCGGATCGAGAACTACCTCGGCTTCCCCGCGGGTGTCAGCGGCGAGCAGTTGGCGCGGCTGGCGATGATCCAGGCGCTGAAGTTCGGCGTCCAGATCTACGCGCCCTGCGCGGTGGTGGGCCTCGACGTCTCGGACGAGTTGCGGCCCGTCGTGGAGCTGGCGGACGGCACCCGAATCGAGACGTCCGCGGTCGTCGCCGCCACCGGAGCGCGTTACCGACGTCTGGACATCGAGCGCTGGGCGGAGTTCGAGCAGAGCGGATGCATCCGGTACGCCGCCACGGAGCTGGACCTGCGCGGCTACGAGTCGCAGCCGGTGGCGGTCGTGGGCGGCGCCAACTCGGCCGGACAGGCGGCCCTTTCCCTGGCCGCACGCGGCTGCACGGTGCATCTGGTGGTGCGCTCGGCCGACCTCGGGGCGAAGATGTCGACGTACCTGGCCGACCGGATTCACGCCCATCCGCAGATCCACGTCCACACCACCAGCACCCTGCGAGAGCTTCAGGGTGACGACACACTGGCGGCGATCGTCGTGGCGTCGGAGGGCGAACGCGCGAGGTTGGTCTGCCGAGGGCTGTTCTGCTTCATCGGCGCCGACCCGGCGTCCGACTGGATGAAGGGCATCGCCACGGACGACGACGGTTTCGTGCTGACCGACAGCCGGCTGCCTCCCGGCACGCACCCGGCGCCGCTGCCGTTCCAGACCAGCGCTGCCCGTGTCTTCGCGGTCGGCGACATCCGGTCCGGCTCCACCAAACGGGTGGCCACCGCCGTCGGTGAAGGCGCCGCCGCGGTCTCCGCAGTGCACACCGTACGGGCCAGCTGAGGTTGAGCTCCGATCGATGTCGGCCGTCCGGCGGGCCCCTCGCAGTGGTCCCGCCGGACGGAGACGATCGAGGTTACGCGCCGGCCCGGCTCACCAGCGAGATCAGCTGATCCGCCGCCGGAGCCGAGGAGGCCGGGTTCTGGCCGGTGACGAGCAGCCCGTCGCTCACCACGTACGACTCGAAGTTGCCCGCCTTGGAGAACTCGGCACCCTTGGCGACCAGCTCGTCCTCGACGAGGAAGGGCACCACCTTGGTCAGGCCCATGTACTCCTCCTCGCTGTCGGTGAACCCGGTGACGCGCTTCCCGGCGACCAGGGGCTCGCCGTCGGGCGTCGCGCAGTGCCGCAACGCGCCCGGAGCGTGGCACACCAGCGCGATCGGCTTGCCCGCCGCGACGACCTGCTCGATCAGCCTGATCGAGTCGTTGTCCTCGGCGAGGTCCCAGAGAGGGCCGTGGCCGCCCGGGTAGAAGACGGTGTCGAAGTCGTCAACGGACACCGAGTCGAGCCGTACCGTCGTGTCGAGCTGGCGTTGCGCCTCAGCGTCCGCCGTGAACCGGCGGGTCTGGTCGGTCTGGAAGTCCGGCTCGTCGCTCTTCGGGTCCAGGGGTGCCCGGCCGCCCCGAGGCGAGGCGAGCGTGACCTCCCACCCCGCGTCGCGGAACCGGTAGTAGGGCGCGGCCAGTTCCTCGAGCCAGAAGCCGGTCTTGTGCCCGGTGTCGCCCAACTGGTCGTGCGAGGTCAACACCATCAGGACCTTTGTCATGTCCACTCCTCGAATCATCGGTCCGCTCCTACGTGCCCTGGTTCGCCGTGAACATTCCTGGGCCGAGGATGAGGCCGGTCACGGGTTGGTAGTTGTACGTGGCCGCGGTTGACGAATAGTTGACGACCGGCAAGACCGGGCGCCGATGTCGATGCGTGCCCTCTGACCAGCGGTTGGTCAGTCGGAATCAAGCGAATGTGCACTGGCCGCCCGTAGCCTTCCGAATGTGCGAGGCTGGCCGGTCGAATGCCCGGAGGCGCGAGTAAATACGCCGGTGGCCGCACTGACACAAACTTTCTACGGAGTGGTCGAGCCACGTCATGCCCACGATAAAGAAACCCCGAACCACGGCGCGTCGCATCGAGCAGGCGTGGTCGGGCAACCCCGTCAAACCGTCACTCGCCGACGATTCCGGAGCCGGTGAATACGGGAAGCTGTTCGCCTCCTTCACCGTCGACCCGCAGGGCACCGTCTCGTTGGCCGACCTTGCCAACCGGCTGCGCGCCTCGGGGATCTCGGACGCTGATCCGCGTCTGGCCCAGGTCTGGGGCGAACTGCGTCCCGCCGTGGGCGCCGACGGGCCGACACGCATCGACCTGACCCGCTTCGTCGCACTGTGCAGGGCGGGCGGCGGCGTCATCGAGAAAGCGCTTCGCGGGGATCTCGTCATTCCAGACTTCGCCGCGCTCCGAACGGAGATCTTCGCGATCTACGAGGGGCTCCGGGGTGTCGACGAGGGCCAGGTCGCCGACTACATCCCGCAACTGGGCCGCGTCGATCCGGAGAAGTTCGGGATCGCGTTGTGCACCACGGATGGGCAGCGCCTGGCCCTGGGAGACGCGGAGAGCGTCTTCTGCGTCCAGTCGGTCTGCAAACCGATCAACTACTGTCTCGCGCTGGAACAGCACGGTGCCGAGCAGGTCCACCGGCATGTGGGGCGGGAGCCCAGCGGTCGCGGGTTCAACGAGCTGACGCTGAACAGCGAGGGGCTCCCGCACAACCCGATGATCAATTCCGGGGCCATCATGTGCTGCTCGCTGCTGCGCCCCGGTTGGGAGATGGCCGACCGCTTCGACCACGTCGCCGAGACGTGGCGCAGGTTGGCCGGTGGCGGCGCGGTCGGGTTCAACAACGCCGTCTACCTCTCGGAACGCCGCACGGCCGACCGGAACTTCGCCCTCGGCTACTTCATGCGCGAGCACCGGGCCTTCCCGGACGGGACGGACCTCACCGAGACGCTGGAGTTCTACTTCCAGTGCTGCTCGATCGAGGTCGACGCGCGGTCGCTGTCGGTCGTGGCCGCCTCGCTGGCCAACGGCGGCGTCAATCCCCTCACCAGGGAGCGGATCTTCTCCGCCGACACCGTACGCAAGTGCCTGTCCCTGATGTCGTCGTGCGGGATGTACGACTACTCCGGGGAGTTCGCCTTCACGATCGGTCTGCCGGCGAAGAGCGGCGTCTCCGGCGGACTCATGATCGTGGTTCCCGGCGTGCTGGGCATCTGCGTCTGGTCGCCGCGCCTCGACGCGCTGGGCAACTCCGTCCGAGGGGTGGCCTTCTGCGCGGACCTCGTCAACCGGTTCAACTTCCACGTCTACGACTCCCTGGCCACCGGCGAGGACTCCGGCAAACGCGACCCCCGGCGCGGGCGCAACGAGGAGGAGGTGGCGTCGACCACCCGGTTGCTGTGGGCCGCCAGCCACGGTGACCTGGAGTACGTCCGGCTCGCGCTGGCGGCGGGAAAGGACCCCAACTCCGCCGACTACGACAGACGTACCGCGCTGCACCTGGCCGCCTCCGAGGGAAACCTCGACGTGGTCCAGTACCTCCTGGATCGCGGGGCCGATCCAACTCTGCGGGACCGCTGGGGAGGCACCCCGCTGCACGACGCCGAGCGAGGCGCACACGACCGGGTCGTCACGCTGCTCACGTCGGCGCTGGGCGTCGCGAGTCCGGCGGCGGACACCCACCTGGTGCGAACGGACGCGCCGCTCGCGGCGGTCTGAGCCGCCCGTTCGTCCGATCACGATTTCGACTGGCCATCCGGCCCGTTCACAGGAGAAAGAGACACATGGTCTACAAGGCTGAGTACATCTGGATCGACGGCACCGAGCCGACCGCGAAGCTGCGGTCGAAGACGAAGATCATCGCCGACGGCGTCGAGCCGGGTACCTGGGGCTTCGACGGCTCCAGCACCAACCAGGCCGAGGGCCGCAGCTCCGACCGGGTCCTGGAGCCGGTCGCCACCTACCCGGACCCGATCCGCGGCGGGGCGCACCTGCTGGTGCTGTGCGAGGTGTTCAACATCGACGGCACCCCGCACGAGTCGAACGCCCGGGCCCTGCTGCGCCCGGTGGCCGACCGGTTCGCGGCCCAGCAGCCCCTGTTCGGCATCGAGCAGGAGTACACGTTCTTCCAGGGCTCCCGCCCGCTGGGCTTCCCCGACGGCGGCTACCCGGCCCCGCAGGGTGGCTACTACTGCGGGGTCGGCGCGGACGAGATCTATGGCCGCGCCGTGGTCGAGAAGCACCTGGACAACTGCCTGGCCGCCGGCCTGACCATCTCCGGCATCAACGCCGAGGTCATGCCCGGCCAGTGGGAGTTCCAGGTCGGCCCGCTGTCGCCGCTGGAGGTCGCCGACCAGCTCTGGGTCGCCCGTTGGCTGCTGCACCGCACGGCCGAGGACTTCGGCATCTCCGCCACCCTCGAGCCCAAGCCCGCACGGGGTGACTGGAACGGCGCCGGCGCCCACACCAACTTCTCCACCGGCGCGATGCGCGAGAACTACGCGGCGATCATCGAGGCCTGCGAGTCCCTCGGCCGGGGCGACAAGCCCCTGCAGCACATCCGCAGCTACGGCGCCGGCGTCGAGGCCCGCCTCACCGGTGCCCACGAGACGGCCCCCTGGAGCGAGTACAGCTACGGCGTCTCCGACCGTGGCGCCTCCGTCCGCATCCCGTGGCAGGTGGAGATCGACAAGAGGGGCTACATCGAGGACCGCCGGCCCAACGCCAACGTCGACCCGTACACCGTCACCCGGCTCATCGTCGACACCTGCTGCACCGCCCTGGAGGCCGCCGACCTCGCCTGAGGCACCGGCCCCTCTTCCCGTACCAAATCCAACCGCCGCCGCTTTCGACGCGGCGGCGCTCAAGACGTGGAGTGCACCTCGATGCCAGAAGGCTTCGACGCGGGTGACACCGCATTCGTCCTGACCAGCGCCGCGCTGGTCATGCTGATGACCCCGGGACTGGCGTTCTTCTACGGCGGCATGGTTCGCGCGAAGAGCGTGGTCAACATGCTGCTGATGAGCTTCGTCAGCCTGGGCATCGTCAGCGTTCTCTGGGTGGCCTACGGATACTCGATCGCCTTCGGCGAGGACGTGGGCGGGCGCGGGCTTCTCGGTGACCTGTCCAACGTGGGCATGAGCGGAATCTCGGACACCACGTTGACCGGCAGCGTTCCGGTGCTCGCCTTCGCCGTCTTCCAGATGATGTTCGCCGTCATCACGCCGGCGCTGATCAGCGGAGCGATCGCCGACCGCGCCAGGTTCGGCGCGTGGATGCTGTTCGTCGCCCTGTGGGTGACAGTGGTCTATTTCCCGGTTGCCCACTGGGTGTGGCAGTCCGGCGGTTGGATCTTCAAACTCGGCGTGAAGGACTTCGCCGGAGGCACGGCGGTGCACATCAACGCGGGCATGGCCGCCCTCGGTGCGCTACTGGTGCTCGGCAACCGGGTCGGTTTCCGGCGCGAGTCGATGCGGGCGCACAGTCTGCCCCTCGTGATGCTCGGCTCGGGCCTGCTGTGGTTCGGTTGGTTCGGGTTCAACGCCGGATCGGCCCTCGCCGCGAACGGCACCGCCAGCGTCGCCTTCATGAACACGCAGGTGGCAGCCGGTGCCGGTCTGCTCGGCTGGCTCGTGTGGGAGCGGGTCCGCAAGGGCGGTTTCACCTCGCTGGGCGCTGCCTCGGGAGCGGTCGCCGGCCTGGTGGCCATCACCCCGGCCTGCGCGGTCGTGAACATCTGGGGCGCGATCGCCATCGGCGTCATCGCCGGCGTCGGCTGCGCCTGGGCCGTCGGTCTGAAGGACCGGTTCGGCTACGACGACTCGCTGGACGTCGTGGCTGTGCATGCGGTCGGCGGTGTTCTCGGCACCCTTCTCATCGGGGTCTTCGACGTGACAGACGGCCTCGTGGCCGGTGCTGGCGCGGGCCAGTTGCTGAAGCAGGCCATCGGCGCCTTCGCCGTCGCGGCGTACTCCCTGGTGCTGACCTGGCTGCTGGTCAAGATCATTGATGTGACCATCGGTTTCCGGGTGACGCGTTCGGACGAGGTCACCGGGGTCGACCAGATCCTGCACGCCGAGGACGCCTACGACCTCGGCACGAGGGAGGCGGCCGACGTTCCTGCTGGCGCCATCGGCACCTGGTCGCACTCCCCAACCGCCCGGCACCAGACCGTCGGTGGCTCCAGCGGGCCGTCGGCCCGCTGACCGGCCGCGTCGACGATCGCTGACCACGGATCGCCGGGGCTGCTGGACCGGGAGGGCGTACCAACCCTCCCGGTCCAGCGGCGCGCACGCTCGCGGTCGCGCTATGCCCGTCCGGCATCGAGGGTGAGATTGACGCCGTTGGCCGCCGGGTTCTCCAGCAGGAACACGCACCCGTCGACGATGT
Source organism: Micromonospora sp. NPDC049171 (assembly GCF_040648275.1). Taxonomy (NCBI): domain Bacteria; kingdom Bacillati; phylum Actinomycetota; class Actinomycetes; order Micromonosporales; family Micromonosporaceae; genus Micromonospora; species Micromonospora sp. NPDC049171. The sequence continues at coordinate 51,333 of NZ_JBEZDJ010000027.1, forward strand.
GCCGCATGGTGGGCAGTTCCCCGGTCAGGGAGACCCTGCGCAGGGGCTCGAGGACGGCCTGGTTGTCCACCCAGGCGGGGCTGTCGGCGACAGCACCGGGGTGGATCGAGTTGACCCGCACCGGCGCGAGTTCCACGCTCAGGGTGCGCACCAGGCCGACAATGCCGGCGTTGACGGTGGACAGCACGGTGGAACCCGGATAGGGCCGGTCCTTCGCCATTCCGCCGAACAGCAGTACGGCGGCATCGGGTGCGAGTCGCCCGTGCAGGGCCGCCACCACCGCCGCGTAGCCGACGATTTTGGTGGTCGCCAGCTCCACCGCCGCCGGGATCGCGAAGGACGCCACGGTGTTGCTGTCCCGAATCATTCCCGCGACGGCGAGACGATCGACCGGCCCCACATTCCGGAGCGCGTCCGCCACCGAGTCCGGCCGGGACAGGTCGAGCCCCGACCCGGACACCGGGCTTCCGGTCTCGGCTTCGAGCCGTGCCGCCTCGGCCTCGGCCCGCTGGACCGCCCGTCCGGTAATGACCACCTCGTTGCCCCGCCGGGCGTACTCGGCGGCCAGCTCGCGACCAATGCCCTGGGTGGCACCCACGACAAGAACTCTCACGTCTTCCTCACATTCTCCGGCACCGAAGTCTTGCGCTGAGTTCACGAACCTGGGCCCGCGGCGGTTCAGCGGGAAAACGTTCTCCAGCTCGTCCGGAGACCAGTCTCGGTCACTCGGTACGTGGTGCGCCTGACGTTGGCGCTGCCGTCCTTCGCTACCAGCCCTCAAGGAGATCCGTGCAGCAGGGGCTCCTCATCGATAGTCAGCACGACGACGTGGACCTGATGACAGCTGGCGGGCTTCGACTGCACCTGCGCCGGGCCACTCTCACCGACCTCGACGCGGTCAACCACCTGCACCGCTGGGAATGCTCCGCCGAGAGCCGCAGGGCCCGCTACCACGCGTCGCGAGACCGGATCCGCCACGCCGAGTGGCGGCACCTGATCGACCCCGATCGCGGCTACACGTTTCTCATCGCCGGTCCACAGCGGCCAGGGCTGATCGGTCTCGCCCACCTGTTGTGGCAGGACTGCGGACCGCCAGAGATCGCCCTGTTGATCGCCGACGCGTGGCAGGGTCGCGGAGTCGGCACCGCGGTGGCCGGGCACCTGGCCGGCCTCGCCGCCGCGCACGGTCACCCCGTCCAGCAAGCCCGAATCATGTCGGCAAATGGTCGGGCCATCCGCCTGGCGAGTCGCTTCCGCGCCGTCATCGACGACTCGGCCTGACGCCGCGTCGGCGGTCGTGGTGGGTGGAGCCCTCGCGTTCCCGCAGGATCACACCGAAGATCGCACTGGCGACCACGTCCTGGATCACCCGTAGCCGGGAATCGGAGAACTCGGTGCCGATCGCGCTGACCGTCCACGTCCACCAGGGCGCGGCAGCAGGATGAGGCCCTGACCGAGTCCGGTTGCGACGGTGCCCTCGGCGGGCCTGCATCCCACCTGCCCGAGCGGTTTCCCCGATCGCACAAAACGCCATATCCGATTCACCTGGATTTCATCGTTGGCACACCGGTTGCCGCCCCGCGCGAGATAACCCTTTTGGTCGCGATGAACGCCCACCTCGAATTTCCACCACGCTGATTGGTACCGATGTCTGAAGGAAACGGACATCGCGTCCTGGTCACCAAAATAAACACGAGAGACAGCACTCGGACGGGTTGACGACCCGGGTGAGATGGGCCAGGATTTCTCCTGTCGAAGGCAACGACGAAACTGTCCTGTAATCGCTCGCCAGCCGGGAGTCGGTTAATCGCCCTGGTGGATGCGACCCAAAGGTTGCGTCGCACGCGGTGCCGCAGACTCGGTCGAAAACCTGAGCTGACCTGGCACCGGACCGACGACGGCGTCGGTCTGAAGACCTCCACCAGTCGCTCCCACTCGATCCTGTTGATCCTCACCGCCGTTGCGACGGCCGTAGGCCCACTCGCCGCGGGCCTCGATTCCGCATGCGCAAAATCGAGTCCGCCGCAACGGCGTGCGCCAGGACCATTTACGGGGAAGGACTATCCATATTGCACATCTCCAACGACGAAGAAATCCTGCTGACACAGGAGCATGTGGCCGAGCGGGCCCGAGGCTGGCGTCGCTCCGCATTCGAAGATCTCAGTCTTCGGCTCAACGATCCCGACTTTCCGTGCATCTTCTCGCGGAACGCATTCAGGAAGAAGATCGTCAATTTCATCTTCGTCGACAGCGCGGACGGGGTGGGCACCAGACGCCTTGCCGAAGGACTCCGGCGCTATGTCGAGCTCGCCAACCGCTGGGACGGCCGCCTCGACACCGCGAGTCCCCTGGTGGTGGCGTTCGCGACGGATGCGGTGCGGGCGCGGACCGTCGAGGAGTACCACGCCTTCGGCTGGCGGATCCTCCACGACCTCCACGACCTCGACCCCGCCCCCTGGCCGGACGAGGTGGCGAGGGAACCCGACTCCCCCGGGTGGTCGATGTGCTTCAACGGCATGCCCCTCTTCTGCAACATGAGCAGCCCGGCACACCGGAAACGGCGCAGCCGCAATCTCGGCGCCCACTTCGTCATCGTCATCAACCCGCGTGCGCGGTTCGACGTCTTTGCCGGTGACACGCCCAGCGGCCGCAAGGTACGCGCCAACATCCGCGACCGCATCGGCCGCTACGACGGCACTCCCCACTCGCCGCACCTGAGTTCGTACGGCAGCGGTGCGCTCGAGTGGCTTCAGTACAGCCTCGCCGAGGCTGCCGACGAGCGGGCAGATCGGTGCCCGTTCGCGTCGGGCCAGCACGACACCGCCTCGTTCTCCGGCGGTCACGACCATGCTCCGGCCAGGAAGGATGCTTCTTGATGATCGACCTCATCGTCTCCCAGGGACGGGTGGCGGACCGAGCGGCGCGGATGATCGAGGGCGCTGCTCGTACCGCGCAGGCCCTGGCGGAGCGCTACGGGCTCTCCGCGCAGTACATCGGGAAACCCGCCCCGGCGGTGGACGACGACTGGACCCAGAGCCTGCCCCAGGCCCGCCAGACGCTGGACTCGATGGCGAGAGCGGTCACCACGAGCCTTGACGGCGGGAACCTTCCGGTTCTGCTGAACAACACGTGCTCCGTCAGTCTCGCCACGCTGCCGGTTGTCGCCCGGCGGTTTCCGGACGCGGTCGTGCTCTACATCGACGCGCACGGCGACTTCAACACCCCGGACACGACGGACAGCGGCTACCTCGGCGGCATGGTGTTGTCCGGCGCATGTGGCCTGTGGGACAGCGGCCACGGCGCCGGACTGAAGCCCGAGCAGGCGATCCTGGTCGGTACCCGCGACGTCGACCCGGGCGAGCGGAAGCTCATCGAAGCCGCTGGAGTACGCGTCATCCCCCCGAGCCAGACGACTGCGGAGAACGTCCTGGCCGCCATCGGTGACGCACGGGTATGGGTGCACATCGACTGGGACGTCATGGACCCGGGCGCTGTCCCCGCGGACTACACGGTGGCCGACGGCCTGCTGCCCGCGCAGATCCGGGCGATCTTCGACGCTGTTCCGAGGGAACGTCTGATCGGCGTCGAGCTGGCCGAGTTCAACGCCCCGGCGGACGAGGAGCAGATCGAGCAAGCTCTCGCCGTGATCCTTGACATGGTCTCCCCCGCGTTCGTCGCGGCCTGACGACGAAGGACGGTTCGCGCAATGCCCCTCTACGACAGCATCCTCGACACGATCGGCCGTACCCCGATCGTCCGGCTCCACCGGATGGCCCCGGCGCACACCTCGGTCTATGTGAAGGTCGAGTCGTTCAACCCCGGTGGTTCGGTCAAAGACCGCCTCGCCCTGGGCGTGATCCTGCACGCCGAGGCCACCGGGATGCTCAAACCCGGCGACACGATCGTGGAGTGCACCTCGGGCAACGTCGGCATCGCCTTCGCGATGGTGGCCGCCGCCCGCGGCTACCGGTTCGTGGCGGTAATGGGCGACACCTACTCCAGAGAGCGGCGCAAGCTCATCCGCGCGTACGGCGGAAAGGTGATCCTCTTCCCCGGAGCCCTCGGCAGCAGCGGCGGTAACCAGATCGCCGACGAGCTGGCCGAGAAACATGGCTGGTTCCGGGCCCGGCAGTTCGACAACCCGGCCAATCCGGCGTACCACCGGGAGACCACCGCTGCCGAGATCCTCGGCGACTTCGCGGGCAAGCGCCTGGACTACTTCGTCACGGGCTTCGGCACCACCGGGACGCTGACCGGCGTCGGCCAGATGCTCAAGGTGGCGCGCCCCGACGTACGCATCGTCGTTCTGGAGCCGGAGAATGCCGCAGTCCTGGCCGGCAAGGAATGGAACGTGCACCAGATCCAGGGTCTGGCCCCCAACTTCGTGCCCAGTGTCCTGGACCAGACCGTCATCGACGAGCTCGTGACGATGGACGAGGTCGTGGCGCGCGACACCGCACGCCGCCTCGCCGCCGAGGAGGGCATCTTCGTCGGCATATCGGCTGGCGCGACCCTGGCCACGGCGCTGCGGACCGCCGAGACGGCACCGGATGGTTCGGTGCTGCTCGCGATGCTTCCCGACACCGGCGAGCGCTACCTGTCCACCTTCCTGTTCGACGGCATGAACGAGGAGTCGGATGACGATTGGCTCGCCGCCCAGGACGTCGGCCGCGACAGCGCCTGATCGGGACCGCGCATGAGGGAGTTCATTCCGGCGGCCACCCGTTTCGTCACACTGCCCGACGGCTTCGCCATGAAGAGCGGCGGGGTGCTCGACGGAGCGCGGGTCGCGTACGAGGCGGTGGGGCGCTTGAACGAGGCACGCGACAACGTCGTCCTGGTCCTCACCGGCATGTCCCCTGACGCGCACGTCGCCGCGCACGACGAGGACCCCACTCCCGGCTGGTGGGAGCACATGGTGGGGCCGGGCCGGCCGATCGACACGGACAGGTGGTACGTGATCTGCGTGAACGCCCTGGGCAGCTGCAAGGGTTCCACCGGGCCGGCCTCGGTCGACCCCGCCACCGGCGAGCCCTACGGGATGACGTTCCCATCACTGTCCATCGAGGACATCGCCGACGCCGCCGCGGTGCTGGTCCGCGCCCTGGGGTTCGACACGCTCAGCTGCGTCGTTGGGGCGTCCATGGGCGGGATGAGCGCGCTCTCCCTCCTGGTTCGCCATCCCGGTCTGGCGCGCAACCTCATCAACATCTCCGGGGCGGTGCACTCGCTGCCCTACGCCATCGCCGTCCGCTCACTGCAGCGCGAGGCGATTCGGTCCGACCCCCGGTGGTCGCAGGGGCGCTATCGCGATGACATCCTGCACTACCCGCGGTCCGGGATGCGCCTCGCGCGCAAGCTCGGCATGATGACCTACCGCTCGGCGCGGGAGTGGGACCAGCGCTTCGGCCGTGCCCGGCTCACCGGCAAACGCGGGACGGACAACTGCCCCTTCGACCCTGAGTTCCGAGTCGAGGGCTACCTCCAGGCACACGCGGACCGCTTCGCCCACCACTTCGATCCCAACAGCTACCTCTACCTGAGCAGGTGCATCGACCTGTTCGATCTCGGCGAATCATGCGGTGGCACACCGGAAACGGCGCTGGCCGGGCTGAGCCTGGACGCCGCACTGGTAATCGGGGTGGAGACCGACACGCTGTTCCCGCTGCACCAGCAACGCCAGATCGCGGACGGTCTCCGTGAGGGCGGAACGGAGGTGCAGTTCAAGGCGCTGGAGTCGGACGAGGGGCACGACGCTTTCCTGGTGGACGTCGCCCGCTTCGGTCCACCGATCGCCAAGTTCCTGTCACTGATCTGGTAGTGAGGAGTAAGCCTTGTCCCTGATCCCCTCGAAGGTGGCGCTCGTCACCGGCGCCAACCGCGGCATCGGCCGTGAGATCGCTCGGCAGCTCGCGGAGAACGGCGTACACACCCTGGTCGCCGGTCGCCGCCCGGAGGCGGTGACGGAAGCCACGGCGAGCCTGCGAAGCATGGGCCTCGACGTCGCACCGCTCGTCCTGGACGTCACCGCGCCGGACACGATCGCCGAGGCCGCCGACAACGTCGGTGCGAAGTACGGCCGGCTGGACATCCTGGTCAACAACGCGGGCATCCGCGTCGAGAAGTACGGCAAGCGGCCCTCCGAGCAACCCATGGATCAGTGGCGCCAGACCTTCGACACCAACCTGTTCGGCGTCGTCGAGGTGACGGCGGCCTTCCTGCCGCTCCTGCGCCGATCCACGGCGGGCCGCATCGTCAACGTTTCCAGCCTGTTGGGCTCGCTGACCAGACAGAGCGACCCGACCTCATACGTGTACAGCGATGCCTTCAAGTCGCTGCCCGCCTACAGCGCCTCCAAGAGCGCGGTGAACTCCTGGACGGTGCACCTGGCGTACGAGCTGCGCGACACACCGATCAAGGTCAACTCGGTGCACCCGGGCTACACCAGGACGGACCTGAACGACGGCGCGGGCGACCTCGAGGTCGCCGTCGGCGCGAAGACGAGCGTCGACATGGCCCTGCTCGGCTCGGACGGGCCGACCGGCAGCTATCTCCACCTCGGCGAATCACTCCCATGGTGAAGGGGTTCCGACAATGAGCAGACTCGCTCTGGTCACCGATCAGGTCAGCCTTCCGATCGACTACGACATGACCCTGCTGCGTGACGCCTGCCGTACCGCCGAGCTCGTCGCCGAGGTGTGTGACTGGGAGGATCCGACCGTCGACTGGTCTGGGTTCGACGCGGTGCTGCTGCGTTCGCCCTGGTCGTACGTGGATCGCCTACCGGCCTTCCTCGCCTGGTGTGAGCGTGTCGCGGCGGTGACGGATCTCCACAACCCGCTGCCGGTGGTGCGCTGGAGCCTCGACAAGTTGTACATGGCCGATCTCGCCGCCCGCGGCGTGCCGGTGGTGCCCAGCACGTTCGTCCGGCCGGGTAGCGACCCGTCCACGGCGGTACGGCAGTTCCTCGACGGTCATCCCGAGGCCGCGGAATTCGTCGTCAAGCCCACGGTGGGCGCCTATTCGAAGGACGTCCAGCGTTTCTCCCGCTCCCACGCGCCCGCCGCGACCGCCCACGTCGCACGGCTGCACTCCGCGGGCCTGGTCGCGCTGCTCCAGCCGTACCTCGAATCGGTCGACCGCGACGGTGAGACGGACCTGATCTATTTCGGCGGCGTCTACAGCCATGCCATCCGCAAGAGCCCGATGCTCCTGCCGGACGGCACGGTCAACGTGCCCACCTTCGAGAGCCGCACGCCCCGGAGGGCAGCGGACGATGAACGCGCCGTGGCCTCGGCGGCGCTGGCGGCGGCCGGCGCGCGGCTCGGGCTGGACCGTCCGCTGGTCTACGCCCGGGTCGATGTGATCCGCGGATTCGACGGCGCGCCTGTCGTGTTGGAACTGGAGTTGTGCGAGCCGTCGCTGAACCTGCCGTTCACCGACCACGGGCCGACGCGTTTCGCGGAGGCCATCGCCGGGCGGCTGGGGATCAGTGCTCGATGAGCAGCGGCGCGAGCCGGCGGATGGCGTCGTCGACGTCGGAGGCCGACGGTGCCGCGACATAGCTGAGCCGGACATGCCGGAGGCTGTTGCCGGTGGCCGAGAAGTTCGTGCCGGGTGTGATGGCGACGCCCTTGGCGAGAGCCGCGGGGACCAGCTGGTGCTCGTCGAGGTGCGCGGGAAGCGACACCCACAGGTGGTAACCGCCGCGGGGGCGACGGGCGAGAGCGTGGTCGCCGAAGGCCGCCAGAACGGCCTCGGTGGCCACCTCGCGACGGTGCGCCAGGGCGACACTGAGCGCTTTGAGGGCCCGCCTCCAGCCGGGGGCGGTCACCATCTCCAGCGCGGTCAGTTGCAGCGGAGCGGGCACGAACAGCATGTCGATGACGTGGGCGGAACGCAGTCGGGCCAGGACGGGGCCTCGGGCCGCGATCGCCGCGACGCGCAGGTTCGGCGAGCTGACCTTGGTCAGCGACCTGATGTGGACGACGGTGCCGTCCGGGTCGTCGGCGACCATCGGCGGCGGCGCGGTGGGGGCGTCGGCATGCGCCATGTGCCGGGCGAAGTCATCCTCGATGACGAAGGCGGCGTGCCGGCGGGCGATGGCCCGGATCTCCTCCTGCCGGGCCGTCGAGACGCTTGCCCCGGTGGGATTCTGGAACAGCGGCTGGACGATGATGACGCGCGCGCGGGTGCGAGTGAGGGCCCGGTCGAGATGATCCGCGTGCAGACCGTGGACGTCCATGGGGACCGGAAACGGCCGCAGGCCCGCGGCATGGGCGGCCGCGATGGCGCCCGGGTAGGTCGGCGATTCCAGGAGGACCGGATCTCCCGGCTGGGCAAGTGCGCGCAGCGCGATGGCCAGCGCACTCTGCCCCGCCGCGCAGACCAGGATGTCGTGACGACCGAGGCCGCCGCCGATGTCGGCAGCGAACCAGTCGCGCAGCTCGGGCAGCCCGCCGGCGGGCGGGCGGTCCCACGCCTCCGTGCGTCTGGCCGCACGCGACATCGCCGTGGCCAGGGTGCCCAGTGGCTGTAGCCCGGGATGAAGGTAGCCACCATTGAGGTCGACGATGTCCGGCCCGGCCGTCGACAGTGTCTGCAGCAGCGCGGGCGCCTGGAAGTCACGCAGGGCACCGATCGAGGCTCCTTCGGCCCCCACCGGGTCGAGGGCGGCCTCCTGCCAGGACGTGTCCCCGGTGCGGGCTGCCGGCCGGGCCGCCGTGCGGTACGTCCCGGCGCCGGGGCGAGGTGCGATGAGTCCGCGCTGGGCGAGCAACGCCAGCGCCGCGGAGACGGTGGTGCCGCTCGCGGCGAAGCGCCGCACCAGCTCGCGGTGGGTCGCGACGCGGGTGCCCTCCGGCAGTAGCGCTATTTCCTCTGCGATGGACTCTGCCAGGAGACGGGGACTGCTACTGTTTGACATGAGTACGGAGAATAGCGCTATCACCCTGGTGCGGATATCACCACTCGCGAGCGGGACGATGTTCGCCGCGCTCGGTGTGCTGAGCTTCTCGTTCAGTTTCCCGGCGACCCACTGGGCGCTCGACGGGTTCGGGCCGTGGAGTGCCACCGGGGTTCGCGGAGTCCTCGCCGCGGTCATCGCGCTCACCGCTCTCCTCGCCACCCGCACGCCGTTGCCGGCCGCCGGCGACTGGCCGGCCCTCGCCGTGGTGGCAGCCGGCTGCGTGATCGGCTTCCCGCTGCTCACCACCTTCGCTCTGCAGACCTCGACCACGGCCCACTCGGCCGTCGTCATCGGTGCGCTGCCCATGGCCACCGCGACGATCTCCGCGCTACGCACCGGGCGTCGCCCGTCGAAACTGTTCTGGGCGGCCGCTTCGACAGGCGCGGCCACGGTCATCGCGTTCACCCTCTCGCAGAACCACGGCCGGCCAACGATCGCCGACCTCTACCTGTTCGGCGCGCTGCTGGTCTGCGCCGCCGGCTACGCGGAAGGCGGGCGGCTCGCCGCGCACATGCCCGGCTGGCAGGTCATCGCCTGGGGGGTCGTTCTCGCGGCACCGGTCAGCCTCGCCGTGTGCGCGGTCGCGCTTCCGCAGGAGCCGGTGCGCCTGACGGCCGAGGCAATCGGGGGTATGGCGTACCTCGCGGCCATCTCGCAGTTCGGCGGGTTCGTGGTCTGGTATCGCGGCATGGGCCTCATCGGGGTGGCCCGGGCCAGCCAGCTTCAACTCGCCCAGCCGCTGCTGACCCTGGTGTGGGCCGTCCTCCTGCTGGGTGAGCACCTCAGCGTCATGGTGCCGCTGACCGCGACAGTCGTCCTCTGCTGCATCGTCGTCACACAACGGGCCAGGACGGCATGAATTCGCTCAAGCAGACCAGGCCCGAGCTCGTCCACCATCTCGTCCCGGATGCGCTGTGGGAGCTGTTCCGGCAGGTGGTGCCGGTCACGGTCGTGCGCCGGCCGCAGGGTGGCGGCCGGCGCCGCGCGGACGACCGGCAGGTGCTGGCGGCCATCGTGTACGTCGCCGGCACCGACCGCGCGTGGCGGCAGATCCCCGAGAGCTTCGGGGTGTCCTGGCCGACCGTCTACCGGCGGTTCGCGGAATGGCGTCAGGCCCAGGTGTGGACCCGCCTCCTGCAGTTGATCGCGGAGATCCACCACGAGAACGACGAGCTGAACTGGTCCCGTCGGGCGATCGGGGCGGTGTATTCGCGAGCGGCACGGGACGGACGTTGATGCTCGGCTCGGCCAACCAGCCGGGTCCTGGTTGATCGACTCGGCTTCCTGGAAGTCGGGGCATCCGGGTCGCTGGGACACCCCGACTTCGGGGAACCCGAGTCGAGGCGGTCGGCAGGGCAGCGTAAGAGCGAGGCGATCACCTACCCTCGGCTACGGCACGTTCTGCGGGCCAGTGAGCACCAACGAGGGAGAACGCCGTGAACGACGAGGTCACCCAGTACATCAACAAGACGCAGCCGTGGCAGATCGAGGTCTGCGAGAAGCTGCGCGCGATGATCGACCAGACCGTTCCAGGCGTGGAGGAACGACTCCAGTACGGCAAGCCGCACTTCCTCAAGAACGGCCACTACGCGGCCGTCATCGCGGTCGCCAAGGCCAAGGTCTCGTTCATGGTGTTCAACGCGGCGGACGTCCCCGAGGTCAAGGGATTCCTCCGGGCGATGGGCAACGGCGAGCGTAAGACCGTCGATATCACCGAAGGGCAGGACGTCGACTTCGGCGCACTCGCCGCCATCCTGGGAAAGACCAGCGCTGCCCTGTAACTACCCGCGTGCCGCGATCGAGATTGTCCGGAGTCGTCCGCCGGGCGGTGCCGGACCGCCGTTACAGCCAGTCGTGTTCGCGGGCGTAGCGGGCCGCTTCGTGGCGGGTCCGGGTCTGGGTCTTGCGCATCGCGTTGGAGAGGTAGTTGCGGACGGTGCCGGGCGCGAGGTGGAGCCGAGCGGCGATGTCGGCGACCGAGTAGCCCTCGCCGGTGACCCGCAGGACGTCGGCCTCCCGATCGGTGAGGGGGCAGTCCTCGGTGACGGCGAGCGCGGACACGTCCGGGTCGATCCAGCGTTTCCCCGAGTGCAGGGTGGCGATGACCGAGGTGATGTGGGCTGGCTCGGCGCCCTTGCTGACGAAGCCCTGGACGCCGAGCCTGAGCGCTGCTGCCCGTACTCCTCCTCACCGTGGTGCAGGTGACCGCGATCCTGACCGCCCTGGCCGTGGTCGCCGGCGAACCGGCGAACGTCGCCCTGCTGGTGGTGGCGGTCCTCGCGACCGCGGCCATGATGATCGGCCTGGCGCTGGCCACGGCCGGGCTGACCAACTCCCCCGAACACGCCCAGGTCACCACCCTCCCCGTTACCCTCGGGGTGATCGCCATGGCCAGTTGGGTGGGCATCTCCGGCACCGAGAACCTCGCCTGGCTCAAGCGGCTGCTGCCCGGCGGCGCGGCCACCGAACTGACCATGAACGCCTGGAACGGCGGCGTCGCCGTGACCGACTCACTGCTCCTGCTCGCGCCCACGCTCGGTTGGGTCGTCGTCGCCGTCGCCCTCGCCACCCGCCTCTTCCGCTGGGAGCCCCGCCGATGACGATCGAACGCCGGTCGGACGCCCCGACCCTGGCAGAAGATCTCCTACTGCTCCTGTTCCAACCCCGATCCGGGACCATCGCAGGAGAGGGCACCCTCTTCTACGTCCTCGGTGGAGCCGTCCTCGCGGACCTCGCCCTCGGCGAGCACCTGGGCACGGCGGAGCGGGGGCGGCTCAGAAGCGTGGCGGGTCACCCACCGTCGGATGGCCTGCTGCGTCCGGCATGGGACTACCTCGCCGAGAAACCGAGAGGGGTGCAGACCGCACTCGCAGCGATCGGTCCGAGCCTGCGCAAGCCGGTGTTGGAGCGGCTCATCGCGCGAGGCGACATCGTCCAGGAGCCCCGTAGGGTGCTCGGCCTGTTCCGGACGACGGCCCTGCGCGACGGCAGGACCGAACGACGGGCCCGCCTGCTCGCCGACGTTCGGCGGGTCCTCGTGGACGGTGCCGAACCGCAGGCCCGTGTCGCCGCGCTCACGGCGCTGCTCTCGGCGAGCGGAACGCTCCCGCAGTTCCACCGCGAGATCCCGTGGACGTCATCGGTGATCAACCGAGCCAAGGAACTCGAGCGGGGCGACTGGGGTGCCGATGCCGCAGCGGCAGCCGTGACCCGCACCGTGACGGCCACCGTCGTCAACAGCGCCATCGCGGCCATCACCGTGCTTCCTCGAAGCTAGGGCGTGTGTCAAAGCGCCGGCCGGCCTACGGCGGGCCCAGACGACGACCGGCCGCGTTGGACCGCCGTCTGGACTCCGCCTCGGCTCGACCGAGGACTTGACACACGCCCTAGGGCCGCCCGGTTCGTCAACGCCGAGCGCACGAGGTTCACCGCCTCCGGCCAAAGTCTGGGCGGGGTCAGCGCACACTTCCCACCTCATGTGGTGCTCGTCGGCCCATTAACTGGTCCCACCCGTTCGACCGGGGCTGGTAGCGTCCGCCGAACATGAAGATCATGGGGGAAACATCGATGAACCGAACTCGACTCGTCCTGACTGGCGTGGCGGTTGCGGCGGCGATCGCGATGTCCGGCTGCGATCCGCAGCCCACAACTGAGAGCACCGCGACCTCGCCGTCCCCGGTGGCATCGAGCGCCGCCCCGACCGTTGGTGCGGCCACCACCGCGGCCAGCAGCGTGGCCAACGACGCGACCACAGTGAAGGCCTGCGCCGACATCAAGAAGGACATCAAGGACAACGCGGCCAAGATCGGCAAGGCCGAGAAGATCGGCCCACCAGCCGGGCACTTCGCGGTCAGTGCACAGTGGGCCGCCGGCTCGGTCGCGATCCTGGCGCACTCGATGGGTGCCAGCCAGGCAGTCACCGCCGCCTCCGAGAAAATCCAGAACGAGATGATGAGCCTGAGCGACGCGTACAACGAGTCCGCCGACGCCAAGCCCAGCAAGAAGGCCCTGGAAGCCGCCATCAAGGAGCTGGACGCCGCCTGCTCCGCCGCCTGACCGGTTCGACCATGCGATCGGCGGTGACCGTCACCCGGCGGTCACCGCCGATTCACATGTCCGTGCGGCCTGCGGCACCCGGGTCAGCGGCTTCTGAGCAACCCACGGTCAGCCTGCGCGACGCCCAGCGCGCTACCGCGAGGAGCGGCGCGCTGTTCCCGGCCGGCCGCAGATCCTTTCAGGGCCTGTGTCAAAGCCCCTGGCCGGCCTGAGGACTTCGACACAGACCCTGGGTACGTGGCTCCCGGACCGCGGACCGGGAGGTGCCGGCATTGTGGTCAACTGGGCCGAGGCATCGAGTCGCTACCGGTCCCAATCGGATTCCGCTGCTGCTCCGTCAGGTGTTGACGGATCGAGTGGGCGACGGCGGCCGCCCATACCGCGCAGATGACGGTGTAACAGCCGTAACGAACGGTTGCCGGGGCATCGAACCAATCACCGCGAAGCAGGGTTCGACTGTTCGTCAGCACGATCATGCCGCCGACCGCGGAGCCGAGCACCCGGGGCGGGACCTTGCGTACGAGCCAGGCCGCCACCGGCGCGGCGACGACCCCGCCGATGAGTAGGGCGACGACCCAGCCGAAGTTGATGTTCTCCGCACCGATCCCCACCAGGAAGCCGAGGCTCGCCGCGACGGCGACCAGAAACTCGCTGGTGTCGATCGATCCAATGACCTTGCGTGGTTCGAGCCTGCCACTGGCCAGGATCGCCGGGGTCCCGATCGGTCCCCAGCCACCGCCACCGGTGGCATCGACGAAGCCGGCGAGCAGGCCCAGCGGACCGAGGAATCGCTTGCGAAGCGGCTTGCCCACGTTGCCTCGAGGCAGACCGAAGGTGGTGAAGCGGACCAGGAGGTAGCTACCGAGGGTGAGCAGGATCAGCGACATGATCGGTGCCGCCGCGTCGGTGGAGAGGTTGGACAGGAAGGTCGCGCCAGCGAAGGCGCCAACCGCACCAGGAATGCCGATCCGCGCGACGACCTTTGCGTCGACGTTGCCGAACCGCCAGTGGGCAGCACCGGAGGCGAGGGTGGTGCCGATCTCGGCCAGGTGCACGGTGGCCGAGGCGGCGGCGGCATGAACGCCGACGGCGAGCAGCAGGGTTGTCGAGGTCACGCCGTAGGCCATGCCGAGGCTGCCGTCGACCAGTTGGGCGCCGAGGCCAACCAGGGCCAGCAGGAGGATTTTGCGCATGAGGGACCACCAGTTCGTCGAGGGCAGGTGGGGTGGGGAGCTGAGGGCTCGGGTTTGGACAGGCGGGTGGGCGGCCCGTCGGCGGGGTCTTGCCGGTGCGGTGATCGCCGACAGGCACCCGGCGGTGCCGCTGGGCACGCGCAGGCGTTGCGGCCCATCGACCCCGAGGGGTGTCGAGGAACGGACGTACGGAGGGATGGCGTGGGGCTCATGTCCTTGAAGGGCTCGCGAAGCACGGCCGGCGCGGCTCGGTGGAACGGACCGGGCCCGGCCGGCGATGGTCGGTTCACGACGGTCCCCGGGCCGCTCCGCGCGATGACAAGGCATTTTGTCGGTCGATTCCCCCCCTCTCCGGTCGGCATTCCGCGCATTCGACGGGGGCCCGGCCCAGACAAATTCCATACCCGGCAGATAGGAATGGTTCCGGCCCCAACCAAACCGACCAGCTAAGAGTGCTTTTATAAGCCTGATTGGCAAGGCCATAGTGATCGACATCACTTTTTTGGGGTGGCCGGCAACATATTGGAAATCAAATTAAGTGGATAGTTAACACGATGGCCCATGGCAGGGTCGAAGTTGTCGGCCATCCGCCCAGGTCAGGCTGGCATGCCCCGACAGACGGAAGATGTCTCGTGCTTCAGCGGGCTGGCCGGAAGAATCAGCAGGCCAGCGCCCTGGTTAGACAGAGTTAACTGAGCCGTAACTAAGCTGGCTTAACTTAATTGGAGCCCGAGATTGACTAACGCCAATTATCGCGGGCCACCTCCGCGGTTGATCATTTGATTCATACGGTCGCGTCCGAGAACCGTCGCCACATGAATTGGGAGTCCGATGAGCCCTGCACCGAACACGCGCGATCTGGTGATCGCGATCAGCGCCGGTAGCCTCCTCGAACCCAGTCCCGGCATCGTCACGGCCGCCCGCCACGGCGGCGGTCACGGCGTCCTGGACCTCGCCTCCGGCGACAGCTGGACACTCACCGCCCTGGCCCAGGCCACCGCCGGGTCGAGCGAGCCGATCGGCGTACGCGTGCCGGCCGGCTGCACCGCCACGCAGGCTGACGTGGACCGGGCCGGCCACGGCCTGGTCGATCTCGTTGTCGTACCGCTGGACACACCGTGGCAACTGGCCGACGTGGTTGACAGGTACCGGGTGCTGGTCGAGGTGACCAGCCTCGACGACGCTCGGCTGGCCGTCGCCGCCGGGGCACACGGGCTCATCGCGCGGGGCATGGAGGGTGGCGGCAGGGTCAGCGAGCTCAGCTCGTTCGTCCTACTCCAGCAACTGGCCGCAGCCGACGGCATCGACCTGCCGATCTGGGTCGCCGGCGGCATCGGCCCCCGCACCGCCGTCGCCTGTGTCATCGGCGGCGCGGCCGGCGTCGTCCTGGACAGCCAGCTCGCCCTCATGCCGGAGTCCGAGCTACCGGCGGACGTACGGGGCGCGATCCGCCGGATGGACGGCTCCGAGACGGTCCTGGTCGACGGCGTACGCGGAATCCGCCGAGGCGGTCCGCACGACAGCGCCTCACAGCTGCTGCCGATCGGCCAGGACGGCTGGCTCGCCGCCGTCTTCGCCCGGCGCTGGCCCGACACCGCCGCAGCCGTACGCGGAATCCGCGCCACCCTGCTCGAAGCGATAGTCGAACCGGCCGCCGGGGACGCCCTGGTGCCTGGTGCCGCCCTCGCCGACGCCCTCAACGTACGGATACCCGTGGTGCAGGGCCCGATGACCCGGGTCAGCGACGAGGCCCCGTTCGCGGCCGCGGTCGCCGCCGACGGTGCGCTGCCCTTCATCGCGCTCGCCCTGTCTGGCGCGGAACAGTCCCGCCGGGTGCTCCGGGAGACCGCCGACCGGCTGGGCGACCGGCCCTGGGGCGTCGGGGTGCTCGGCTTCGCGCCCGACGAGTTGCGCGCGGCACAACTTGCGGCGATCCGGGAGATCAGACCCGCGTGCGCCATCATCGCGGGCGGCCGGCCGTCGCAGGCCACCGAGTTGGAGCGGGACGGGATCAACACCTTCCTGCACGTGCCGTCGCCGGGGTTGCTGCGGCAGTTCCTGCGGGCGGGCGCACGCAAGTTCGTCTTCGAGGGCGCGGAGTGCGGCGGCCACGTCGGCCCGCGGGCGAGCTTTCCCCTGTGGGAGGCGCAGCTGCTGGTGCTGGAGGAGTTCCTGGCGGACACGCCGGACGATGCCGGGCGGCTGCAACTGCTGTTCGCGGGCGGGATCCACGACGCGCGGTCGGCGGCGATGGTCGCCGCGATGGCGGCTCCCCTGACCGGGCGCGGGGCGCAGATCGGGTTGCTGATGGGGACCGCCTACCTCTTCACCCGCGAGGCGGTCGAGGAGGGCGCGATTCAACCCCTGTTCCACCGTGCGGCCATCGCCGCCACCGGCACGTCGCTGCTGGAGACCGCCCCGGGACACGCGACCCGGTGCCTGCCGAGTCCGTTCGTCGACGACTTCCACGGCGTGCGGGAGGAACTGGAATCGGCCGGGGTGGAGAACCGCCAGGTCTGGGAACAACTGGAGCTGCTGAACGTCGGCCGGCTGCGGATCGCCAGCAAGGGCGTACGCCGGGAGGACGACGGCCTGGTGGAGGTCGACGAGGCGGTCCAGGCCGTCGAGGGGATGTTCATGGCCGGCCAGGTCGCGGTGCTGCGCCACGCACCGACCACGGTCGCAGAGCTGCACGAGCAGGTCACCACCGAGGCACGGGAGTTCCACGCGGTACGGACCGCCGCGCTGCGCGCCGAACTCACCCCACCGGCAGTGCCGGTCGACGAGCCGCCCGCGCCACTGGACATCGCCATCGTCGGCATGTCCTGCGTCTTGCCCGGCTCCCCCGACCTGCACACTTTCTGGCAGACCGTGCTCGGTGGCGCCGATGCGGTCACCGAGGTGCCAGCCGACCGGTGGGACGTCGACACGTACTACGCGCCCGAGGTGGGCCCTGGGCAGGCGGGTCGGATCAGCGTCTCCCGATGGGGCGGGTTCATCGAGCCGGTCCCGTTCGACGCGATCCGCTACGGCATTCCCCCGGCGG
This sequence comes from Micromonospora sp. NPDC049171, assembly GCF_040648275.1. Taxonomy (NCBI): domain Bacteria; kingdom Bacillati; phylum Actinomycetota; class Actinomycetes; order Micromonosporales; family Micromonosporaceae; genus Micromonospora; species Micromonospora sp. NPDC049171. Next base: position 68,596 of record NZ_JBEZDJ010000027.1, read on the forward strand.
CGCTGAGCAGCATCGACCCGACCCAGTTGCTCGCGCTCGAGGTGGCACACCGGGCGCTCGTCGACGCCGGATACCCGTACGACGCGGCCGGCGCGGACCACAGCCAGACCGGGGTGGTGTTTGGTGCCGAGGCCGGCAGCGACATGGGTCACGCCCAGACGCTGCGGACCATGCTCCCGGCCTACCTGGGTGACGTGCCGGCCGAACTGGAGGACCAACTCCCCACGGTCACCGAGGACAGCTTTCCCGGTGTGCTGGCGAACGTCATCGCGGGTCGGGTCGCCAACCGCCTCGACCTCGGTGGCCCCAATTACACAATCGACGCCGCCTGTGCCTCGTCGCTGGCCGCGATGGACGCCGCGTGCAAGGAACTCAGCGCCGGCAGCAGCGACCTGATGATCTGCGGTGGCGCCGACCTGCACAACGGCATCAACGACTACCTCATGTTCACCTCCGCGCACGCCCTCTCCCCCACCGGGCGGTGCCGTACGTTCGACAGCACCGGCGACGGGATCGCCCTCGGCGAGGGGGTGGCGTGCGTCGTACTGAAGCGGCTGGCCGACGCCGAACGCGACGGCGACCGGATCTACGCCGTGATCAAGGGCGTGGGGAGTTCCAGCGACGGACGGGCGCTCGGGCTCACCGCGCCGAGGGCGAGTGGACAGCGGCGCGCCCTCGACCGGGCCTACCACCGTACCGGCGTCTCGCCCCGGGAGATCGGTCTGGTCGAGGCGCACGGTACCGGCACCGTGGTCGGCGACCGTACCGAACTGGAGACCCTGACCCGGTTCTTCGACGAGGCCGGCGCGGAGCCCGGTAGTTGCGCGCTGGGCTCGGTGAAGTCGCAGATCGGGCACACCAAGTGCGCGGCCGGCCTGGCCGGCGTGATCAAGGCGAGCCTCGCGCTGTACACCGGAGTCAAGCCACCCACCATTCACCTGACCCGGCCGAACCCGGCGTGGAGCCCGGAACGCAGTCCCTTCGCGTTCTACACCAACGCCCGCCCGTGGGTGGCGCCGGCAGCCGAGCGGCTGGCCGGGGTGAGCGCGTTCGGCTTCGGCGGAACGAACTTCCACGCGGTGCTCAGTGCGCACCCGAACGGCCTGGAGCCGCGGCACACGCGGCAGTCCTGGCCGGCGGAACTGTTCTGCTTCCGTGGCGCCGACCGGCCCGCCGCCCAACTGCGGGTACGGCGACTGGTGGAGATGCTGTCGAACCGCGACGAGCTGGGCAGGCCGTGGTCGCTGCGGGACCTGGCCGCGTCCCTGGCCGACGAGGCGGACCACCGGGCGGGCGCGGTCCGGATCGCCATCGTCGCCCGCGACCGGGACGAACTCGCCAAGCTGTTGGACCGGGCCCTGGCCGGCGAACACGACCCGGCGCGCGGACTGGTCCAACCGCCGGACGAGCCGGGGCCGGGCAAGGTGGCCTTTCTCTTTCCCGGTCAGGGAAGCCAGCGGCCGGGTGCCCTGGCCGAACTGTTCGTGGCGTTCCCCGAGATACGGCACTACCTGCGCCTCGGTGCCGAGTGGGCGGACCTGCTCTTCCCGCCGTCGGCGTTCGACCCCGAGACGGCGCGCGAGCAGGAGGACCGGGTACGCGACACCCGGGTCGCCCAACCCGTACTGGGCATCGGCGGCCTCGCGGTCGACCACCTGTTGCGTCGGCTGGGCGTCCGACCCGACCTGACCGGCGGACACAGCTACGGGGAACTGGTCGCGCTCTGCGTGGCCGACGCGTTCGACCCGGAGACCCTGCTCGCGCTGAGCCGGGAACGGGCCGAGGCGATCCTCGCCGCCACCGGCGACGATCCGGGCACCATGGCAGCGGTCACCGCCAGCGCCGAGCAGGTCGACCGGGTCCTCACCGAGGCGGGACTGGCCGGCGAGGTTGTCCTGGCCAACCGGAACGCGCCAACGCAGGTGGTGATCTCCGGGCCGACACCCGCCGTCGGGTCGGCGGTGTCGGCGCTGCGCGCGGCCGGGCTGTCGGCCCGGGGACTCTCCGTCGCGTGCGCGTTCCACAGCCCGGTGGTGGCCGCCGGCACCACACGTTTCGCCGAGTCGCTCGCCGCCAGGACGGTACGCGAGCCGGCGATCCCGGTCTGGTCGAACCAGACAGCCGCCCCGTACGACGGTGACGCCGACCGCGTACGTGCACAGCTCGCCGCGCAGATCGGTGCACCCGTGCGTTTCGTCGAGCAGATCGAGTCGATGTACGCCACCGGCGCCCGGACCTTCGTGGAGGCCGGCCCCGGTCAGGTCCTCACCAAACTGGTCCGGGCCGTCCTCGGCGACCGGCCACACCTGGCGGTCGCCGCCGAACCACGTCCCGAGGAGGGGCTGCGCGGCTTCCTCGTCACCGTCGCCCAACTGGCCTGTGCCGGCGTACCGGTTCGGACTGGCTGGTTGTTCCAGGGCCGCGACACGGCGGCCCTCGCGACGGTCGAGCCGGTTCGGCGTCCGTTCTGGACGATCGACGGCCAGCTCGTACGCGACCAGTTCGGAAACAGCTTGCCCGGCGGGATGACACCCCCACGACGGATCAAGGAGTTGTCGATGACCGCATCGAACGGGACCACCTTCGGTAACCGGGACGGCCGCGACGAGTTGCTGAGCGAGTTCCTGCGCACCAGCCGGGACATGATCGCCTCGCAGCGGGACGTGATGCTCGCCTACTTCGGCGACGGTGTGGGTGGGCGGCTGGTGTGGCAGCCCACCCAGGCGTACCCGCCCGTGGTGCTACCGGGTCAGGAGAGCGAGGTCGCCCAGGTCACGACGACGGTGGTGGCGGCCGCTCCCCCGGCCGCACCGGCGGTCGCGGTCGACGTGACCGCCGTACCTGTCGCCGCGTCCGGTCCCGACTTCCAGACCGCGATCCTCGACGTGATCAGCGAACGCACCGGCTACCCGGTCGACCTCATCGAACTCGACCTCGACCTGGAAGCCGACCTCAGCATCGACTCCATCAAACGCGCCGAAGTCGCCGGCGAGGTCGCCGCCCGACTACGCCTCGCCGTCGAAGGCGACGAAGCCGAACTCGAAGACCTCGTCAAGGCCCGCACCGTACGCACCATGGTCGACTGGCTCAACCAGAAGATGCGGTCGACGACGAGCACCACCGTGATCCACGCGACCGCGGTACTCGGCCCGGCGAGCGGGTCGGCGCACTCCAACGCTCTGGTCGCGACCAGCACGGTCGTGCTGACCCGCCCCGACTTCCAGACCGCGATCCTCGAAGTGATCAGCGAACGCACCGGCTACCCGGTCGACCTCATCGAACTCGACCTCGACCTGGAAGCCGACCTCAGCATCGACTCCATCAAACGCGCCGAAGTCGCCGGCGAGGTCGCCGCCCGACTACGCCTCGCCGTCGAAGGCGACGAAGCCGAACTCGAAGACCTGGTCAAGGCCCGCACCGTCCGCACCATGGTCGACTGGCTCAACCAGAAGATGCAGGGGCAGGCCGTCGGGGCACCGTCAGCGGGTATCGGCACGCTGACGCCGCCCGTAGCGCGCGCGCTCACCACCGCCGCACCCGCGCCGATGACGGCGCCGTCCGGCGGAGCGCCCTCGGCGCTGGCCACGATGAGTCCGGCCAGCGCGCCCGCGCCGATCTCCAGCGCACCCGCGCCGATCGCCTTCGTCGCCGACACCGTGGCGGTCGCTCCGGAGGTCGCCGCCGCCGGCCGCCTGGGGATCACGCCGAAGCGGCTCCTGCCCCAGCCAGGGGTGATCGCGGGTCCGCCCGGGGCGGACGCCGGTTCGCCGCTCGCCGGGACCAGTTTCCTCATCACCGGCGCCGGCCCGGCGCTCGCGTACCTCGCCGAACTCCTGCAGGAGCACGGAGCGGGTGGGCAGACCGGTGTGGTGGACGGGAAGGAGGCCGATCAGCTCGCCTCCTTCGACGGGCTGATCCTGCTCGACGGGTTGACCGGCGCCGGCGCCCCCCTGCTGCCGGAGATCTTCCCGTTCCTCAAGCGGGCGCTCGCGACCGGTCCACGCTGGCTGCTGGCGGCCGGGCCGGTTGGCGGGGCCGACCGTACCGACGGACTCGCCGGCCTGTTCCGCACCATCGCCAGGGAATACCCGCAGGTCACGGCCAGGTACGTCGAGGTCGACGCGGCCGCCGACCCGCAGCGGATCGCCCGACACCTGCTCGACGAGCTGCTGGTCGGCGGGGACGCACCGGTTGTCGCACGGGACGAGACCGAGCGGACGGCGGTCGACCTCGCACCGGTGCCGCTGGGAGCGGTGGCAACGAGCGGTGCTGGGCCGGCCGGTGACGGTGCCTCCGAGGCCGCGGCGATCGGCCTCGACCGGGATTCGGTGGTCGTCCTGGTCGGCGGGGCACGCGGGATCACGCCGTGGTTCGCCCGTACGGTCGCCATGGCGAGCCGCTGCCGGATCGAGTTGGTCGGCCGTACGCCGCTGCCGACCGAGCCGGAGGATCCAGACCTGGTGTCGGCCCGGGACAAGGCGTCGTTGCGTGCCGCGCTCGCCCGCCGGGGGATGCGGTCACCGGCGGAGATCGAACGCGCCGCGCAGGCGGTCCTGGCCGCCCGTGAGGTCGAGGCCACCCTCAGCGAGCTACGGGAACTGGGCAGCGAGGTGCGCTACCACGCCCTCGACGTGCGGGACGCGTCGGCGACCCGGGGCCTGCTACTGGATGTCGAGCGTACGCACGGCCGGGTCGACGGCGTCGTGTACGCGGCCGGCATGATCGAGGACAAGCTGATCGCCGAGAAGGACCCGCAGTCGTTCGCCCGGGTGTTCGGCACCAAGGTGGACGGTGCCCGCTCGGTGCTGGCCGGGATCGACGAGCTGGGCTCCGCACCCCGCTTCGTGGTGCTGTTCGGCAGCATCGCCGCGGCGTACGGCAATCGGGGTCAGGGCGACTACGCCGCGGCGAACGACGCGATCGACGCGATCGGCACCCGGTGGGCGGACGCCACCGGCAACCGCTGCCTGACCGTGCACTGGGGCCCCTGGGCGCCGGGTGCCGGGCATGGCGGGATGGTCACTGACGAGCTGAGCAGGGAGTACGCCCGCCGCGGCATCGAACTGATCGACCCCGAGGCGGGTGCGTTCAGCTTGTTGAGCGAGCTGGCCTGGGGCGATCCGAAGATCAACTCCGTGGTCTACACCGCCTCGGGCTGGTGATCGTGCACGAGGTGCGGCGGCGCCTGAGCCGCCTCCCCGGCAGGCCCGTCGACTGTGCAGCGAGAGGTCGAGGATGAATACGAGCACCGATCGGCGCGACCCGGTCGCGATCGTCGGGATGGCGGCGGTGATGCCCGGCGCCGGTGACCTGGAAAGCTACTGGCGCAACCTGGTCGACGGCGTGGACGCGATCACCGACGTGCCGCCGCACCGGTGGGACGACGAGTTCTACGACCCGGAGCAGGCCCACCGACCGGACCGGATGTACTGCCGGCGGGGCGGGTTCGTCGACGAGTTCGCGAACTTCGAGCCGCTGCGGTTCGGCATCATGCCCGCTTCGGTGGCGGAGATCGAACCGGACCAGCTCATCGCCCTGAACGTGGCCGCCGCCGCGATCGACGATGCCGGCGGTGCGGACCGGCTGCCCGGCGGCGACCGGGTGGGTGTGATCCTCGGGCGAGGCGGCATCCTCAGTCCGGCCCAGGCCCGCTACGCCCAACGGGTGCGGATGTCGAGCCAGGTCATCCAGGTGCTGCGGGAGCTGATCCCGGAGCTGGACCAGAGCCGGCTCGACCTGGTACGCGAGAAGTTCGACGAGCGGCTCGGCCCGTACCAGCCGGAGGGGACGATCGGCCTGGTGCCGAACCTGGCCGCGTCCCGGGTGGCCAACCGGCTCAACCTGCGCGGTCCGGCGTACACCCTGGATGCCGCCTGCGCGTCGTCGCTGATCGCGGTCGACCAGGCGATCACCGAGCTGACCAGCGGGCGGTTGGACGCGGTCCTGGCCGGTGGTGTGCACCACGTGCACGACATCAGCTTCTGGTCGGTGTTCAACCAGTTGCGGGCGCTGTCCCGGCGCGGTGAGAGCCGGCCGTTCCACCGGGAGTCCGACGGCCTGCTGATCGGCGAGGGCACCGGTGTGGTCGTCCTCAAGCGGTGGTCCGACGCGGTCCGGGACGGCGACCGGGTGTACGCCGTGATCCGGGGCAGCGGGATGTCCAGCGACGGCCGCTCGGCGAGCATGTTCAACCCGGCCTCCTCCGGACAGGTGCTGGCCATCCGGCGGGCCTGGGAGGCGGCCGGGCTGGACCCGACCGCGCCGGACGCGGTGGGGTTGCTGGAGGCGCACGGCACCGGCACGCCCACCGGCGACGCGGCCGAACTGGTCTCGGTAGCCGAGGTCTTCGGACCGCACTCGGGTGACGGCCCGCGCCCGGTGATCGGATCGGTCAAGTCGATGATCGGGCACACCATGCCGGCCGCCGGGATCGCCGGCCTGATCAAGGCCACGCTCGCCGTACACCGGGGGGTGCTGCCGCCCACGCTGCACTGCGACGATCCACGCTCGGAGATGGCGGCGACCCGGTTCGCCCCGATCGCGACCGCCCAACCCTGGGAGAGCGACGGGCCGCGTCGCGCCGCGGTGAACGCCTTCGGCTTCGGCGGCATCAACGCACACGTCATCATCGAGCAGCCGCCCGAACCGGCCGGCAGCCGAAACCGGCCGGCCGGCGGCGTCCCGGTGACAGCGGGTGTCGCAGGAGGCGCGGCCTCGGCCACGGCCGGCTCGACGACTGTCGAGGTCACCGAACCGGACCAGGTGCTCTGGCTCGCCGCGCCGGATCCGGTCCGGTTGGCCGGACTGCTGGCCCGCGACGACCACGAGGTACGGGCCCTCGGCACCGCACGGGCCCGGAGCAACAGGCCCGCCAACGGGGCCGAAACGAGCCGGATCGGCATCGTCAACCCCACGGACAAGCTGCTGGCCGTCGCCCGCAAGACGGTGGCCCGAGGTCAGGCATGGCGGGGTGGGCGGGACATCTGGTTCAGTCCGTCGCCGCTGCTGGCCGCCGGCACCGGACGTCTCGCCTTCGTCTTCCCCGGCCTGGAGGCCGAGTTCGCACCGCGTACCGCGGATATCGCCGGGCACTTCGGGCTACCGGACCAGCAGTGGTCCGCGGCGGACCTGGGCCGGCACGGCGCCGGGCTGATCGAGGTGGGCAAGCTGCTCGACGAGGCACTGCGCCGCATCGGCGTGCTGCCGGACACGGTCGCGGGACACAGCATCGGCGAGTGGACCGCCGCCGCGACAAGCGGACAGATCAGCACGGCCGAGATGGACGAATTTCTGGAGCTGTTCAACGCCGACTCGGTCGAGGTGTCCGGGTATGTCTTCGCCGCGGTGGGAGCCGGCGCGGAGCGCGTCGCCCCGATGCTCGGCGATTTCCCGGGGGTGGTGCTCTCCCACGACAACGCCCCGGCGCAGTCCGTGGTGAACGGCCCCGAATCCCAGGTGGACCGCCTCGTCGAGGCGCTGCGTACGGAGAACGTGCTGTGCCAGAAGCTGCCGTTCCGGTCGGCCTTCCACACCCCCGTGTTCGCCGACGGCCTCCAGTCGATCGGCGCGGCGCTGCGCCGCTGGGAGGTGCACCCGACCCGGATACCGGTCTGGTCGGCGACCCTGGCGGCACCGTTCCCCGCCGACGAGGCACAGGTCAACGCGCTGTTTGTCCGGCACATGATGGAGCCGGTCTGGTTCCGTCAGACGGTGGGCGCGATGTACGACGCCGGCGTGCGGGTCTTCCTCCAACTCGGCGCCGGACAACTCGCCTCGTTGATCAGCGACAACCTGCGCGGGCGTGACCACCTCGCGATGCCGGTCAACGTGAAGCACCGCAGCGGGCTGGACCAGCTCCGCCGGGTCGCCACCGCGCTCTGGGTGGAGGGCGGCAGCCCGAACCTGAGCGCGCTCGATCCGCCAGCACCGGCGAAGACGACTGGGAAACCGGTACGTCGTGGCCCGTCGATTCCGCTGGACCTGGGTGGACCACTGGTCAGGCTCGGGGCGGGAGCCGCCGGTCTGCTCGGCGTGTCCGTGAACGACACCCGGCCGGGCCACCTGTCCGCCGGTCCGCCGGCTCACGGTGCGGGCGCCCCGGTCGACGCGTCGGCGCCGGCCGGGACGCGCGAGCCGGAGCCGGCGGGCACCGGCGGTAACCCGGCGACGGCGCTGGCCGCACTGCACCGCCTGGCCGGACGGTCCAGCGCGGCGGCGGAACTCGCCGCACTGTTGCAGGACACGGCCCGGGACGCGGTCAGCGTGCTGGACGCCGCCGCACCCGCGCTCCGACCACACCGGCCGGCGGCACCGGTGGCGCCGCTGGGAGGTGTCACGCCACCTCCGAGCGTCCCGCCCGTGACACCCACCGACGCCGCCGTCGTCGTCGGCGCAGGCAACGGCAACGGCAACGGCAACGGCAACGGCAACGGCAACGCGGGCACGGCCCGGCGGATCACGTTGCGAGTCTCCGTCGAGACCATGCCGTACCTGCGGGATCACTGCTTCTTCGTCCAACCACCGGACTGGCCGAACGTGGAGGACCGGTGGCCGGTGGTGCCGGCGACCACCCTGGTCCAGCACATGGTCGACGCGGCGGAGCAGGCCGTGCCGGGCATGCGGGCGGTGGCCGTACGCGACGCCAGGTTCAACCGTTGGCTGATCGCCGAGCCGGCGCAGGACGTCGAGATCACGGTGAAGCCGTCCGGTGACGGCCTGGTCTCGGTCACCTTCGGCCCGTACGCCCGGTCGACCGTGGAACTCGCCGCGGACTATCCGGCGGACGCGCCCGAGGTGTGGCGGCACGATCCCGCGACCGAACGGCCGCCCCGGATCAGCGCCGAGGAGATGTACGCCGAGCGGCTGATGTTCCACGGCCCGCAGTTCCAGGGTGTCACCGCCGTACACGCCCTCGGCGACATGCACGTGCGGGGAGTGGTCACCGCACCCGTGCCGCCGGGGGCGCTGCTGGACAACGCGCTGCAGCTGATCGGCAACTGGCTCATCACCACCCAGCCGTTCCGTACCGTGGCGTTGCCCGTGGGCCTGGGCCACATCCGGTACTTCGGTCCCCCGCCGGCACCCGGTACGGCCTTCGAGTGTGTCGCCCGGGTGCGCTCGATCGACGACGCACAACTCGTCGCGGACACCCAACTGGTGGTCGGCGACCGGGTGTGGGCACAGATCGACGGCGCGGTGGACCGACGCTTTGACAGCCATCCGCAGGCGCGGCCGGCGGAACGGTTCCCCGAGCGGCATCCGATGTCGCTGATCCAACCCGAGGGCTGGACGATGGCCTTCGACTGCTGGACCGACCTGGTCACCCAGGGCATGGCCGCCCGCGGCATCCTGGGCTCGGCCGCGTACGCGGACTACGAGCGGCAACCGGCCCGATCGCGCAAACAGTGGCTGCTGGGCCGGATCGCGGCGAAGGACGCCGTCCGGTTCCGGTTGTGGGAGGACGGCCACAGCGACATCTACCCGATCGAGCTAACGGTGGGCAACGATCCGAGCGGGCGGCCCCGGGTCCACGGACGTCCGGGCCGTGACCTGCGCGACTGCGACGTCTCGCTGGCGCACTGCGCCGAGATCGGGGTTGCCATCGCGAAACCCCGCGATCCGGCGTCGCCACCCGACGCGCCGGGCGTCGGCATCGACGTCGCCGAGATCACCGACCACCCCGAGAGCACCGTGCACTTCGCCCTGTCCGATGCGGAGACGGCCCTGCTGGACTCGCTCGGCGGCGACGCCGAGGGCCGGCGGCGGTGGTTCACCCGGTTCTGGGCGGCCAAGGAGGCGGTCGGCAAGGCGGAGGGAACCGGACTCGACGGGCGCCCTCGCCGCTTCGCCGTGCAGAGCGCCACGGACACGGTGCTGACCGTCCAGATCGACGAGCGGAACTACCTGGTTGAGCACCGCGAGGTCGGCAACCCTGACGACCTGACGCCCCGACGGTACGTCGTCGCCTGGACCTGGGGCCCGCGGACCGGGGCGGTGGCTGATCAACCGTGACCGGCACCCATTCCCGACCATTCGAAGGAGTACGCCCCATGGCCGCCTCGCACGCCGACATCCTCGCCGAACTCACGGAGATCATCTACGCGGTCCTCGGGGACTTCGCCGCCGATGAACCCATCACCATGGACACCACCTTCCGCGACGACCTCGGCATGGAGAGCATCGACGTCGTCTCCCTCGCCGGCCGGCTGCAGGCCCGGTACGGCAACACCGTCAACTTCGCGCATTTCGTCGCCAAGCTGGACCTGGAGACCGTTGGTGAGTTGCGGGTCGGGCAGTTGGTCGAGCACATCGCCCGCTCCCTCGACGCGGACGGGTCCGGCCGGGACGTGCCGACCGGCGCCAGCCCCACCGTCGTCGAGGCGGTCCACTCGTGACGATGATCCGGGCCAACGGGATCGAGGTGCACATCGAGCGCCTCGATCCACCGGCCGACGGGCCGGGCGGGGGCAACGCCGGGCGGGGTGATCGACCGGCCACCCTGGTGATGATCCACGGGATGGCCTCCGACAGCCTCGCGAGCTGGTATTTCACGCTGGCCAAACCCCTGGCCGATGCCGGGCTGCGGGTCCTGATGTACGACCTGCGGGGGCACGGCCACAGCCAGCGCCCGCCCACCGGCTACGCCCTCGACGACTTCGTCGACGACCTGTCGGCGATGCTGACCGAACTCGACGTCACCGATCCGGTGCACCTGCTCGGCAACTCGTTCGGCGGCACCATCGCGTTCGGCTACGCGATCCGCCACCCGGACCGGGTCGCCTCCGTCGCGGCGATCGAATCGTCACCACCGACCAGGGCCTGGATGGCTCGGGTCGCGCGCCGGCTGGACCGGGCCACCGACCTCCTGCCCCGGCCGGAGGCGTTGGCACAGATCAGCGCTGGTCGGGGGGAACGGGTGGCCCGCCGGGCACGGGCCACCGGCGAGATGCTCGCGACGACCACGCTGGCCAGGGACCTGCCGGCCAGTGCCCTGCCCAGTTCCGCGCAGATCAGCGCGATCGGCGTACCGGTGCTCTGCCTCTACGGCGCGAACTCCGCTGTCGTCGAGCTGGCACCGGCCGTGGTCCGGCTGCTACCGCAGACGCGGTCCGTGGTCCTACCCGGCGAGAAACACACAGTCCTGGTCGACCGGCCGGAGGCGGTCCGCCGGCTCGTCCTGGCCTGGCTCCGCGAGGAGTGCTCCGTTGAGGTGGCCGAGGTGGCCACCGCCCCGTGACAACCCATCGTGCAGGAGGTCCTCGGATGGACACCCCGGTCCCCGGCAGGTCGATCATCATCAGCAACGGCCGGTGCGGCTCGACGCTGCTCTCGGACCTGATCGCGGAGCAGCCCGAGACGCTCTCGGCGCAGGAGTTCTTCATGTCCGTCGCACCCTGGGCGCGCAGTTCCGAGGTCCTTACCGGGGCCGCGTACTGGGCGGTGCTGAGCAGCCCCAAGGCGGAGCTCGCCACCCTCTTCCGGATCGGGTTGCCGCCGAAGGAGGTGCGCTATCCGCTGACCGGTCGGTGGGCGGACCGGATGACCGAGCTGCCGCGGATCCTCGCCATCACCCTGTCGAAGCTGACCGCCGACCCGGACCGGCTCTTCGACCAACTCGCCGAGCGGGTGCCGGACTTCCCGACGCAGTCGGTCGGCGATCACCACCGGATGTTCCTCGACTTACTGGCCGCGGTGACCGGCAAGCGGCGCTGGGTCGAGCGTTCCGGCGGGTCGAGCCATGTCGCTCCGTACCTGTTGCGGGCATTTCCCGAGGCGAAGGTGGTGTACCTGACCCGCGACCGGGAGGCGACCGCCCGCTCGATGAGCCGGCACTCGTCGTTCCAGCTGATCCAGCTGCGGGTGGAGTTCCTCGGCCGGTGCGGGCTGGATCCGTTCCGGATCGAGCCCGGCCAGTCGGTGCCCGAGGATCTGGAACGGTACCTGCCGGACCGCCTCACCGCCGACCTGCTCCGGGATCGGGGTCAGGACCTGCGCCGCTATCTCGGTCTGAGCGCGTTCCTGACCAGCCAGGCCGAGCAGGCGCTCACCGACCTGCCTCCGCGACATCTGCACCGGATGAGCTACGAGGACCTGGTCGCCGACCCGGTCGGGCAGCTCGGCCTGTTGGCCCGGTTCCTGGAGTTCGAGGACGGGGCGGACTGGGCACAGCGGGTCGCCGGACGGGTGGTCGGTCCCGCTCGGTCCCGCGAGGTCGCCGCGGCCTGACCCGCAACAGTGCCCCACCAATCGTCATGACTTCGTCGAACGAGAGGAACCATTTGTGAAACCATTCCGGATGTCGGGCCGGCGACCGCTCGCCGCGGCCGCCGTACTGGGACTGCTGTTCGTGCTCGCGGCACCGGCGTCGGCCGCCGCGGCGATCGAGGCGGATGCGCCGGGTGCGGCCGGACATCAGCCGAGGTACGAGCGGAAGCTGATCGGGAAGGGCACCCCGGACGAGTGCTTCGCCGGTGTCGGTGTGGCCTATCCAGCCGGTCCTCCGTGCGCCACCGGTCAGTCGAAGGTGAACCAGTCCTACCTGTGGGGCATGACCCAGACCGCGCAGAGCCTGTGGTTCGGCACCGGAGCGAACGTCAACTGCCTGACCAGCGGGCGCAACCTGCGCAACACGACGCCGAACCTGAATGACGACTGGGTGTGCGAGTACGGCGAGAGCCAGATCGCGAAACGCAACCCGACCCTGCCCGCCACTCTTGGCGACCATCGCCCGCCCCGGCTGTACACATACGACAAACGTTCGCGGCAGTTGACGGAGAAGACCGACGCGGTGAAGAACGCCTCCACCACCGACGCCAACCGGCTGAGCACGACTGCCGGAATCCGGGCCGCCGGCACCCATCAGGGGGTGGCGTTCCTGGGTGGGCCCGCCCTGGGCGAGAGCATCAACCTGTTCGCCTTCGACACCGGCACCGGCGCCTTCCTCGGGTCGGTGAACCTGCTGGCGTACGGCAACATCCGCCACTTCGTGGTGGCCGACGGCGCGCTCTACGCGGGTGTCGGGGTGGGCGCGAACGGCGGCAACCGGGGGCACGTGCTGCGGTGGACCGGCTCCCGGAGCAACCCGTTCAGTTTCGTCGAGGTCGCGAACCTGCCGGCCCAGGCCGCGGATCTCACCGTGCACGACGGGCGGATCTTCGTGACGACCTGGACGGGTTCCGGTGACGACGCCCTGGCGGCGGCCGTGCCCGGCACGACCGACGAGCCGCTGTCCGGGGTCGCCGGGGTGTGGATGAGCCCGAAGCTGTCGCAGGGGGAACGCGGCCTCACGCCGGCCGACGCCGACAGCTGGACCCAGGTCTGGTCGGTCGACGGGTACGAGCCCGAGCCGGTGGTGGCCCGCACCTACGCCCTGGGTGGGCTGGCCTCCTTCAACGGCTATCTCTACTGGGGCACGATGCACGTGCCGATGAAGGCGACCACCGTGCACATCGCGACCTACCCACCGGCGGACGAGACCGCGCTGCGCGCCACGGTACGCAGCACGCAGCGGGCGATCAGCATCTTCCGAGGTAAGAGCTTCGGCGGCAGCCACCAGCGGGTGGACCTGTTGTACGGCGCACCCCAGTTGCCCGCCTACGACCCGGCGGGCAACGGCGGCGCGGGCCTGTGGGCCGCCGCCTCGACCGGCTACACCCCGCTGTACGGCCCGTCTGGCATGGGTAACCCGTACAACAACTACACCTGGAAGATGGTGGTAGCCGGCGGGAAACTCTACGTGGGCACCATGGACTGGAGCTACATCTCCAAGGACCTGGGCCAGGAGACCGCCCGGCTGTTGGGTGTCACCGGTCCGGCCGCGGCCGAGCTCGGCGACGCCTCCGTGTTGGCCGACGACCCCCCGCCGGCACCGGTCTACGGCGGCGACCTCTTCGTGTTCGACTCGACCAGCAAGCCGGCCACCGTGGTGGACAACAGCGGGCTCGGCAACTACCTGAACTACGGGATCCGCAACATGGTCGCCGACGGGTCGACCCTCTACCTGGGCATGGCCAATCCGATGAACCTGCGTACGGACCCCGCCGACGACGTTCCCGAGGGCGGCTGGGAACTGATCCGGCTCAGTGTGCAGCACTGTTAGCCGGTTGGCCCCGCCCGTGCGTCGTGGGCAGCCACGGGCGGGGCCGACCGCACGGATACACCATCCAGTACAAATCCTTACAAATCCCGAACATCCCTATGCCAGGGTGCGAATATGACGCAAATTAGTAGATCTTGGACTAGCCGCTTGGTTCGGTATGGCCGGTGGCGACACCTGCTCGCGGTCCTGCCGCTCGTCGGAGCGCTCACCCTGCTGGCCGGTTGCGGGATGTTCCGGGACGACCCGAAGCCGCACGACGTCGGGCCGGTGTCCACCATGCCGAGCGGCACCTCGACGCACACCCTCGTGATTGACGGGCAGGAGCGCGGCTTCCGCCTCTACCTACCGGCGAACCTCGCCCGGTCGACCGGAGTTCCGTTGGTGGTCATGCTGCACGGCGCGCTGGGCACGGGCAGTCAGGCCGAAACCGCGTACGGCTGGAACGCGATGGCGGACCGAGAGGGCTTTGTCGTCGCGTACCCCGACGGGTTGAGCCGTTCCTGGGCGGTGAGCCCGGACTGCTGCGGCCCGCCGGCCCGCGACGGCGTGGACGACGTGGCCTTCATCCAGCAGCTGGTCTCCACCGTGGCCGACCAGCTTCCGGTGGACCGCGCCCGGGTCTACGCCACCGGGATCTCCAACGGCGGGATGCTCGCATACCGCCTGGCGTGCGACACGAAGCTGTTCGCCGCGATCGGACCGGTGGCGGCGACCCAACTCGGCCCCTGCCCATCCCCCGCACCGACCTCCGTGATCCACATCCACGGGACGGCGGACCAGACAGTGCCGCTCGACGGTGGTCCGGGCAAACGGGACAACGACGGGACCGGACGCAATCCGGTCAAGATCGACGGCCCGCCCATCCCCGACCTGCTCGGCCAGTGGCGGAAGACCGACGGATGCGACGCGCCGGTGACCACCGCCTCGGGCCTGGTCAGCACCTCGACCGCCACCTGCCCCGGGGGACGCGCTGTCGAGTTGGTCACCGTCGACGACGCCGGCCATCAGTGGCCCGGCGCCGCCGGCCCCAGACCGGAGGCGCAACGCCTCCTCGGCCTGGATCCACCCGCGACCGCACTGGACGCGACCGAGACCATCTGGCGTTTCTTCGACACACACGCCCGAACCGGCGGCTGACCCGACCGGCGCCCATCCACCCGACAACTCAGGACAGGGAGCAGCAGATGCCCAGCAGTGGTGGCGGCCCGGCCGCGGTCGAGGTCTCCGACCTCGTCAAACGCTATCCCGGGAGCACGACCCCAGCCGTGGACGGGCTGTCCTTCACCGTGGCCCCCGGCGAGATCTTCGGGCTGCTGGGACCGAACGGTGCCGGCAAGTCGACCACCATCGGCATCCTCACCACCCGGCTGCGGGCGTCCGCGGGCCGGGCGTTGGTCGGCGGGGTCGACGTGGTCGGCGACCCGGTCGCGGCCCGTGCCCAGTTGGCCGTCGTACCCCAGCACAACAACCTGGACCGCTCGCTGACGCCACGACAGAACCTGCTGTACCACGCCGCGTACCACGGTGTCGGCCGCGCCGTACGCAACGCCCGGGCCGATGCGCTGCTGGACCGTTTCGGCCTGACGGATCGGGCGGACAAGCGGATCGAGGCGTACTCGGGCGGCATGGCGCAACGGCTCATGATCGCCCGGGCACTGATCCACGAACCGGCGGTGCTCTTCCTCGACGAGCCCACCAACGGGCTCGACCCGCAGTCCCGCCGAACGATCTGGAGCCAAATCCGTGAGATGCGCGGGCGTGGCGTGACGGTCGTGCTGACCACGCACCAGATGAACGCGGCCGCTGCCCTGATCGACCGGGTCGGCATCGTCGACCAGGGCCGGCTGCTCACCCTGGACACGCCGGGCAACCTGGTCAGAGGGCTCGCCGGACGTTCGATCCTCGACCTGACGGTCACCCCGGCCGCGCATGACGAACCGGACGAGCTGTTGCGGGCGCTTTCCGAGGTCGCCGGCGTACGCAAGGGTGAACGGCTCGCCGCGGCCGCACCGCCCGGCGGTGGCGCCGCCAACCTCCGCTCCGGCCTCGGCCTCGGCCTCGGGGGCGGCGCGGGGTTCGGCGCGGGTACGCCGGCCGCCGCACTGGCCGCACTGGCCCGCCGGGAACGGGCGGTCGCCACGCTCACCCCCGACCCCGGCGGGCGTCAGCGCGTCCGGATCCGGCTGCATCTCGCCACCGACCCGGCCACCGTGCTCGGGCCGGCGCTCGCCATCGTGACCACACGGTCGGCGACCCTCACCGACGTCCACATCGCCGAGCCAAGCCTCGAAGACGTCTTCATCGGACTGACCGGAAGGGACCCACGGTGACCGACCTCGACGCTCCGCCGGCAGCGGCGACGAGCACCACGGCGACACGTCCGAGACCCAGCGCGCACCGGGTCTTCCTGGCCATCCTGCGCCGGGACCTGCTGGTCACCGGTAAGGAACTCTGGGTCATCCTGGTCCAGGTCGGCCTCACCCCGCTGTTCATGCTCTTCGTCTTCGTCAAGGTGCTCGGCGGGCAGGGCGTCGTCGCCGGGAACTTCGCCGACCTGTTCCTGCCCGGCATCATCGCGCTCGCCGCGCTCACCACCGCGTTGCAGAGCGTCGCGCTGCCACTGGTGAAGGAGTTCGGCTTCACCCGGGAGATCGAGGACCGGCTTCTCGCCCCGCTGTCGACGAACCTGGTCGCCGTCGGCAAGCTCGTGGTCGCGATGCTGCGCGGGCTCATCGCCGCAGCCCTCATCTACCCGCTGGGCGCGCTGATGGTCGGCTCGGCACCCTGGCAGCCCGGACGACTGCCGATGGTCCTGCTGACGGTCCTGCTCGGCGGATGGATCGGGGGCGGCATCGGCATGACATTGGCGACGATTCTGCCCATCCAACGGATCAACATCACGTTCTCGCTGGTCGTGACCCCGATCATC
This sequence comes from Micromonospora sp. NPDC049171, assembly GCF_040648275.1. Taxonomy (NCBI): domain Bacteria; kingdom Bacillati; phylum Actinomycetota; class Actinomycetes; order Micromonosporales; family Micromonosporaceae; genus Micromonospora; species Micromonospora sp. NPDC049171. Next base: position 85,623 of record NZ_JBEZDJ010000027.1, read on the forward strand.
TGGACCGGTTGCATCCACTACCCGTGGCCACGGCTCTCCTCGATGCCCTGGTTCCAGACGGTCACCGCCCTCAACCCGATGACCTACGTCTCCGAGGGCGTACGCGGTGCCATGTTGCCCGGCGTCGCGCACATACCGGCCTGGGTCTGTCTGCTGGTCCTGACCGGGGTGGCCGCGATGGTCACGGTCACCAGCGTACGAAGCTTCAGTCGGCGTGCCGTCCAGTGAACGGCACGGTCCACGCGTCTACCGGAGGTGCTCGTCGATGAACGTGCTGGAACCCCCCAGGTCCGAAGCCCCCGCGTCGGATGGCGCGTTCGCCGCCTGGCTGGCCGAGCGGGCCGGCCGGTTGCTGCTGCGCGTCCGCGCCGAACACGGTCACGCCGACCCGGTCGCGTTGAAGCGCGCGGGTGACCGGGCGTCGCACCAACTGCTGCGCGATGAACTGGCCCGGTGCAGAAGCGCCGACGCCGTGCTCTCGGAGGAGGACGACGGCGCACGGCAGGCCTGGGCCACGGATGCGGCCGGCCCCCCGCCGGAGCGGCTGGCCGCCAACCGGGTATGGATCATCGACCCGTTGGATGGGACCCGCGAGTTCTCCGAGCCGGGCCGGACGGACTGGGCGGTGCATGTCGCACTCTGGCAACGGAACGCGGCGACGGAGCACCGCCTCGTCGCGGGGGCCATCGCCCTGCCGGCCCAGCACCGTACCCTCGGCACCGAGACACCCCCACCCCCGCCGACGACGCTCAGCGGTCGGACGATCCGGTTGGCGGCGAGTCGGAGTCGGCCGCCGGCGTTCCTGACCGAGTTGGCGGCCCAGGTCGGGGCGGAGTTGGTCCCGATGGGGTCGGCGGGGGCGAAGATCGCCGCGGTGATCAGTGGCGAGGTCGACGCGTACGTGCACGCGGGCGGTCAGTACGAGTGGGATTCGGCGGCGCCGGTGGCGGTGGCGACGGCCACGGGACTGCACGCTTCCCGCATCGATGGATCAGCGTTGAGCTACAACGAGGCAGATCCGCGGCTGCCGGATCTGGTCGTGTGCCAGCCGGAACTGGCCACCCCGCTCCTCGCCGCGCTGCGGCAACACCTGACCCGCACGCCGGCAACGGCAGCCGGCTGACCCCCGATGGATACGGTGGACATGACCACTCCGGCGGCGTACCAGGTGTCGCATCTGGACGCGCTCGAGGCGGAGAGCATCTTCGTCATACGCGAGGTGGTGGCCGAGCTGGAACGCCCGGTGCTGCTGTTCTCGGGTGGCAAGGACTCGATAGTCATGCTGCGGTTGGCGCAGAAGGCGTTCGCACCGGCCCAGATCCCGTTCCCGGTGCTGCACGTCGACACCGGGCACAACTTCGACGAGGTGTTGGACTACCGGGACCAGCAGGTGGCGGAGCTCGGCCTGCAGTTGGTGGTGGCGAGCGTGCCGGAGGCGCTGGAGGCGGGCCTGGTCCGCGAGCCCGCTGACGGGACGCGCAACCGCATCCAGACGCCGGTGTTGTTGGCCGCGCTGGAGAAGTACCGGTTCGACGCGGCGTTCGGTGGGGCGCGGCGGGACGAGGAGAAGGCCCGGGCCAAGGAGCGGATGTTCAGCTTCCGGGACGACTTCGGTCAGTGGGATCCGAAGAACCAGCGGCCGGAGTTGTGGTCGTTGTACAACGGACGCCACCACCGGGGTGAGTCGATCCGGGTGTTCCCGTTGTCGAACTGGACCGAGCTCGACATCTGGCACTACATCGCCCGACAGCGGTTGGCTCTACCGTCGATCTACTTCGCCCACGAACGTACGGTGATCGAACGCGACGGGATGCTCTACGCGGTGAACGAGTTCATCGCGCCCCGAGGGTCGGAGGAGCCGTTCAAGGCGCGGGTGCGGTACCGGACCGTCGGTGACGCCTCGTGCACGGCGGCGGTGCTGTCCGAGGCGGACACGGTGGACCTGGTGATCGAGGAGGTCGCGGCGACCCGGATCACCGAGCGCGGGGCGACCCGGGGTGACGACCGGGTGAGTGAGGCCGCGATGGAAGACCGCAAACGGGAAGGCTACTTCTGATGAGCAGCACCGCGGTTCCGGTGGCCGAGGGCGCGGCGCCCGAGGGGCGGGCGATGGACCTGTTGCGGTTCGCGACGGCGGGCAGCGTCGACGACGGTAAGTCCACGCTGATCGGCCGATTGCTCTACGACACGAAGTCGTTGTTCACCGACCAGTTGGCGGCGGTGGAGGCGGTCAGTGCGGCCCGGGGCGACGAGTACACGAATCTGGCGTTGCTGACCGACGGCCTGCGGGCGGAGCGGGAGCAGGGCATCACGATCGACGTGGCGTACCGGTATTTCGCCACACCCCGGCGGAAGTTCATCATCGCCGACACACCGGGCCACACCCAGTACACCCGGAACATGGTCACCGGTGCCTCCACCGCCGACCTGGCGTTGATCCTGGTCGACGCCCGTAAGGGTCTGGTCGAACAGTCCCGCCGGCACGCGTTCCTGTGTTCGTTGCTGCGGGTGCCGCACCTGGTGTTGTGTGTGAACAAGATGGACCTGGTGGACTGGTCGCAGGAGGTGTTCGAGCGGATCTCGGATGAGTTCACGGCGTTCGCGGCGAAGTTGGAGGTGCCGGATCTCGCCGTCGTCCCGGTCTCGGCGTTGCACGGCGACAACATCGTGACGCGCTCGGAGCACACTCCGTGGTACGAGGGCCCGTCGCTGCTGCACCACCTGGAGCGGGTGCACATCGCCTCCGACCGGAACCTGGTCGACGTCCGGTTCCCGGTGCAGTATGTGATCCGCCCGCAGTCGACCACGATCACCGACTACCGGGGTTACGCCGGGCAGGTCGCTTCGGGTGTGTTGAAGCCGGGGGACGAGGTTCTGGTTCTCCCCTCCGGGCTCACCTCCCGGGTGGCGGGGATCGAGACGGCGGACGGACCGGTCACCGAGGCGTATCCGCCGATGTCCGTCACGATCCGGCTGACCGACGAGATCGACATTTCCCGGGGGGACCTGATCTGCCGGCCGAACAACGGCCCGGCGGTCGCGCAGGACATCGAGGCGATGATCTGCTGGATGGACGAGAGCACCCCGCTGCGCCCCGGCGCGATGTACGCCATCAAGCACACCACCCGCACCGCCCGGACCGTGGTCCGCGAACTACACTACCGGCTCGAGGTGAACTCGCTGCATCGTGACGAGGCCGCCACCGAACTCGGACTCAACGAAATCGGCCGTGTCCGCCTGCGTACGACCGTCCCGCTCCTCGCCGACGAATACCGGCGTAACCGCACCACCGGCGGTTTCATCCTCATCGACGAAACCACCAACCGCACCATCGCCGCCGGAATGATCGTCGACACCAACTGACCTACGGAAAGGGCCCTTCCCGCCACCGGAAATCGGAGCGGAAAGGGCCCTTTGTCACGTCTCAGAGCGTCAGGGTCCAGGTGTTGATGTAGCCGGTGTCACCGGAATAGACGTCACGCACTCGAAGCAGCCACGTGCCGTTCGCCGTTTCGGAGGAGAGATTCGCGGTGTAGGTGGCGATGACGTTGTCGGCACCGTCGAAGAAGCCCTGGTTCTTCAGCCGGTAGGCCGTACCGTCCGGTGCCACCAGGTCGATGATCAGGTCACCACGGAAGGTGTGCACGATATTGACCGCGATCGTGGACGCCGAGGAGGCGTTACGGTCGCAGCCGGCGATGACAATACCGCTGGTCACCGCCGTGTTGCTGTCCGGAATCGCCACATCGGTGCCGTTGGTGCCCGAGCAGCCGCCGCCACCCGAGCCGGTCACCGTCAACGAGTACGTGGCGCTGCGCGCACCCGCGGTACCCGTACCGGTGACGCTGACGCTGTAGGTGCCGGACGGAGTGCTCGCCGAGGTGGCGATGGTGAGCACGGACGAGCCGCCCGAGGTGACAGTGGCTGGACTGAACGAGGCGGTGGCGCCACTCGGCAGCCCGCTCGCCGACAGGCTCACCGACTGCGCCGAGCCGCTGGTGGTCGCGGTGCTCACGGTGGCACTGACCGAGCCGCCCGGCGCGGTCGACCCGGCCGTCGGCGACACCCCGACGGAGAAGTCGTTGGCCGGTGGAGTGCCGTCGTTGACCACGTAGAGCAGCTTGTTCGGGGAATTGGTGCCGGGGTTGGTCACCACGTTGTTTGTCGCGTTGTTCACCAGGTAGTCCCGGACCTGCTGGGGGGTCCAGGTGGGGTTGGCGGAGGCGACCAGGGCTGCGGCGCCGACCACGTGCGGGGTGGCCATCGAGGTGCCGCTGATCGTGTTGGTCGCGGTGTTGTTGGTGTACCAGGCCGACGTGATCGACGAGCCGGGCGCGAAGATGTCCAGGCAGGTACCGATGTTGGAGAATGACGACCGGGCGTCGGTGCTGGTGGTCGAGCCGACCGTGATCGCCTCCGTCGTCCGGGCCGGCGAGGTGTTGCAGGCGTTGGCGCCGTTGTCGTTGCCCGCGGCGAGACCGTAGGTGACGCCCGAGTTGATCGAATTGCGGACCGCCGTGTCGAGCGACGCGTTCGCACCACCGCCGAGGCTCATGTTCGCCACGGCCGGCTTGATCGCGTTCGCGGTGACCCAGTCGACGCCGCCGATCACACCGGCGTTGGTGCCGCTGCCGGAGCAGTTGAGCACCCGTACGCCGACCAGTTGCACGCCCTTGGCCAGGCCGTAGGAGGAACCGCCGACGGTGCCGGCGACGTGCGTGCCGTGCCCGTTGCAGTCGTCGGCGGAGCCGCCGTCGACCGCGTCGTAGCCGCTGGTGGCCCGGCCGCCGAAGTCGTTGTGGGAGAACAGGATGCCGGTGTCGATGATGTACGCGTGCACGTTGGTCGCCGTGTTCGGATAGGTGTACGAGCTGTCGACCGGCAGGTTGCGCTGGTCGACCCGGTCCAGACCCCAGGACGGGGGGTTCGGCTGAGTGCCGGAGATCCGGACCGTGTGGTTCTGCTCGACGTACGCGACGTCGGGGTGCGCGGCGATCCTGGCCGCCGTCTTTGCGCCGGCCGTGATCTCGAAGCCGCGTAGTGCCGTGGCGTAGGTCCGAGCGATCGCTCCACCGTGCTGGCCAGCCAGTCTGCTGGCCGTGGCGCCGACCTGCGCCCGGCTCACCGCGCTCTCCTTGAACACCACGATGTAGCTGTCGACGACAGCCGTGGCGCCGCCGGCACTACGGATGACGCCCTCCGGTTCGGCCGCCACGGCCGGCGTGGCGGCCGTCAGGAGCAGCGTCGCGGCAGCGCCCACCACAGCCACTTTCCTCGGGAGATTCACTCTCCCCCTCCCTCCGATCGGCACTCGTTCGTCCACTCGCCCACGACGAGAGATCAATAGTTGCCGATTAGGAAGAGATTACTCAATGACGTCAGCAAAAGACAGGTGTCGAATCCTCTATATCACTCAAGAGATGGGGTTCAAGGTATGGAAAAAATTCATTCCACGGCACCGAGATTAGTGATCGACGGTCAAAGCCGACGACCGGTCAAGGCCGTCCCGATCGCGGTGTTCACAACCTCCGCCGCCCGCGTCTGGGACGCCAAACACAACCCAAATAGCCCTACAAGCGACACACCAGAACAACTTAACAAAGCACTATTAATGGCGTTGCCAGACCCGGGTTCCTGTCGGCCAGTGCCAGGCAGGTTTGACCCACGCCAGGACCGTCGATCACGCATGGATCACGCAATAGGTGGCGCGGGATCGTCCGCATGCCGTCTCCCGGCGCCCAGGGCGACACCCCGTCGGCAGCGTGCTGTCCACCGCGCGGGTCACCAACAACGCCTCGGTCACCTGGCCGGCGCCGGCGTGCTGACCTTTGTGAATATCGACTCGATGCTGCGCCGGGTCTACGGCACGACCGCTGCCCGACCAAGCATGGCCGGGGCGGGCCCACCTCCACTCCGGAGAGTGACTTTGGCAACACGCTTCTCTCGGGCTGCGGGTACTATGCCTGCGTGGGCGTATTCATGCGGCCGGGCGACGTCTTCCTGGCGGACTGCCCGGCACGGCTGGCTATCGAGCTGGTGGCGGACAAGTGGTCCGTAGTGGTCATCTACGGGCTCAGTCAGGGTCCCCGGCGGCACAACGAGTTGAAGGCGCTGATCGGTGGCGTGTCGTCCAAGGTGCTCGCCCAGACGATGCGGCGACTGCAGCGGCACGGATTGGTCGGACGCTCGGCCTTGCCCGAGCAGCCGTCAATCGCGCAATACGAGCTGACCCCGCTGGGGCAGACCCTGGTCGAGCCGGTGGAGATGCTGTCTCGCTGGGCCGAGCAGCACGGATCGGACGTGCTGCAGGCCCAGGGGGAGCAGGCCGGTGCCGTCGCGGTTACCTCGGAGTAATCGTGCGCCGTCTACCGTGGAAGAGACGGATGTGGCGGCGCGATGGGAGAGAACGGCAGATGGCAGTCGCGTTGGTGACGGGCGGCAATCAAGGGCTGGGCCTGGCCCTGGTGCGAGGGCTGTGCCGGGAGTTGGGGCCCGAGGCGCAGGTCTACCTGACGGCTCGCGACCCGGCGCGTGGTGAGCAGGCGGTGGAGCTGTTGCGTGCCGAGGGTCTCGCCCCGCGGCTGCACCCGCTGGACGTGACGGTGGAGGCCAGCGTCGCGGCGGCGGCCGACATGATTCGCGAGCGGCACGGCGGGCTGGACGTGCTGATCTCCAATGCCGCGGCCCGGATCTCGCGGGACCTGCCCCCTGCCGAGCAGGTGGCCGAGTTCGTGGACACCAACAACCACGGCACATATCGCATGCTCCACCACTTCCTGCCGATCCTCAACGAGCACGCCCGGCTGCTCGTGGTGGCCAGCGCGTTCGGCTCGCGGCGGCACCTGCCCAGACCGCTGTGGAGCGCCTTCGACACCGACCGGATGAGCCTGGAGGACGTCGAAGACGTGATGGACGAATACGTCCGCCTGGTGCAGAAGGGCGAGGCCGACGCCCGGGGCTGGCCGGGCTGGATCAACATTCCGTCGAAGGTCGGCCAGGTGGCGTCGGCCCGGGTGGCCGCTCGGATGGTGGAGCGCGACCGGCCCGGGCGCGACGTCTACGTCGGCGCGGTGTGTCCCGGCCTGGTCGACACCGATGCCTCCCGCCCCTGGTTCGATGACATGTCGTCGGCGCAGAGCCCGGACGAGGCGGCCCGAGACGTCGTCTGGCTGGCCACCCGGCCGGCCGGCAGCACGCCGCCGGCCGGCGAGCTGGTGCAGCACCGGACGGTCTTGTCCTTCGGATGAGCTGGCCTCGGACGCCGCGACCGGCGTTTGCCGGTCCGGTCCGGTCGCGGCGCCCGGGCGCCCGGGCGCCCGCGCTCAGCCGGCCTGCTGCTCCTGCTGCTGGGAGCGGATCTCCAGCTGGGCGAAGGCGTAGGCGGCCGACACGAGCGTCATGTGGTGGTGCCAGCCGCGCGACGAGCGGCCCTCGAAGTCCAGCAGGCCGTACCCTTCGCTCAGGGTGTCGACATCCCGCTCGCGGCGCGCGGCGAGCTGGGCCAGGGTGAGCACGTGACCCACCTGCGACTCCGGCAGGCCGGTCAGCCAGAAGTTGGCCGCGCCCGATGCCGCCGCTGACCAGACGGCCACGAGCAGGCAGTCGACCCCGCCGCCGGAGCCGGCCACGGTGCCCGGCAGCCGGACCGGCACCGTGGTGACATACGAGCGGCGCAGGGCGGCGTCGTGCAGTTGCCGCCACATGATCGGTTGCCGGCGCGCGGTCGTCTCCTGCACCAGCGAGCGGATCTGGGTCAGCCCGAGCCTCGCCCCGCCCGGGAGCGACGGCTGGGCCTGCTGGCGGAGCACCGGCATGCTGCCGTTGACTTCGACGACGAACGGCAGGCCGCGCTGCCGCAAGCCCTGTAGCAGTCGTTCCACGCCGGTGACGTGCCGCAGCCCGACCAGCAGTGGACGCACTGGTACCGCCGCCGCCACGTCGTCGGCCATCGCGAGCACGTGGCCCCACTCGGTCTGCTCGCTCGGGCCCGCTTCTCTGCGGCCAGGGAGCCACGAGCGCGCCCCGGTCCCGGCCGGTGAAGGCAGCACCAGCCGCCAGTCGACGGGCGCGCTCGTCTCGGCGTCCGATAAGAACAGGCCCAGGCCGTACTGGCAGTTGAGGGTGCGGCCGGTCTGGGGGACGTAGCGGCGGGCGACACCGGCGGTCTGGCCACCCCGCTTGGGGATGTATATGGGGCGGATGAGCCACGCGTGCGTGGTCATGCGCTCGTCGACGTAGCGGGCTGTCCGGCGGCGGACCGGGGCCCAGTCCCAGGGGCTCTGGTTCACGAACTGCTGCAGAGACTGGACGGCGTCCGGGGTGTCAGCACCCTCCGCGATGCTTCGGACCGAACGCCGGCCGTTGCCCAGCAGCAGGCCGCGTATGTACGTCTCGCCCCAGCGCCGCTGGTCCGCGCGGGGCATCTCGGCCATGATCTGGTGCGCGAACCGGGTGAGACCGTCGCGCGCCGGTAACAGGGCCGTCTCGGTCCATGGGTGATAGGGCATCGTGGTACCTGTCTCTCGTTCGCCGGTCACAATGTTCATCGATATGGCAGCGTGAGGCGCAATGATTACAAAACGTTGTCGGCGTTCCATGGCCGCGTCTCTTCGTCACTACCGGCGATACTTGTTGTCACGCTCCGCAAGGGCGTCCCCGTCATCGCCTGCCGGGCCTGTCGCACCGGTGCGGCCGTCGTCGTCGCGAAGGGCACCCAGCGACATCCGGTCGGCGAGAAGCCGGTCCGACCGCACCACCTCGGCCACGTCCCGCTCCCGGCCGGCCGGGACGACACTGTCCGGCAGATGCAATCCATCCACTCCGTAGTCGTGCACCCAACACCGCAGCGCCTCCCGCAGGAACCACCCGTCACCCTCCGCGATGCGCGCCGCCGAGCTGATGTCGAGCAGCACTGCCAGTCCGGCATCGCGCAGGTGGCGGATCAGCGCCCGGCACTCCCCGTCCGGCCGGTCGCCCGGGCCGGCGGCGGCGAACAGGCCCACCGGGAGCCCGCCGGCGCCGGGCGCGAAGCGGTGATGGTCGGCGGCGAGCACACCGGTGAGCACCACCGCTCGGACGCCGTCGCGGAGGAACTCTGGGATCCGGTCCGCGAGCGCCCGATACCCACCGGTGCTCAGCGCCGCCGTGGCCACCGGACCGTCCGGCACCGGCGTGCCGGCACCGGGCAGGGCCGGGGCACGCCCCGGCGTGATCCGGCAGCGCCATCCGTCCGGGCCGTCCGGGCTCCGCAGCAACACCCGGGCGTACGGGTCGAGCACCGCCCGGCCGTCCTGGACGTAGTGGTAGTCGACCAGGTCGGGGGCCAGCCCGAGGACGACGACGCTGAGCAGGCCGCCGTCGTGGCGGACGTCCGGCATCGGCACCTCGGTCAGCCGGCGTCCCTCGTCCGGGTCCACCAGGACCAGCGAGGTCTGCCGGGCGGCGCCGGCCGGCACGGTGAACTCCACGCCCCCGGCCAGCAGTCGGGTGCCACCGAAGCCTGCGGTGCCGGGCCGCGACCGCAGGCCCCCGTCACCGGCCACGGTCGACCGCTCGCAGGGTGGCTTGCACGGTGAGCCGGTGCGCGGAGCGGGGCAGCCGCACGAGCAGCGCCGCGGGGTCGAAGTCGGTGAAGTCGGTGCCGTCGATCCGCACCCGCTCCAGCCGCACCCGGCCCCGGGGCAGCACATCTGGGGCCACCCGCAGCAATCCGTCCGGGAAGCGGGCGTCGGGTCGCGGGTTGAACCACAGGTTGAGCGGTTCCCCGCGCACCAGCAGGTCGCCGTACACGGTGGCCAGATAGGCCAGTTCGGCCGAGTGATACATACTCATCGAGTGGCTGCCCTTGGCGCGCTCGTCGCCGCTGCGCAGATACGGGATGCCCCCGGCCTGCACCGCGAAATACACGCCGCCGGCCTCCTGATCGAGAAAGAAGGCGTTGTAGAACGCCGCGGCCTCGCGCGCGTGCTGCAGGTGGTCGAGGCCGTCCGGCCCGACCGGCCCGTGGTGTGCGGCGCCGCTGAGGTACGCGAGGATGGCCTGTTCCTGCTGCCACCACGCCTTGCGGTCGTGCCAGACGAACTCGTGCCGGCCGCGGTGTGGCCGGCGGTGCAGCACGTCGTACCAGCCGCCGCGGTAGGGGTCTCGGCCGATCGCCGGCAGGTCCGCCGCGAGCCGGGCGGCAACCGCCCGGTATTCGGCCTTGCCCACCAGCGCCTGCATCCGGTGAAGATTCCAGACGATCTTCAGGTTGTGGCCGACCACGCCGTGGTCCTGTTGCCATCCCCACCCGGTGTCCGGCGTCCAGTCCTCATGGAAGCGTTCCCGGACCAGCGGCAGCCCCGCCGGATCGGGGAAGTGCTCCACGATCATGTCGAAGGTGTGTTCCAGCATCCGCCGGTAGCGTTCCTCGCCGGTCGCCAGGTAGAGGTTGAACAGGTAGGCGGGTGCGTGGTCGCCGACGGAGTTCCAGTTCTTCCGGGACCGATTCGGCCCCAGCGAGGCGGCGTGCGGGTCCAGATCCACCGGGTCCACATGCGAGTAGTAACCACCTCGTCGGGGGTCGGCGTAGACCGTCTCGAAGAGCCGGACGGTGCCCTCGATATCGGCCAGCAGCGCCGGATCGCCGGTGACCCGGTAGGTCTGCACCAGCCCGACGAGCGCGTAGATCTGCTCGTAGGCGGCCAAGGCGCCGGCGTCGTCGCCGAACTCGGAGGCAAGCACGGCGCGGCGTGGCCCGGGACCCACGTCCAACGCGTGCTGCCAGTAGGTGACGGCACGCGCGGGATCCACCACCCGCAGGTGCCGCTGCTGGTATTCAGCGCCGCGCTCGGCCACGTCCAGGAAGTCGGCGTCCCCGGTGAGCAGGTAGGCGGTCGCCATCCCGTACACCAGGCGGGCGAGCGTGTCGGTCTCCTGGCGGTCCCCGGTCAGCCGGGCCCCGGCCAGGTCGACGCCGGTGCGGTAGGCGGCGAAGTCGGCCGGCCCCGTCCCGAACTGCGCCCGGCGGTAGAACTCGGCCAGTGACCGGAGCTGGCCGACCCACCACCCGGGCCGCTCGAACAGGTACGGCTCAGTGGCGCTACCGACCACCACGATCTCCTGTGGAGTGTGGCGCACCGAGCCGGCCTCGACGTACACCGGGCCGTAGGCGAAGATCAGCCGGCCCGGCACCAGCTCGTCGCCGAGCCGCCCGGTGACCGAGACCCGTTCGGAGCCCAGGTTGTGTAGCAACCGGGCATCCGTGGTGTCGGTCAGGTGCAGCGATACGATGTCGCCGCCGAAGGTGCGCACCCGGATCCGGCTGCCGTCACCGGCCACGACGTACCCGCCGACGGTGTCGGACATGGTGCGCGTGGCGAGTGGCTCAGCGCTCACCGTGACCGCCTTGGCCCGGCTGAGGGTCCCGGTAGCCCTGACTGACCTCGACCACGACGCCGTCCGGGTCGGCGAGCCAGACGGTGCGCCAACCGGGGATGAAGCCGTCGAAGTCCAGCGGCCCCAGGGTGATCCGGGCGGCGGGGCCCATCGCCCGCACGAACTCGTCGACGTCCGCGGTCTGGAACGCGATGTGGCGCACCGTCCCGGGAGCCGGCGGCCCGTCGGCCGTGGGCTGTCCCGCCTCCTGCACCGGCTCGCGCGGGCCGAACAGCTCCAGGTAGACGTCGCCGGAGCGCAGGAAGACGATCTGGCTGCCGCCGAGGTCGAAGTGCTGGGTGCGCCGGAAGCCGAACCACCGGGTGTAGAACTCCTCGGTGTCGCCGAGCCGGCGGCAGTTCAGGGCCACGTGCGAGAAGCGGGTCACGGCAGGATCTCCTCGGTCGCGAGAATGCGGTCGATGACGGTGCGGGCGAAGACGTGGGCCTGCTCGACGGTGCGACCGGTCACCAGGTCGCCGTCGACGACCACGTCGCTGCCGACGTAGTTCGCGCCCATGTTGCGTACGTCGCCGACCAGGTTGTTGTGGCAGGTGACGGAACGGTCCTCGATCAGCTCGGGGGCGGTCGACATCAGCCACAGGCCGTGGCAGATGAAGCCCTTGACCAGGTGGGGGAGCCGGAACGCGCGGCGCAGCAACTGCACGGCGGGTGCCGGGCGATCGACGTCCTCGGTGTAGCGGAGCCGGTCCGCGACCATGCCGGCCGGCACGATCAGCGCGGAGAGCCGGGCGATCTCGGCGAAGTCGAGGCGTTCCAGGTCGCCGTCGACGGTCAGCGGCGCCCGGTATTCGTGACCGGTGAAGGTCAGCGAGTCGTTGCCCCACAGCCGGGTGAGCAGGACGACCTCGGCGCCCTCCTCGGCGAATCGCAGGCGGTAGTAGGAGATTTCCGGCTCGACGTAGTCGCTTTCGAGCAGGATGCCGATTCGGCGCCCGACGAGGCGACCGCGTTGCGGGTGGTATCCGTGTGTGGTCATCGTGATCTTTCGGGGAAGGGCCGGGCCGGCCGCCGTCCGGCGGCCGGCCCGGCTGTGCGGGAGGAGATCAGACGGTGACCCGGCGGCCGTCCGAGCCGACCGGCGACCACCACTGGTTGAAGTTGGTCACGCCGTCGCCGAAGATGGCGCCGCGGCCCTCGACGATCCGCCCGTTGACCCACTTGAGCAGGTGCAGGCCCTCGATCTGCAGCCGCTCGAACGGCGACTCGGCACCGGCCGCGGCGTGCGCCCGGGTGCCGGAGGTCCGGTTCACGTCGATGGAGTAGCCCTCGTCGTTCACCAGGATGGTGACCGGGTCGATGACGAACGAGCCGCCGGAGGCCTCCTGTACCTTGTCGATGAAGTCGAGGAAGGTCTCGAGGCCCTCGTGCCAGCCGGCGTACTGGTGGTTGCCGGGGGTCAGGAAGCGGACCTCCGGGTCCCAGTACTCGGCGGCCCGGGCGCGGTCGCCGGACATCAGTGCGTCGTAGGCGTCCTTGACGCGCTGCGCGGTGAGTTCGGACATGGTGGTCTCCTTGTCTCGTGGTGCTCGGTGGTCCCGCGGTGCGCGGGTACCGGAAGGGCTGCCGCCGCGGGCGCGGCGGTCAGAGCTCGGCGGAACCGGGCATCGGGGCCAGGTCGTCCACCGCGTAGGAACGGATCCGGGGCTGGCCGTCCTGCAGGACAACCGACCAGGTCTGGCTGGCGTCGAAGCCGAGCCACTCGCTGGTCGCCGCAGGCGGGTTCCACACCCGGGCCTGCCAGTTGACCAGGACCGAGACGTCGGCGTGCAGCGGCGAGAGCAGCTCGACATCGACCCGCTTGACCTCGTGGATCTCGTCGAAGAACCGGTGGGTGACGGTGTCATACCAGCCGCCGAAGTCGTCCTCGGTGCGCAGGGTCGCCTCTGGGAACTGCATGGTGAGGCCGTTGTCGGCCAGGTACGGCAACACGGCATCGAGCGGGTCGTGCCGGTCCAGGGCGTCGTACCAATCCTGGACGAGCCGGCGGACGGATTCGACGCTCAGGGCGTCGGGCATGGTCTGCTCCTTCGGGTGCTGATGGTCAGTCGGTGACCAGATCGATGAGGAACGGGCCGGGGGTGGCGAGCAGTTCCTCGACCGCGGCCGGCACCTCTTGCGGGGTGCTCACCCGCTGAGCGGGCACCCCGAGCGAGCGGGCGAGCGCGGCGAAGTCGATGGCGGGCCGGGACAGGTCGAACGCCCCCGGGTGTAGATGGGCGGGGATGCCCTCATCCCGCCAGTACTGCTCGATGTTGAGGTCGAGCAGGCGGTAGCGACGGTTGTTGCAGATCACGAACTTGGCGGCGATGTCGTGCCGAGCGGCCGTCCACAGCGCCTGGATCGTGTACATGCTGCCGCCGTCGCCGGTGAAGCCGACCACCTGCTGACCCGGGCGGGCCAGCTTGACGCCGAGCGCACCGGGGATACCGACCCCGAGCGAACCGCCCCGGGTCTGGAAGAATCGGCCCGGCACCCGCGGCGGTGCGTGCACCGCCAGCGGGCCCGACTCGGTCAGCGCCTCGTCGAAGATCACCAGGTCGTCCGGCGCCCGGCGGACCAGCGTCTCGACGAACCGGTTCATCAGTCCCGTGCCGGCGCCCGGTTGGTCGCCGGGCGGCGCCGCGCCGTCCCAGCGCGGTGGTCGCTGCCGGCCCGGCCGGTCCAACCGGGCGGCGAGACCGGCGAGGGTGAGCCTCGGGTCGGCCACGACACCGAGCTCGACCGGGTGGTTCTTGGCGATCTCGTACGCGTCCAGGTCGACGTGCACGATCCGGGCGTCCGGCGCGAACGGGCTCGTCAGCTCCGGGAACACCTCGGGAAAGACGTAGGTGCCGACGATGAGCACCGTGTCGGCGTCCGCCACCGTCCGGGCACTGTCCGCGCCGAACATGTGCCCGAGCTGCCCGCCGTACAGCGGATGCCGACTGTCGACGTTGACCTCCGAGGAGTTCACTCCCCACATGGGCGCGCCGAGCAGCTCGGCGACCGCGGCCAACTCCCGTTGGGCGCCGCTGGTGGCGACGCCGTCGCCGAAGAGCACGAGCGGGCGGCGGCCGGCGGCCAGGATCTCGGCGGCCGCGGCGAGCACGGCGGGCTCGGGCAGCACCCGGGTGTCCGGGATGACCGTCGGCACCACGGGATCGGTGACGATGGCGTCCAGCACGTCGGCCGGCACCACGACCAGCACCGGGCCCCGGGGCGGGGTCATCGCGATCTTCACGGCCCGCCGCATCACCCGCAGCAGCGAGGCCGGGTCGATCACCCGGGTCGCGTACTTGGTGACCGGACGGGCCATGGCGACCAGGTCGGCGGCCATCTGCGAGTCCATCGCGTCGTACCGCACTCCGGCCTCGCCGGCTAGCACCACCAGCGGCGACCCTCCCCGCTTGGCCTGGTAGAGCATGCCGATGCCGTTACCGAGCCCGACGCCGCTGTGGAGCTGGACCAGCGCGGGGCGCTGGGTGGCTCGGGCGTACCCGTCGGCCATGCCCACCGCCACCGACTCGTGCAGAGTGAGCAGGTAGTCGATCTCCGAGTTGGCGATCTCGTCGATCAGCCCCTGTTCCACGGTGCCCGGATTGCCGAACATGTAGGTCAGGCCGTCCGCGGCGAACTGCTCCACCAGGGCCGCCTTGCCGGTCCGCGGCCGTACGGCCGGACCGTGGCCCGTGCCCGCCGTGCTCACCAGCCGTCCCGCCGCAATCCCTGCTCCAGCGTCTCGACCAGCTTGGCGCCGGCCAGCGCCGAGTCCGGCGTCGAACGCGCGGTGATGAAGGGGTAGTCGACGATGACCGACAGTTCCTTGCCGACGTTGCCGTGGAATTGTCCGTCCGGTCCGGTGGCGTCGCGCAGGATGTACTCCAGCGGGTACGGCGGCGGGCCCATGTTGAAGTCGACGCCCAGAAAGCCGGTCCCGTCCTTGTAGTCGTACTCCTTGGGGTGCCCGGTCACATGCTTGCCCGCGATGATGCTGGCCCGCGTCTCCAGGTCCCGGGCGAAGGCGAGCACCGTAACGCCGTAGCATTCCGCGAGAATGGGCTTGTCCGCGGCCACGAAACCGAGTACGGCCTCGTGCAGGCGTTCGTTGTTGGCCATGTCGACGATCGGTCCGCTGCCGCCGACCAGCACCAGGGCGTCGAAGCTGGCGACCAGGTCACCGACCGAGGCACTGAGCTCGCGGTAGTATTCCTCGAGCCGGCGCAGCGGGTTGAGCGAGCTGAGATACGGGCGTTCGGGGATCAGATCCGCGATGCTCAGCGGGTTGTCCAGCCGGGACGACTCGTCCAGCCGGCGACCACGGTTCGCCATGTCCACGGTGGTGACCGAGCGGCCCAGCGGAGGGTCGATGTAGTCGGGGTCCAGGCTCGGCGGCAGTGCGTGCGCCCGGCGCCCGTTCGCCGTGGCGAAGGTGACCTGGTAGCCGGCGCTGTCGAATGCCTCGACCGGCCCGACCAGTTCCTCCGCCCAGTAGCCGTACTCGGAGAGTACGACGAGAATCCGTCTGCTCATTAGAGCTCCCTTTGGGTTTGTGCGAACTGGACAACCTCGCCGCTGCGTTCGTCGGCGGCTCTGTTGTTCGCCTTGCCCTTCCGAGTTAAGCGACGGACTGCGCCGGAAGCCATGACTGCGGCCCCTTTCGCGAACAAGTTCAGCGACTACACGGAATCGCAGTTGAACATGACTCACGGAGCCGGTGAAGCACTTGCGCATTCACGCCAGGAACTGCCAAATCATCGATTAGGGCCGGTTGTGGCGCTCGCTACGGGCGAAACCCGCATATACATTGCGGTACCGATCTGTAACAAGGGTCTAGTTATACTGGTATCAGCCTTGCTAGTAGCAGGGGAAAAGCCTGCGTGGGTCGATGATGGGGGCCAGGACAATGGACGACGCGGCACGCCGCAAGGAGCTGGCGGCCTTTCTGCGGGCACGGCGGGCGGAGCTCAAGCCTGGTGACGTGGGTCTGCCCGACGGCGTCAACCGGCGCCGGACCCCAGGGCTGCGCCGCGAGGAGGTGGCGCAGCTGTCCGGTGTGGGCCTGACCTGGTATACGTGGCTTGAGCAGGGCCGTGCCATCCCCGCCTCGCGTCAGGTCATCGACGCGCTGGCGACGGCGCTGCGGCTGGGCGACGAGCACCGCCGGCACCTGTTCGTGCTGGCCAGCCTGTCGCTGCCGCCCGCACCGGGCGACGACAAGCCGGTGCTGGCGGCGGTGCAGCGCATGCTGGACGCGGTCACGCCCAACCCGGCCTACATCATCGACCATCGGTTTGACGTGCTGGCCTGGAACGCCGCCCAGTCCGCACTGTGGCTCGACTTCGCCGAGATCCCGGAGGACGAGCGCAACCTGGTGCTGCTGCTGTTCCGCGATCCGGGCGTACGCCGGCTGCTGCTCGACTGGGACGAGACCGCCCGCATGATCGTGGCGCAGTTCCGGGCCGCCGCCGGGCAATACCCGGGCGACCCCCGCTTCGCCCAGGTCGTCGACCGGTTGTCCCGCGACAGCACCGAATTCCTGGGCTGGTGGGAGTCCTATCCGGTGGCGGAGTTCAGCATGGCGGTAAACCGGCTCGCGCACCCCCGGGCCGGCGCGTTGGAGCTGGACCTGTCCCACCTGCGGCTGGTGGAGCACCCGCAGTTCTGCATGGTGCTGCAGACCCCGGTGCACGAGGCGGACGCGCGGGCGCTGAGCGACCTCCTGGCCGCCGCGACCTGACCCGCCCCGGGTTGCCCGTGTCGGTAGTCGACACAACGAGCACCTGTTATTGGCCGTGACCCCGCGCCGCTCCGCACTGTCGGTGACACACCGACAGCGAAGGAGCAGACGTGAGTCTGAGACTGGCCATTGAGGACATCGTCCCGGCCGTGGGGGCCGGCCGCTTCCCGGCCAAGGCAGTCGTCGGCGAACGGGTCGACGTGGGAGCGACCGTCTACCGGGAGGGCCACGACGCGGTCCGCGCCGAACTGGTGTGGCGCCGCCCCGGCGAACGCGGCGAGCACCGCCGGCCGATGGAACTGACCGACGCGGGTCTGGACCGCTGGTCGGGCGCCCTGGTCCCGGACCACAGCGGCTACTGGACCTACCGCGTGGATGCCTACAGCGCGCCCTGGCACACCTGGCGCGACGCGCTGACCGCGAAGCTGGCCGCCGGCTTCCCGGCCGGCGAGCTGGCCAACGAGCTGGCCGAGGGGGAAAGGCTGCTGCTGCGGGCGGCACGCCGGGTGCCGGGCGCGGACGGCCGTCTTCTGCGCGCGGCGGCACGGGCCCTGCGGGACCGGCACGCCGCTCTGCCGCAGCGGACCGAGCCCGCCCTGGACGCCGCCGTGCGGCACATCATGGACACCCGCCCACTGCGCGAGCTGCTCACCCGCGGGCCCACCCGGCGGCTGCTGGTCGAGCGGGAGCGGGCGCTGACCGGCGCGTGGTACGAGCTGTTCCCGCGCTCCACCGGCGGTCTCGGCCCGGACGGCCGCCCGGTGCATGGCGACCTGCGCACCGCCGCCGCCCACCTGCCCGGCATCGCGGCGATGGGCTTCGACGTCCTCTATCTGCCACCGATCCACCCGATCGGCCGGTTGGCGCGCAAGGGCCGGGACAACGCCGCGACCGCCGCCCCCGGCGACGTCGGCTCCCCGTGGGCGATCGGGGCCCAGGAGGGCGGCCACGACGCGATCCACCCCCGCCTCGGCTCGGCCGCGGACTTCCGGGCCTTCGTCCGGGCCGCCGCCGACCAGAGACTGGAGGTCGCGTTGGACCTCGCCCTGCAGTGCGCCCCGGACCATCCCTGGGTCACCGAGCATCCCGAATGGTTCACCACCCGCGCCGACGGCAGCATCGCCTACGCGGAGAACCCGCCGAAGAAGTACCAGGACATCTACCCGCTCAACTTCGACAACGACCCGGCCGGGCTGCGCGCCGAGATCCTGCGGGTGGTGCTGCACTGGGTGGGCGAGGGCGTCCGGATCTTCCGGGTCGACAACCCGCACACCAAGCCGCTCAACTTTTGGCAGTGGCTGATCGAGCGGGTCAAGCAGGCCGACCCGGACGTCGTCTTCCTCTCCGAGGCCTTCACCCGCCCCGCCGTGCTGCACGGGCTCGCCAAGGTCGGCTTCAGCCAGTCCTACACCTACTTCACCTGGCGGACCACCAAGGCGGAGCTGACCGGCTACCTGCGCGAGCTCACCGCGGACGCCGACCACCTGCGGCCCAACCTGTGGGTCAACACCCCGGACATCCTGCCGGGGCACCTGGCCGGCGCGCCACCGGCCGTGTTCGCCATCCGCGCGGCCCTGGCCGCCACCCTCGGTCCGTCCTGGGGCATGTATGCGGGCTTCGAGCTGTATGAGAACACCCCGGCCGGTCCCGGCCGGGAGGACTATCTGCACAGCGAGAAGTACGAACTGCACTACCGCCCGCCCGCCGGCGCCGATTCCCGGCCCTCGCTGCGGCCGTGGATCACCCGGCTGAACCGGCTGCGGCACCGGCACCGCGCCCTCGGCCGGCAGCGCGGACTGGTCTTCCACGACGTGGCGGACGACCAGCTCCTCGCCTATTCCAAGGTGGACGACCGCACCGGCGAGATCGTCCTGTGCGTCGTCACCCTCGATCCCGTCCGCCGGCGGCAGGCGCCGCTGCGGCTGGACGCCCAGGCTCTGGGCCTGTCACCCGACCGGCCGCTGCGCCTGCGGGATCTGGCCACCGGCCGGAGCCGCACCTGGCACGACAGCGCAGCCGTGCGCATCGATCCCGCCGTGGCGGTCGCCCGATTCTTCACCCTGGAACAAGCATGAACACCACGTCACCGGCCGCGCAGGTGTCCATGGTCGCCCCCGAACCCGAGTGGTATCGCAGTGCCGTCTTCTATGAGGTCCTGGTGCGCGCCTTCCAGGACAGCAACGGGGACGGGCTGGGCGACCTGCGCGGGCTGACCGAGCGGCTGGACTATCTCCAGTGGCTCGGCATCGACTGCCTGTGGCTGCCGCCGTTCCTGCACTCGCCACTGCGCGACGGCGGCTACGACATCAGCGACTTCCGCCGGGTGCACCCCGCGCTGGGCACCCTCGACGACTACGTACGCCTGCTGGACGAGGCCCACAAGCGGGGCATCCGGGTGGTCATCGACATGGTGATGAACCACACCTCGGACCGCCACCCCTGGTTCCAGGCGTCGCGCACCGACCCCGACGGGCCGTACGGCGACTTCTACGTCTGGAACGACAACGACGACCGGTATTCGGACGCGCGGGTCATCTTCGTCGACACCGAGACCTCCAACTGGGCGTACGACCCGGTGCGGCACCAGTTCTACTGGCACCGCTTCTTCAGCCACCAGCCGGACCTCAACTATGACAACCCGGCCGTGCAGGAGGCGATGCTCGACGTCCTGCGCTTCTGGCTCGACCTGGGCACCGACGGTTTCCGGCTGGACGCGGTGCCATACCTGTTCGAGGCCGACGGCACCAACGGTGAGAACCTGCCGGCCACCCACGCCTTCCTGCGCCTGGTGCGCAAGGTGGTCGACGACGAATACCCGGACCGGGTGCTGCTCGCCGAGGCGAACCAGTGGCCGGCCGACGTGGTCGAGTATTTCGGCGATCCGGCGACCGGCGGCGACGAGTGCCACATGGCGTTCCACTTCCCGCTGATGCCGCGCATCTTCATGGCGGTGCGCCGCGAGTCACGGCTGCCCATCTCGGAGATCCTGGCGCAGACGCCGGCGATCCCCTCCGGCGCGCAGTGGGGCATCTTCCTGCGCAACCACGACGAGCTGACGCTCGAGATGGTCAGCGACGAGGAACGCGACTACATGTACGCCGAATACGCCAAGGACCCGAGGATGCGGGCCAACATCGGCATCCGCCGCCGCCTGGCACCGCTGCTGGAGAACGACCGCAACCAGATCGAGCTGTTCACCGCCCTGCTGCTGTCGCTGCCCGGCTCGCCGGTGCTCTACTACGGCGACGAGATCGGCATGGGCGACAACATCTGGCTCGGCGACCGCGACGGCGTGCGCACCCCGATGCAGTGGACGCCGGAACGCAACGCCGGCTTCTCCTCGTGCGACCCCGGGCAGTTGCACCTGCCGCTGGTCCTCAGCCCCAGCAACAGCTACCAGTCGGTCAACGTGGAGAACCAGCTCGCCCACACCTCGTCGCTGCTGCACTTCACCCGCCAGTTGCTCGCCGTCCGCAAGCGGCACAGCACCTTCGGCGTCGGCGACTTCCACGAGCTGGAGGCCACCAACCCGAGCGTCTTCGCCTACCTGCGCCGGCCGCGCCACGCGGACGGCACCGAGGACGTCGTGCTGTGCGTCAACAACCTCTCGCGGTTCGCCCAGCCGGTCGAACTGGACCTGTCCGCATACGCCGGATACCGCCTGACCGACCTCATCGGCGGCGTGCGGTTCCCCAGCCCGGGCACCGACAGCTATCTGCTCACCATGCCCGGACACGGCTTCTACTGGTTCGCCCTGCGTCCCACCGAGGAGGGTCGAGATGACTGATCCGACACACACCCCGGTCAACGCGGCACACCTGGCCGCCTGGCTGCCCGAGCAACGGTGGTTCCGCGCCAAGGGCCACGCCGTCCGCGAGGTGCGGCCGGTCGGCTCCGTGCCGCTGAGCGGCGACGGGGACGGGCCGGCGTCCCGGCTCGACCTGCTCGAGGTGCGATTCCACGATCGCGCCCCGCAGCACTACCAGGTGGTGCCCGGGCTCGACGCCGTACCGCCGTACCCGGCTGCATCCGGCGCCGTCCCGGTCGCCGCGCTGGCTTTGCTGCGGGCGATAGCCAGTGGCGCCGAGCGCGGCACCACCCGCTTCCGGCCCGAGCCCGGCGCCGGCCTGCCGGACCGGCTCGGCCCGCGGCTGACCGCGGCCCTGTCGGACTCCGGGCCGCCGGCGCCGTCGCTCGTGCGGGTCCTGGCCGCCGAGCAGAGCAACACCTCGATCGTGTATGACGACGAGGTCATCCTGAAGATCTTCCGCCAGGTCGAGCCGGGGCTGAACCTCGACCTGGAGCTGCACCGGGCGCTCACCCGGCTGGGCTCCGGCCACGTCGCCCCGCTGCTCGGCGCCGTGGAGGGCGAGCTGCGGGGTGAGCCGACCACCCTCGGCATGCTCAGCGGGTATGCCCCGCATGCCGTGGACGGCTGGGCGATGGCCCTGGCCAGCGTCCGCGACGTGCTGGCCGACGACGCCCCGGCGGTGGTGGCGCGCTCGGGCGGCGACTTCGAGTTCGAGGCCCGCCGAATCGGAGCCGCGGTCGGGGAGGTGCACGCCGATCTGCGCACCGCCTTCGGTGGCGACGTCGCCGACCCCGCAGACGTGGCCGCGGGCTTCGCCGCCCACCTCGACGAGGCCGTCGCTGTCGTGCCCGCGCTGCGGCCGCACGCCCCGTTCCTGCACGCCCGGTACCGGCGCCTCGCCGGGTTGTCCACGCCGGTGCCCATCCAGCGGGTGCACGGCGACCTGCACCTGGGTCAGCTCCTGCGCACCTCGCACACCTGGTGGCTGCTGGACTTCGAGGGTGAACCCGCCCGGCCTCTCGCGCAGCGCCGCGCGCCGCGCTCGCCGCTGTATGACGTCGCCGGGCTGCTGCGGTCCCTCGACTATGCGACGCACTATCCGGTGCGCGACGAAGCGCCGGACGCGGACGCGGTCCGGCGCCTGAGCCAGTGGTCCGCGCTCAATCGCGAGGCGCTGTGCGCCGGGTACGCGGACAGCACCGGCACCGATCCGGGGCGCAGCCGGCAACTGCTGGAGGGTTACGTGCTGGACCGGATCGTCTACGAGGTGGTCTACGAGGCCACCGTCCGGCCCGCCTGGCTGCCCATCCCGCTCGCCACGCTTGACCGGCTCGGCACCGGGACGCCGCGGTGAGCGCCGGCACCGAACCGGCCGTGCGCGCGGAGCTGGACGCCCTGTGGCGCCGGATGGGGGCGCACCCGGACGTCGCCGGCGGGCCGACCCGATTCCGGGTGTGGGCGCCGGCCGCCGAGGCCGTCGATCTGGTGTGGTGGCACCCGGGCGTCCGGCCGGTCCAGGAGGCGATGACCCGCTCGGCGGACGGTTGCTGGGACACGGTGGTGCCGCGGGCCCGGCCCGGCGTCCACTACCGGTTCCAGGTTCACGGCCGCGACGGCACGGTCCGGCACAAGGCCGACCCGTGGGCCCGCGAGGTTGTACCCGGGGAGCCGCACACGTCGGTAGTCCCGGCCCCGTCGCGGCACCGGTGGACCGACGCGGACTGGCTCGCCGGGCGCCCGCGGCGGCACGCCCCGGTCTCGGTGTATGAGGTGCACGCCGGATCCTGGCGCCCCGGCGCCGGGTTCCGGCGGCTGGCTGACGACCTGGTGCCGTACGTGCGCCGGCACGGCTTCACCCACGTGGAGCTGATGCCGGTCACCGAGCACCCGTACGGCGGGTCCTGGGGCTACCAGGTCAGTTCGTACTTCGCGCCCAGCGCACGGTTCGGCGGCGCGGACGAGTTGCGCCACCTGATCGACCGGCTGCACGCCGCGGGTGTCGGCGTGCTGCTCGACTGGGTCCCGGCGCACTTCGCACCGGACGACTGGTCGCTGGCCGACTTCGACGGCGGTGCGCTGTATGAGCCGTCCGACCCGGACCGGGCATGGCACCCGCTCTGGGGCACCAAGACGTTCGACTACCAGCGCCCGCAGGTGCGTGACTTCCTCGTCGCCAGCGCGCTCTACTGGCTGGAGGAGTTCCACTTCGACGGGCTGCGCGTCGACGCGGTCAGCTCGATCACCCGCCGCGACTTCCTGCGCGAACCGGGCGGGTGGGCCGGCGGCGACGTGCTCGACCGGCCCGGAATCGACTTCCTGCGCGAGCTGACCGGCGCGGTACGCCGCCGGCATCCCGGCGCGCTGCTGATCGCCGAGGAAGCAGGGCTGACCGACGGGGTCACGGAGCCGGTGGACGCCGGTGGCCTCGGCTTCGACCTGTGCTGGGACCTCGGCTGGGCGCACGACACCTTCACGTACTTCGCCGCCGGCCCGGACCAGCGCCCGCACCTGCGGGAAACGCTCGCCGCCGCCGTGGATCGCGCCGCCGCGCGCCCGGTGGTGCTGCCGGTCAGCCACGACGAGATCACCGCGCCGCACGAGCCGCTGTGGCGTCGCGTGCACGGCGACGGCCCGGATGCCGCCGCGGCGCTGCGGGCCCTCCTGGCGTTGCAGTACGCCACGCCCGGGGTGCCCCTGCTGTTCATGGGCGCGGAGCACGGCGGCGCCGAACCCTGGCGGGAGTGGGCCCCGGTGGACCCGTCGCCGTTGCTCGACGCCCCGGGCGGCGAGCTGTATCGGGGGATGGGCCGGCTGGTCACCCGGCTGAACCGGATCTGCCAGCAGGTGGCCGCCGGACCGGAGCCGGTGCGGTGGTGGCGGCGTCCCGGCCCGGGCGAGCCGCTGCTGGCGTTCGCCCGCGACCACGGCGACGGCGTGCTGCTCTGCGTGGCGAACCTGACTGACCGGCCGCTCGGCTGGGACGCGGTCGCCGACCCGCGGGTGTGGTCGGTGCTGCTGGACACGGCGGACGAGCGCTACGGGGGCGCGGGACGGCCCGCAGGGGCCGGGATCGCCCCGGGCGCAGTCGTCTGGCTCACCGCCGCACGCACCAACCTGGCACCCACAATGCCAGGATGAACGGTGCCCTGGGTGGCCGGACCGCCCCGGGCAACACTGAACCGCGCGGGCGGGCTTCGTCGGTATGACGGGGCTCGCCCGCTTCCAGTTTCCGGCACGCCGCCGGCGCCGGATCCTTCGCCGAGCTGTTGAGGAGCGAGCACCATGCCACTACGCCAGCTGCCGACCGTGCTGATCACCGGCGCCACCGACGGGCTGGGCCGCGGCCTGGCCGTCGCCCTCGCCCGTCGCGGCGCCACCGTGCTGGTGCACGGCCGCTCGGCCGCGCGCATCGCCGCCACCGTGCGCCAGGTGCGGGCGACCGGCTCTGGCGAGGCGCGCGGCTACCGGGCGGACTTCTCCTCGCTGGCCGGGGTGCACGCGCTGGCCGATCAGGTCGCCGCGGCCGAGCCCCGGCTGGACGTGCTGATCAACAATGCCGGCATCGGCGCCGACGTGCCCGGTGGCACCGCGCGCCTGGAGAGCGCCGACGGGTTCGAACTGCGCTTCGCCGTGAACTACCTGTCCACCTATCTGCTCTCGCACCGGCTGCTGGACCTGCTGCGTCGCTCGGCCCCGGCCCGTGTCATCAACGTCAGCTCGGCCGGGCAGACGCCCATCGACTTCACCGACGTCATGCTCACTCGCGGCTACGGCGGGCGCCGGGCATATTGCCAGAGCAAGCTGGCGCAGATCATGTTCACCTTTGACCTGGCCGCCGAGCTTCAGGGCAGCGGAGTCACCGTCAACGCCCTACACCCGGCGACGTACATGCCGACGAAGATGGTGTCGACCCCGATCAGCACCATTGCGGACGGGGTCGAGGCCGTGTCCCGGCTGGCTCTCGACGCCGATCTGGATGGCGTCACCGGACGCTACTTCGACCAGCTCCGCGAGGCGCAGGCGCATCCCGCCGCGTACGACGAGGCCAACCGGGCCTGCCTGCGGTCGCTCTCGGCGGAACTGACCAACCGATCGCCGGTCTGACCGGATGCGCGGATGCGCGGCGCGGCCGGCAGCCGCGCCGCGCATCCGGTGGCCCCGTCCGCGGGGGCGGGCGGCAGGGCCGGATCGGTCGGTCTTAGGAGGTGCGGTCGGCGCGCGTCCGGAGCATCACGGCGCCGATCACGGCCGCGATCACGGCCGCGATCGCGGTGCACACGAGCGAATACCGGAAGCCGGAGAGCAAGGCCGCCGGATCGCTGACGCTGCCGGTGGTGCCCTCCGGCAGCAGCGACGCCGTCCGCGAGGCGGCGATCGCGGCGAAGGCGGCCGCGCCGATCGCCGCGCCGAGCTGCTGCGAGGTGTTGAGCAGCCCGCCGGCCAGGCCCTGCTGGTGGTCCGCCACGCCGGCGGTGGCGGTGATGCTGATCATGACGACCGCGGCGACGTTGCCGAAGCCGATCAGCGCGGTGCCGATCAGGATGTAGGCCAGGGAGTTCTCGGCCGGGAGCGTGGCGACCACGAACGCGCCGACCGCCTGCAGCAGGACGCCGAGCAGCATGGCCCGGGTCAGGCCCAGCTTGCCGGCCAGCTTGGCCCCGGTGAAGCCGGCGACCATGGCGGTCAGGCCCAGCACCGCGAAGCTGAGCCCGGTCTCCAGCGGGCTGTAGTCCTTGATCCGCTGCAGATAGAGGGTGAGCACGTAGGTGATGCCGACGAAGGCGCCGATCAGCAGGACGTTGACCACGTTGGCGCCGACGATGCTGCGTACCTTGAAGATCTCCAGCGGCACCAGCGGTTCCGCCGAACGGCGCTCGGCCAGGACGAACAGCGCCAGCAGCACCAGGCCCAGCGCGAACGACCCCAGGGTGCTCACCGACAGCCAGCCCTCGGTGTTGGCGATCGAGAAGCCGTAGACGATGCTCACCGCGGCGCCGGTGATGGTGATCGCGCCGGGCACGTCGAGCCGGGGGCGGGGGCCCGCGGCGGCGGTCGGGCGGGGCACGAGCACCGGGGCGAACAGGGCCGTGGCGAGGCCGATGGGCACGTTGACGAAGAAGACCCACTCCCAGCTCAGCGCGTCGGTCAGCACGCCGCCGAGGATGACGCCGGCGACGAAACCGAAGGACAGCACGGCGCCGTACGCGCCGAGCGCCCGGTTGCGCTCCTTGCCCTCGGGGAAGGACGTGGTCAGCAGGGAGAGGGCGGCCGGCGCGACCAGGGAGGCGGCGAGGCCCTGCAGCCCGCGCAGGATGATCAGCTGGGTGGCGTCCTGCGCGAAGCCGGCCAGCAGCGACACCACGGAGAAGGCGACCAGGCCGATGATGAACAGCCGGCGGCGCCCGAACAGGTCGGAGATGCGGCCGCCGAGCAGCAGGAAGCCTCCGAAGCCGAGGGCGTAGGCGCTGACCACCCACTGCAGCGAGCCGTCGCTGAAGGACAGCTGGCGCTGGATCGTCGGCAGCGCCACGTTGGTGATGGAGAAGTCGAGCACGATCATGAATTCGGCCATGCACAGCAGGAGCAGCAG
The DNA here is from genome assembly GCF_040648275.1 of Micromonospora sp. NPDC049171. NCBI lineage: Bacteria > Bacillati > Actinomycetota > Actinomycetes > Micromonosporales > Micromonosporaceae > Micromonospora > Micromonospora sp. NPDC049171. The sequence continues at coordinate 112,178 of NZ_JBEZDJ010000027.1, forward strand.
CAGGTTGGCGCGCACGCGCGACGGAGGCGCCGGCGATAGGTCCGCCGTCGCTTCCCGACCCGATGGCACTGATTCGGCGAGATTGGACACCGCGGGACACTCCTTGCAGACAGTGGACAGGTGAGTCTCACTGTCCGCCGGCGCGGCCTGGGCAAACAGATCAGCAGATTTGCTGGTAGCGGTGGTACCACTCAGCAGTGGTGTCCGGCGGGTACCTCTATCGTTTCCCCACTTGCCGGACCGCTCGGCCGGCCGAGACAGCGGAGGACATGATGAAGATCGGCATCCTGGGTACCGGCACGATGGCACGCACGCTGGGCGGGCGCTGGGCGGCAGCGGGCCACGACGTGCTGGTCGGCGGACGTAGCGCCGCCAAGGCGCAGCAACTGGCGACCGCCCTGGGGGCGCGGAGCGGTTCGCTCGCCGACGCGGCGCAGGCGGCGGACGTCACCCTGTTGGCCGTGGCGTATACGGCCGTGCCGGAGGTCCTCGACGCGGCCGGGGCGGGCCGGGGTGCACTGACCGGCAAGGTCGTCGTCGACTGCACCAACCCGGTGGAGTTGACGGGTTTCTCGGTCACCTCCGGCGCCACCTCGCTGGCCGAGCAGATTCAGCAGCGCACCGGCGCCCGGGTGGTGAAGGCGTTCAACCTCTGCGAGGCGAAGGTCTGGCAGCTCGACCCGCCCGCCTTCGACGGCCGGCCGCTGGTGGTCCCCTTCTGCGGCGACGACGAGGAGGCCCGGGCCACGGTCGGTGCGCTGATCGAGGATCTGGGTTGTGCGCCGCTGGCGGTCGGCGATGTCACGTACGCCCGGCATCTGGAGGCGATGGCCGCGCTAGTCATCTCACTGCTGTTCCGAGGACACGACCCGTACACGGTGTTCAACCTCGTCACGGCTGCTGACGAAGCCCGAGGGAGGGTGGCCGGGGCGCCTGCGCAGCGCTGAAAGAGCGTTCCAGGCACCTAGGCCCAGGGGTCCTGGTATCCGCCAGGACCGCCGGGGCGTTCCGCCTGCGGACTCGGCGGCCCGGGTGGCCTAGGCCGCGAGTTCTACCGCGGAGTGCGCGTCGCGGAGGTCGGCGGCGACAAAGTCGGCCACTCCTCCCTCGGCACGGATCTGTTCCACCACCTCCAGTCCTCGTTCGGCATTACGCCCGGAGACGATGACACGGACGCGCAACACGCGCTGGCGATCGTCGACCGGGATGGTTTGGCCGGGCTCACCATGCGCTCCCTCGCGGCCTCACCGCAGACCGGCCCCATGACCCTCTACAACTACGTCGAGAGCCGCGAAGCGCTTGAGGAGCTTGTGGTCGACGCCGTCTCCGCTCGCGTCGCGCTACCCGGGCCGACCGACGACTGGCTGGCCGAGACGCGGGCCGTGGCCACCGCTCTGTGGCGCACCTACCGCGCCCATCCGGCAGTCATTCCGCTCATACTCCCCCGTCGCACCTCGTCTCGCGCCAGCCTCGTCCCCACCGAGACGCTCGCGGCAGCACTCGCTCGCGGCGGCCTGAAGGGCGTTGACCTCTTCGTCGCATTCCGCGCCGTCTCGGCGTTTGTCACGGGTATCGCGCAGAACGAGCTGGCTGGTGCGCTGACGCGCGAGAAGGATCCCGCCTCCGCCGCCGCGCATCGAAGCACTTGCGCAGGGCGCACTACCGACCCTCGCCGAGCTGGCCCCGGTCGGGGCAGAGTTCACCGGCCAGGAGTTCGAGCGGACGTTCCCGCATCCTCAGCCACCCATCATTGGCGCGTCCTGCGCGAGAGCGGGGTGCTGTTCGCCCGCAGGCAGGGCCGAGTGATCCGCGACGACCTGGATGCCAGGTTTCCCGGCCTGCTCGACGCCGTCCTCGCCGCCATGGCGAGCGGAGGCCACTCACCCACCATGCACGGCACTCGGTAGCCGCACGCTGTCCGTGCGCTGACACCGGCATCCAGACGAGGTGCGAGCGCCGTCGAAGAAGATCGCTTGACGCTTTTAGTTAACGCCACTAACCTGTAGCTAGCATCATTAACCAATCCTGTGGAGGTCGTCATGACCGAGTCCTTAAGCATCGCCGGTAACAACCTCGCCTACGAGGTGTCCGGGCAGGGCCCTCTCGTGGTCCTGGCGCACGGCATCGGCGACAGTCGGCACTCCTACCGTTTCCTCGCTCCGGCCCTGGCCGGCGCCGGGTACCGGGTCGCCAACGTCGACATCCGCGGCTGCGGCGACTCCAGCCTGGGCTGGGACGGCTACAGCCGCACCGACATCGCGGGTGACCTCGTCGCCCTCGTGCGCCACCTCGGCGGTCCGGCCGTGATCATCGGCCAATCGATCAGCGGCGGCGCGGCGACCATCGCGGCGGCCACCGCGCCCGATCTGATCAACGGCGTCATCGAGCTGGCGCCGTTCACCCGCGTACAACCCTTCGATCTCGGCGGGCTGATGCGGGTGAAGCGCTTCCGGACCGGTTACAGCCAGATGGCGCAGGTCCTGATCCGGGGAAGTCTGGCGAGCTGGAAGAAGTACCTCGACGCGGCGTACCCGGTCAAGCCCGCCGACTGGGACGCCGAGCTGAGGCGCATCGAGGCGAAGCTGAGCGAGCCCGGCCGGATGAAGGTCCTGCAGGCTATGTGCAAGACCAGCCCGACCGACGCCGGCGCGCAGCTGGCCAACGTCACCTGCCCGGTCCTGGTCATCGAGGGCAGCCTCGACCCCGACTGGGCCGACCCCCGCGCCGAGGGCGAGAAGATCATCGCCGACCTGCCCAGGGGCATCGGTGAGCTCGTCGTCATCGAGGGTGCCGGTCACTACGCACACGTCCAGACGCCGGATGAGGTCTTCGCGCTGGCCCGGCCCTTCCTCGACAAGACGCTGGCGAATGCCTAGGGCCCGGCTCACCGCGCAGTCGGTCACCGAGGCCGGCGCGGCCCTGATCGATGACATCGGCTTCGAGAACTTCAGCATGGGCCTGCTCGCCGAACGGCTCGGAGTCAAGACCCCCGCGCTCTACAAACACGTCACCAGCCAGGCCGATCTCGCACACCGGATAGCTGTCCTGGTCATGGCCGAGTTCGCTGACGCCATTCGCGACGCCATCCAGGGAAGGGCCGGCAGCGATGCCCTCGCCGCCGGGGCGCAGGCGATGCGGACCTACGTGCAGAAACACCCGGGCCGGTACGCGGCCGGCAATGCCGCCCGCCCGACCGGACCGGACGACCCGCTCGTCCCCGCCCTCGAACGGGTCGTCGCCTCCTGGGCGGCCATGCTGCGCGGCTACCACCTGGACTCCGTTCAGGAGATTCACGCCCTGCGGATGCTCCGCAGCACCCTGCACGGGTTCTCGACCCTGGAAGCGGCCGGCGGGTTCCAGATCGACACATCCGTCGACGACAGCTTCACCTGGATGATCAACTTTCTCGACCACGGCCTGCGTGCCGCCGCCAGCGGCACCCACGCCCGCTGACGGATCGTCGACGAACCGAACCGAACCGACCACATCGTCCCGGAGGTCCGACATCAGGCTCAACGCCGACACCCTCGACCGGTCGCTCGGGTGGATCAGCTAGGGGTGGCGACGGTGACGTTGCCGAACATCACTCCGAAGCCGCCCGCCGCCTTGCCGTCGCCGCGCCCGTTGATGCCCAGGGAGATCTTCCCGCTGGTCCGAGATCGGTCGCCGTACGGCCCGACCTCGCGTGGATCATGCGGCCTCAGCGGTGTGCTCATGCCCGCGGTCCCCTTCGCCAGTGATCCGTCCCCGATCGAACGCCGACGATACTGGTACCTGGACCGACTGACCTCCGGGTTGATGCTTGCCCGCGCCTCTCCGGTCGCGCACCGGTGAGCGGGCGGCACACGTGGGACATCCTGGTCAGCAGGACGACCACGGCACCTATGATGCCCAGTCGTTGGCACCGGGTGTCGCCGTCGGCCGCTACCCTTCGGCTCGTTCGGCCGCCTTGCGGTCAGGTTCGGACTCGCTTTCCGGATCGGGCTTGTAGATGGTCGCGGCGATCTCCGACATCCACGTTTCCGGCGCGACCGCGTCGGGCCCGATGACGCGGATCGACGCCAGCACGGTGAGCAGCATCCCGGTGGCGAGGAACTCGCGAGTCTCCTCGGCGGTCGCCCCGGTCAGGTCCCGGACCAGCTGATAGATCCGGCCGAAGCAGGCGCGTACGGCCGAGCCGATCGTCGGGTCGGCGCTGGCCGCGTACCCGTGCAGCAGCACGGCGAGCAGGTCATGCTCGGCCAGTAGTTCGTCGTAGGCGGTGGCCAGGCTCGGCAGGTCCGCCTGTCGTTCGGCCGCCCGCCGGAACGCCTGCTCGATCCGGCCGGCGGCGTGCTCGACCGTGGCAATGAACAGTCGCTGCTTGGAGCCGAACAACCGGATCACGTACGGCTGCGAGACACCGGCCAGCCGAGCCACGTCATCGGTGCTGGTGCCGGCGTAACCGGCGGCGGCGAACGCCTTGACCGCTGCGGCCACCAGTTGTTCGCCGCGCTCGCTGGCGGTCAGCCGGGTCCTGGTCATCGGCACTCCTTCAGAGGGACGTTGACATGTTATCAGTCGATAGCTACTTTCATTGAGCCTAGTTATCATCGGATAACAACAAGGAGCCTCTGATGCCCGGTGCAGACGCCGTCACCGAGAGCGCCGCCAAGCTTCCTCCCCCGCCCGACCGGCCCGACGGCCCTTCTCTGGCTGCGGTGCTCGCCGCCGTCGGCGTGCCGATGTTCATGGTCACCTTGGACAATCTCGTCGTGACGACGGCACTGCCGGTGATCAGGACGGAACTCGGCGCTTCCCTGACCGACCTGCAGTGGTTCGTCAACGCGTACACGCTGCCCTTCGCCGCGTTGCTGCTCACCGCCGCCGCGCTCGGCGATCGGATCGGCCGTCGCCGGCTCTTCCTCGCCGGCATCGGCCTGTTCACGGTGGCCTCCGCCGCCTGCGCCCTGGCCACCGAACCGTGGATGCTCATCGCCGCCCGGGCAGTCCAGGGAGCGGCCGGAGCGGCCGTGCTGCCGCTGTCGCTCACCCTGCTCGCCGCCGCCATCCCCGAGCGGCTCCGCAACGCCGCCATCGGAATCTGGAGCGGAATCAGCGGTCTCGGTGTCGCTGTCGGCCCACTGGTCGGCGGAGCGGTGGTCGAAGGGCTGGACTGGACGTGGATCTTCTGGCTCAACCTACCGGTCGGACTGCTCGCCGTCGGACTGGCCGCGATCACCCTGCGCGAATCACGTGGCCCGTCATCCCGGCTGGACCCGGCCGGCCTGGGCCTCTCCATCGTCGGCGTGCTGGCCCTGGTCTGGGGCGTGGTGCACGGCGAGGAGCACGGATGGACCTCGACCAGGGTGGTGGCGGCGCTGGTCGGAGGCACCGCGCTGATCTGCGGCTTCCTCTGGTGGGAGCGGCGCACCTCGGCCCCGATGCTGCCGCTGCGGCTCTTCCGTTCCCGCACCTTCAGCCTCGTCAACGCGGTGGCGTTCACGTTCTCGGTCGGCGTCTTCGGCTCGGTGTTTCTGCTCGCCCAGTTCTTCCAGGTGGTGCAGGGACTGAGTCCGCTGGAGGCAGGGATACGCACGATGCCGTGGACCATGGCGCCGATGGTGGTTGCCCCGCTGGCCGGGCTCCTGGTGGGCAGGCTCGGCGTCCGCAACCTGATCGTCGCCGGTCAGGGCGCCCTCGCCATCGCACTCGGCTGGCTCGCCCTGGTCAGTACGGCCGACGTCGCCTACGGCGTGCTCGCCGTGCCATTGGCGCTGGCTGGCATCGGGATGGGACTGACCTTCGCCCCGATCAGCACCGCGACCATGGCCAGTGTGCCGGAAGGCGCCCGGGGCGTCGCCTCCGGCACCAACAACTCGGTCCGCGAACTCGGCGTGGCCGTCGGAGTCGCTGCCCTCGCCTCGGTCTTCGCCGCTCGCGGCGGGTACGCCACCGGCGCGACCTTCGTGGACGGCCTGAGGCCGGCGGTCGCGGTGGGCGCGGCCGTGGTCGCCCTCGGTGCCGTACTCGCCCTCTGGCTACCGAGAACCACCCCGGTCGACATCGGAACGCCGAGCGGGGAGCGCTGATGGACAACGGTGTGCCGACACCGGCACGTGGACCTGCCGTGCGTTGGTCAGGCTGAGTGCTCGGCGTGGTGCAGCACTTCCTCGACGAGTCGCCGGGTGGCCTCCCCCTGCAGCGCGTAGGTGACCTCTCGCCCGCGACGTCTGCGCCGGATCAACCGGGCGTCCTTGAGGTACCGCAGGTGCCGGGCGATGATCGTCGAGTCCGCCGACATCGCCGCCGCCAGGGACGCGGGCGTCTGTTCGCCGTCCCGCAGCAGCACGAGAATGTGTATCCGGTGCTCGTACGCCATGGCGCGCAGCACGACCACCGCGCGGTCCAGAGCGCGCCTCGTCTCATCGAGGTGTGCGGTGCTCATGCCGTGGACGCCCGTAGGCGGGCGGTCGCCGTGTGCCCGAACCTGACCAGCCGGGACAGCACTGTCGACAGTGCCAGGATCGCGGTGGCGGTCAGGGTGATGCTCGCGCCGGCGGCGACGTCCCAGCGGCTCGACGCGTACAGGCCGCCGAGCCCGCTGAGCGCGCCGAGAGTGACGGCCAGGGCGGTGATGATGCCCAGCCGGTGCGACCACTGGCGCGCCGCCGCCGCTGGCGCGACGATGAGGGCGAGGGCGAGGATCGTGCCGATGGCCGGAACGATCGTCACGACCGCCACCTGGATGACGAGCAGCAGCACGACGTCCCAGGCACCGGTGGCGAAGCCGGCCGCCTGCGCGCCGTCCCGGTCGAAGCCGGTGTAGCGCAGCGGTCGGGCGCAGGCCAGCAGGACGCCCACGACGACGACGAGCACGACCGCGGTGGTCACGAGGTCCTGCGGGCTGACGGTGAGGATCGATCCGACGAGGAACGAGGTCAGGTCCCGGCTGAAGCCGTTCTGGGTGGCGACGAGCCCGGCGCCGAGGGCGAAGCCACCGGAGAGCAGGACGCCGGTCGCCGCGGCCGTGTGCTGGCTTCGTCGGCGGCTGAGCGCGGCGACGGCCAGCGCGACGATCGCACCCGCGACCACGCCGCCGACGAGGATGTTGACACCGATGATGGAGGCTGCCACCACCCCGGGGAACGTGGCGTGGGTCAGTGCCATGGTGAAGAAGGACAGTCGGCGGAGCACGACGTGAACGCCGACGAGTCCGGCGAGCGCGCCGGCGAGCAGTACCTCGGCCACGGCCCGGTGCAGCGCGTCATCCCACCAGTTCATGCGGCGATCTCCTTGCGTCGGAGGCGATCCGCCCGTGGTTGCGCCTGGAGCGCAGCGCGCCCAGTGGAAGCAGCAGCAGGTAGGCGAACACGAGCAGCAGGACGACGGCGGAGGCCGAGGTCAGGGAGATGCCGTAGTCGACCGATGCGGTCCAGCTGGCCAGCAGACCGCCGTATGCGGCCAGGAGGATGAGGCCGGTGCCGATCACCGCCATCAGTGACAGGCGGGTGGTGAGCATGCGGGCCGTCGCGGCCGGCACGATGAGCAACGCGACCACGAGGACGGTGCCGACGGCACGTGCCGCGGCGACGACGACGAGCGCGACGATGATGTTGAGCAACAGATCGAGCCAGGCGATCCGGAAACCGGCGGCTGCCGCTCCGACCGGGTCGAAGGTCCGGAAGATCAGGGCGCGGGCGCTGATTGCCAGCAGCCCGAGGATGACGACCGCCAGCACGGCGGTCTCCGCGAGCTGGCGCGGCGTCACCGTCAGGATGCGCCCGAAGAGAAACGACGTCAGATCCGAGGTGTACGAGGAGCGCCGCGACACGAGCACCACGCCGATCGAGAACATGGCGGTGAGCACCACGGCGGTGGAGGCATCGTCGGACAGCGCCCCGCCCCGGCTGAGCAGGGTCAGCGCCACCGCGGTCACGACGCCGGCGACCATCGCCCCGACGACGATGCCCTCAATGCCGCCGGCCAGGAACCCGATGACGACGCCGGGGAACACGGTGTGCGTCAGCGCGTCGGAGACGAACGACAGGCGGCGGGCGAAGACGAAGACACTGACCGGTCCGCAGACGAGGGCGAGCAGCGCGAGCTCGGCCAGGGCTCGCCCCATGAACGGTACGGTGAACGGCTCGATCACGGCTCCACCAGCACTGTCCGGCCGTCGGCCACCTCGATGGCGTGTCCGCCGTACGCGCGGCGCAGCGTGTCGGCGGTCAACGTCTCGTCGGGCGGGCCGACCGCCCACTGTCGGCCGTTGAGCACGCAGACCGTGTCGGCGAGTTCATGCGCGACAGTCAGGTCGTGAGTGCTCAGCACCAGGGTGGTCCCGACCGTGCTGAGTTCGCGCAGGACGGACAGGATGGCTGCCTGGCTCACCGCGTCGACGCCGTTGAACGGCTCGTCGAGCAGCAACAGCCGTGGCTCGGCGGCGATGGCGCGGGCCAGCAGCACCCGCTGGCGTTGGCCACCGGAGAGCACTCCGAAGTGTGTCCTCGCGTGATCGGCGAGGCCGAGGCGGTCGAGCGCCTCGTGCACCGCGCGACGGTCGGCGGTGCGGGTGGGGCGCCACCAGCCGATGCGTCGGTAGCGGCCCATCATGACGACCTGGGCTGCGGTCACCGGGAAGTCGGCGTCGAGGGAGTCGGTCTGCGGAACGTATCCGGTGCGGGTCCGGGCCTGGGCCGGTGTGCGCCCGAGCACGGTGGTCGTGCCGGCGAGGACCGGCACCAGGCCGAGGATCGACTTGATCAGCGTGGACTTGCCGGCGCCGTTCGGTCCGATCAGGGCCAGGCGCTGCCCGGGGACCAGGTCGAGGTTGACGTCGGTGAGCACGGGCGTGCCGTGGTAGCCGACGCTCACCTCGGCGTAGCGAAGGGCGGCGTCGGCCACCGCGACATCGCCCATGTCAGCCGCCCAGACCCGTGACGATGACCTGGGTGTTGTGCCGCTCCGCACCGAGGTAGGTGCCCTGGGGCGTGCCCTCGGCGCCGATGCTGTCGCCGTAGAGGGCGTCCGCACCGCCGATGACCTCGACGCCGGCCTGGTTCGCGATCGCCTCGGCGCTCTTGGGTGGCAGTGACGTCTCCGCGAAGATGGCCTTCGTACCGGTCGCCTTGATCTTCGCGACGAGTTCGTTGAGCTGCTTCGCGCTCAGCTCGGCGGAGGTGTCCAGGCTGGGGATGACCGAGCCGATGAACTGCAGCTTGTACCGGTCGACGTAGTAGCCGAAGGCGTCGTGGTTGGTCACGAGCTTGCGCTGATCGGCAGGGATCCGGGCGAAGGCGGCCTCGTTGTCGGCGTCGAGCTTGTCGAGTTCGGCCGTGTAGTTCTTCAGATTGCCCGCGAAGGCCGCGGCGTGCGCGGGGTCGGCCGCGGCGAGGCCCTTCTCGATGTTGGCGACCATCGTCTTGGCGTTCAGGGGGTTGTGCCAGATGTGCGGGTCGTGCTCCTCGCCCTCGTGCCCGCCCTCGCCCTCCTCGTGCCCGCCCTCGCGCAGGGTGACGCCCTGGCTGGAGTCGACGACCGTGCCCTTGAAGCCGGCCGATTCGATGGTCTGGTCGAGCCACTCCTCGAGGCCGACACCGTTCTTGACGACGACGGCGGCCTTGCCGATGGCCTGGATGTCGGCCGGCGTGGGCTCGTAGTCGTGCGGGTCCACGTTCGGCTTGATGATCTGTGTGACGGTGACATCGCCGCCACCGATGGTGCGGACGAAGTCGGCCACCTCGGGGGTGGTGGCGACCACCGCCAGCCCGGTGCCGGCCGAGGCGTTGCTACCGCCCTCGGCGGTGTCGTCACCCGAGCCACAACCGCCCAGAAGAACAAGCGCGGCGGCGGTCGCCGCGGCGATGATCGTGCGTTGTCCATGCTTCACGAAAACACTCCATTCCTGAGATGCGGAACGGTAATCGTTTTCGCTAAGTATCGTCTAATAGCGAGATGACCACACGTGCATGTGTCGCCCCCGCGCTCGGGAATTGGGCGGTCGACCCTCAGGCCACGGCCGTCGCCCGGAGCCGCACCTCCCAGGACGCCACAGGTGTAATGCCTCGTTAACTCTGCGCAGGTACATTTCCGGAATGTCCGCCCTCAAGGCATTCCGACATGATCTTTCCGCATCGATCGTGGTTTTCCTGATCGCGATCCCGTTGTCCCTGGGTATCGCTGCGGCGTCAGGGGCGCCGTTGCTGGCCGGGCTGCTCGCCGCCGTCGTGGGCGGTATCGTCGCGGGCGCACTCAGCGGAGCTCCGCTGCAGGTGAGCGGGCCGGCGGCTGGCCTCACCGTGATCGTCGCGGGCACCATCGTCGAGTTTGGCTTCGCCGGCACCGCCGCGATCGTGGCCGTCGCCGGAGGGGTGCAGATTCTGTTGGGCGTCACCCGCCTCGGCCGGGCAGCGCTCGCACTGTCACCAGCAGTTGTGCACGGCATGCTCGCCGGCATCGGGCTGGTCATCGCACTGAGCCAAGTTCACGTGGTGCTCGGCGGCGCGCCCCAGAGCTCCGCGTGGGCGAACTTGCGTGACCTACCCGGTCAGATCGCCGGTCACCACGGGGTGTCCGTCTTGCTGGGTGCGTTGACCATCGCGCTGTTGCTGATCTGGCCACGTCTGGTCAAGACGACTTTACTCCCGGCGGCACTGATCGCGGTGGTCGCCGCCACCGTTCTCGCGACGGTCCTGGGCCTCGACGTGCAGCGGGTAAATCTGCCCGCCGAGCCACTCAGTGAACTGACCACCGCCCGCTGGCCGGAGGCACCGCTGCGCGAGATCGCCGTGGCCGCTATCACCATCGCCCTGGTCGCAAGCGTGGAGTCCCTGCTCTCTGCGGTAGCCGTCGACCGGATGCACGACGGGCCACGCGCCGACCTCAACCGGGAACTTATCGCCCAGGGTGCCGCGAACGCCGTCTCGGGCACGCTGGGCGGCCTGCCGGTCACCGGCGTCATCGTCCGCAGTTCGACAAATGTCGCGGCCGGCGCCCGCACCCGAGCCTCGGCTATCCTGCACGGCGTCTGGATCGCTGTGTTCGTGCTGCTCTGCGCCGCGGTGCTGGAGATGATCCCGATAGCCGCGCTCGCCGCGGTCCTCGTGGTCGTCGGCCTGCGGCTGGTGAGCCTCGCGCAGATCCGCACTTATGCCCGGCACCGGGAGCTGCCCGTGTACCTGATCACCGCGGCCGCTGTCACCGCCACCGACCTGCTCACCGGCGTCGGCCTCGGCATGGCAGCAGCGGTGCTGTTCATGCTGTGGCGCCTCGCCCGCTGCGAGATCCGGACCACGCAACCGGCACCCGACACGTGGCTCGTGTCGATCTCCGGAACCCTGGCGTTCATCGCCTCCGGGCGGCTCACCCGCCGACTCGCCGCGCTACCCGCCGCCCAGCGGGTGGAAGTCGAACTGCATCTGGACTATCTCGACCACGGCGCCTACGAAACCCTCCGCGACTGGCAGCAGTCCTACATTCGAACCGGCGGTGACGTCCACATCAGCGAGGTGCACGACTCCTGGTTCCACCGCGCCGCCTCCGACCGACTCGGCGCCGGCAAGAGCACCCCGCGCTTCCTCGGCTCCTGGTCGAGGTGGCAGGGTGCCGACCGCGACCGCCAAGGCGCCATGGCAGCCGGCATCCGCGAATTCGAACGCAGCGTCGCGCCGCTTGTCCGACCCGAACTCGCCGAACTCACCCACAACGGCCACGCACCCGACCAACTGTTCATCACCTGCGCCGACTCACGCCTGGTACCCAACCTCATCACCGCCAGCGGCCCGGGCGACCTGTTCTGCGTGCGCAACGTCGGCAACATCGTGCCCGCCAACGACGCCCCCGACACCTCGGTCGCCGCCGCGATCGACTACGCGGTCACCGTCCTCGGCGTCACCACCATCACCGTCTGCGGGCACTCCGGCTGCAGCGCGGTACGAGCCCTGATGAGCGGCACGACTGACACCGACTCGGCACTGGGCCGCTGGCTCGCCCAGTCCGGTGCGCACTTCGCCGACCCGACCGACGAACAAGCCTGCTGCACCGCCAACATCACCCAGCAACTAGCGAACCTGCGCACCCACCCCACCGTCAACGCCGCCGTCGCCGCCGGCCGCCTCACCCTGACCGGCATGTACTTCGACATCGCCCAAGCCCGTATGTACGCCGTCGACTCCAACCGCCACCACCACCCCATCTCCACCTGAGCCAGGTACTACCCGACCGGCCCACCCAGTTGAGGCGTGGCGCTGAGGCGAACCAGAGCCGCGTTCTTCCGGGCTTCCCGCCCTGGTTTCGACGCAACGATCCGTCGATCGCTCAGCGGACGCACTCGGCGCAGGTGCCGAAAATCTCCAAGGTGTGGCCGACGTCCACGAACCCGTGCTGGGCGGCAACCTGGTCGGCCCACCGCTCCACGGCCGGACCGGCCACCTCGACGGTGCGCCCACAGTCTCGGCAGACCAGGTGGTGATGGTGTTTGCTCTGGCTGCACCGGCGGAAGAGTTGTTCGCCGCCCGGCAGCCGAGTCGAATCGATCTCACCAGCATCCACCAACAGCTGCAACGTTCGGTAGACGGTGGTCAGGCCGACTCCCGCCTTACGCGCCAGCAGCATCTGGTGCAGTTGCTGCGCCGAGTGGAAGCCCTCCACCTCGCGCAGCAGCGCCAGCACCTCTGCCCGCTGTCGGGTGTTCCGGGTCACATTCGGCATCGCCTGGTTCACCGTGGCCGCCATCCTCCCGTGATGTCGGGCGCCGCCGGCCTGCCGCTTCCGACACGTCGCCTCGCTGCCCGTCGGACCATTATGCGTCGTTGTGCATGAGCGTCGCCCAGCCATCTCCCGACCCCGCCTCCGGTGCCATCGCGGGGTAGTGCAGATGGATTCTCCGCAGGTCGAGCGTCGGGCGCACGGTAACGGAAACCGAAACGAGTGCCGATAGGGCGGCGGGGGCGACAGTGCGGCAGCACCGAGGGCCGTGGTCTCTGCCGTCGAACTGCTGGCGGAGCTTGTCTGCGGAGGCCTGGCCGGTGATCCGGGCCGGTCGACGTCATCCGCGCCGCTCGCCCGACATGAGGTCCGCCTGCTCGTGAGCTGCCACCTGCCGAGCGACGAACCCGCCGCCCGACTGCTGCGGCGCGGCGCTGGCCGATTTCGGTCAGGGGACCGTCCTTCGAGGTCATGGCGGCCGATCTCATCCTCGTCGGGGAGGGCGCACGCTGCCGATGTCACGGAGAGATCACAACGTCGAACCATCTATCGACATCGACTACCAACACCACGAAGGATCGCTCACGCGTGCCCTGTCATCTCAGGGCCCTGTTCTCTGGAGGAAAGAGAACGTGAGTAGACCCCGCAACCTGAGCAGGCGTACCTCCGCCGCGCTCTTCGCATCGGTTCTGGCGGCCGGTGCCATGACCGTGACGAGTGGCGCCGCCACCGCGACCGCCGCTCCCTCCACCCCCGACACTCCGGCGGCCACCCCCGCCGAGGCGTTGGGCTCGCACGACGCCAAGCTGCTCGCGCAGGCCGAGGCGAAGCACGCGCCGACGGTGACCCTGATCGTCGCCGCCGAGAAGGGCCGGAGCAAGGCTGTCGTCGACGGCGTCGAGGCCCTCGGTGGCGCGGTCAACCGGCGCTTCGACCAGATCGGCTACGTCCTGGCCACCGTGCCCACCAGCAAGGTGCTCAAGGCCGCCGGGCTGCCGGGCGTCGCCGCGATCGACCTGGACGAGGTCATCCAACTGCCGGACCCGACCGCCGGTGCGGCGGCCTCCGGTGCGAAGGCCGCCGCGCAGGGCGCGACGCTCAGCGGTCCCGGCGCGGGCACCGGCGCGGTGAACCCGTACATGCCGACCAACGAGACCGGCGCGGAGTCCTTCAAAACGGCTCATCCGCAATGGGACGGCCGTGGGGTGACCATCGGCATCATGGACTCCGGCATCGACCTGGACCAGCCGGCGCTGCAGAAGACCACGACCGGTGAGCGGAAGATCGTCGACTGGGTCACCGCCACCGACCCCGTGACCGAGAACGACGGCACCTGGCGGCGCATGGTCACCGAGGTGACCGGGCCCTCGTTCAGCGCGGGCGGCGCGACATGGACCGCACCGGCGGGTGCCTACACGTTCAACCTGTTCCGTGAGTCGATCACCGCCGCCAGCGACCCGGCGGGTGACGTCAACCGCGACGGGGACACCACCGACGCGTGGGGCGTGCTCTACAACCCGCAGACCCACGACATCTGGGTCGACGTCGACCAGGACAACAGCTTCACCGACGAGACGCTGATGCGCCCGTACCGGGAGCGCTTCGACGTCGGGCACTTCGGCACCGACAACCCCGCCACCGCCGTACGGGACCAGATGCCCTTCGTGGTCGAGTACCGCGAGGACGTCGACATCAACCCGGGCGACGGCAAGCCCGGCCCGTACGCCGACTACGTCAACATCGGCATCATCGAGGCCACCCACGGCACCCACGTCGCCGGCATCACCGCCGCCAACGACATGCTCGGCAACACCGCCTTCGACGGCGCCGCCCCCGGCGCCAAGCTCGTCTCCGCCCGGGCCTGCTCCTGGGGTGGCGGCTGCACCGCCGCGGCGCTGACCACCGGCATGGCCGACCTGGTCATCAACCGACACGTCGACGTGGTCAACATGTCCATCGGCGGCCTGCCGACGCTCAACGACGGCGCCAACGCCCGCGCGCAGCTCTACAACGACCTGATCACCACCTACGGCGTACAGATGTTCATCTCCGCCGGCAACTCCGGGCCGGGCCTGAACACCGTCGGCGACCCCTCGGTCGCCGAGAACGTCGTCAGCGTCGCCGCGAACATCAGCAAGGACACCTGGCTGGCCAACTACGGCTCGGTGGTCACGAAGAAGAACGCGCTGTTCAACTTCTCCTCCCGGGGACCGCGCGAGGATGGCGGCTTCAAGCCGAACATCACCGCCCCCGGATCGGCGATCTCCACCGCGCCGACCTGGCAGCCGGGCATCCCCGTTGCCGAGGCCGGCTACGCGCTGCCGCCGGGCTACCAGATGCTCAACGGCACGTCGATGGCCTCCCCCCAGGCCGCCGGCGCCGCCGCCCTGTTGCTCTCCGCCGCCAAGGCCACCGACAAGGGCGTCACCCCGGCCGCGCTGCGCCGGGCCATCTACACCTCCGCCAAGCCCATCACGGACGTGGCGACGTACGCGCAGGGTTACGGCATGTTCAACGTTCCCGGCGCGTGGAAGCTGCTCGCCAAGGGCGTCGAGACCCGCTCGTACGTCTCCGACGCCCCGGTCTGCACGGAGCTGTCGGAGAACCTCACCCGCTACGACCGCGACCTGAGCCGGTTCGTCCCCAACCCCAACCGCGGCGCCGGCGTCTACAACCGCTGCACCCCGGCCGAGGGTGAGCACAAGGTCGGCCAGAGCCGCACCTACCCGGTCAAGGTCACCCGTACCAGCGGCCCGGCCGGAACCATCAGCCACAAGCTGGCCCTGCGCGGCAACGACGGCACCTTCACCGCACCCAGGACGGTCGCGCTCCCGCTGAACAAGACCGTCACGATCCCGGTCACCGCCAAGCCGTCAACCACCGGCGCGCACGGCACGATCCTGACCGTGGACGACCCGAAGACCTCGGTGCTCGACTTCGAGGTCTCCGCCGTCGTGGTGGCCGCCACCACCGTCACCAGGCCCGGCTACTCGTTCTCCGCCGAGGGCTCGGTCGCGCGCAACAGTTTCACCTCGTACTTCATCACCGTGCCGGCCGGCGCCGGGGCGCTACAGGTGAACCTGTCCGGCATCGCCACCGGATCGCAGACCCGGTTCATCGCCATCAACCCCTACGGCGTGCCGGTGGAGAGCACGGCCAGCACCGCCTGCTACACCAACTACTCCGACGCCGCCGCCTGCAAGCCGCAGGAGCGCGACTACCAGAACCCGATCGCCGGGGTCTGGGAGATCGAGGTGGAGGCACGGCGGACCTCCCCGGCGTTGCACAACCCGTTCCAGTTGCAGGCCCGGGTGCAGGGCGTACAGGTCGAGCCGGCCGTGCTCGAACTGCCGGCGCTCACCGCCGGCCAGCCGACCCCGGCGACGTGGACGCTGACCAACACCTTCGGCCCGGTCGCGGTGACCGGCCAGGGCGGTCCGCTGTCCAGCGTGCACGCCGAGCGGCCGACCATCGCCGAGGGCGCCCAGCAGGAGTACCTGGTGGACGTTCCGGCCGGCGCCAGCAGGTTCACGGTCCGGATCGGCAACACCGCCAACCTGGGCGCCGACCTGGACCTGACGGTGTTCCGCGGCGACGCGCAGGTCGGCCTGTCCGCAGACGGTGACTCCGAGGAAGCGGTCACCATCGCCAACCCGCCGGCAGGCACCTACCGGGTCGTCGTCGACGGGTACGCCGTCGACGGACCGAACACCAGCACCGCCTACGACTACCGGGACTCGTTCTCGGCGTCGTCGCTGGGCACGCTGGACACCCCGCCGGCCCCGCTCGCCCTGGCCAACGGTGCCACCGCCACCCTCACCGGGACGGTGACCGCCCAGTCCGCCCCGAGCGCCGGGCGTGAGCTGTACGGCGAACTGGCCGTCGTCACCAACGACGGCGCGGTCGTCGGACGCGGCGCCGTCTCCATCGGCACCGTCAGCTGATCCATCCGCACCGCGTGGGAGCCCACCCCGATCTCCTGGGCTGGGCTCCCACGCACCGCGACCCGGGGCTGACAGTCGATCGGCAACCGGCGGGTCCATCACCGGCTTCATCACCCCGGGACCCGACGGACAACCGATCCTCGCCCGCATGATCCTGTCCTGCTGCGCCGCCGACGGCCGACCCGTCAAACTCGGCATGGCCGGCAACGCGCCCACCGGCCTGGCCAACGACACCTGGATCCAGGTCACCGGCCGCTACACCGACCGCGTCACCCGCGACTCCGTCAACGACGAAGAGATCCCCCACATCGACGTCGAATCCTGGCGACAGGTGACCGCCCCCAAGGACCCGTACGAGTAGTCCTCCGCGCCCGGGAGCGACGCCGGGGCGAGTACGGCCGCCGGAGCGCGCCGCAGACACCGCGGGCTCCGGCGAGAAGTACGCCTGTCTTCCGACCGACGCGCCGAGAGCGCGCACCATTGCCCGCCGACAGCCCCTGGTTGCGGAACTCCGTGGCCCTCGGGCCGAAACGCACTGCGTTGACCTGCCAGCACACCGTAGTTAGCGTTGTCAGTTCCGTCCACCTTAGAGAGAAACCCGCCCCGACCAAGGAGGATCAGTTGAGACTGCGACAGCGAAGGCCACGTCTCGGGCTGAGTCGCAAAGGTAGAGGTGTCGCGGTCCTGGCACTGGGTGCGCTTCTCTCGGTCTCGTTCGCGGCGACGCCCTCGCACGCTGCCGAGGAGCAGCTCGACGAGGGTCTGGTGCACCACTTCGCCCTCGACGAGACCAGTGGGACGACGTTGGTCAACTCGGGTAGCGCGGGCGCGGCGGCGAACGCCACGCTCGTGAATCCCGAGAAGGCGGCCTTGACCGGCAAAGGAGTCAGGTTCAACCCCGACTCCTACGAGAGCGCCCTCGACGGCGCGTACGTGGCGCTGCCGAACGACATTACCGCCGGCATGTCCAACCTCACCGTCGACTACGACGTGTGGGTCGACCCGGCGAACGTCGGCGAGCACCAGATGTGGGGCTTCGGCCGCAAGTCCGGCTCGTGCGACGTCGACACCGGCGCCGAGGGCTCCATCTTCGCGTCGAACACGCAGCGGTTCCGCGTCGCGGTGGGCCCGACGAACCTCCAACAGAACCGGGTCCGCATGCTCGAGGGAGCGTGGACCCATGTCACCTACACCCAGTCGCTGAACTCGAACGGCACGAGCTGGACCGGCCGGCTCTACCTCGACGGCGTACTGCACGCGACGTCGACCGACCTGACCACGGCGCCGTCGGTGAACGCTGCGGGGACCAACTGCAACTTCCTCGGTCGCTCGCAGACGTCGGGCCACTACTCGTTCCGCGGAACGATCCGGGACTTCCGCGTGTACGACCGGGCAGTGCGTCTCGACGAGACACTCCTCCTGGCCGAGAAGACCGTCTCCGCTGGGGTTCGCGCCGACGCCGCAGCCATCGACCTCGGCCTGACCAGCGCGGTCGTACACGATGTCGTTCTGCCCAAGGTGGGCTCCGTGGCGGGCTCGACCATCACCTGGACGAGTTCGGACCCGTCGGTCGTCGAGGTCAACACCCCGCCAGCTCTCGCCAGCGCACGCAAGGTTGCGGTGACCGGCAGCATCACCCGGCCCGCGCAGGGACAACCCGACGCGACGGCCACGCTCACGGCGACTGTCCGCAAGGGCGCCCAGGAGGTCACCACCCGGGAGATCCCCGTCGTGGTGAAGGCCGAGTTCGACGACGCCCAGGCGGTCGACCGGGACGCCTTCGACCTGACCGTGGCCGCCACCGACGAGGTACGCGGAAACCTCGACCTCGCTGCCAAGGGCGAGTTCGGATCCACGATCACCTGGAAGTCGACCACCCGCCTCGTCACCCCGACGGGCGCGGTCAGCCGCCCGGCCTTCGGCCAGGAGGATGTTGCCGCCACCCTGACGGCGACCATCACCAAGGGTAGGGCCGCGCAGAGGAAGTCGTTCCCGGTGACCATCGCCGCCATGCCACGCTCCGAGGAGTACGAGCGGTACTTCATGGGGTACTTCAAGGGCGAGGGTATTGCCGACGGCGAGCAGATCATGTTCGCCACGTCCAACGGAAACACCGCTCTGGACTGGACCGGTCTGACCGGAGGTCGCCCGTCACTCATCTCCCAGCTGGGCGACCAGGGGCTTCGTGACCCGCACATCGTCCGCTCCCCCGACGGCGACACCTTCTATATGATCGCCACCGACCTGAACTGGTACGACCAGGGTGGATACGCCATCAACGACACCCAGCACATCGAGGTGTTCGAGTCGCACGATCTGGTGAACTGGACCCCTCAGCGGCACGTGAAGGTCGCGCCGGACAACGCGGGCAACGCCTTCGCACCCGAGTCGCTGTGGGTCGAGGAGATCGGCGCCTACGTCGTGTTCTGGGCGCAGTCGCTGTGGAGCGACCCCGTGAACCGCACAGGTCAGGGAAACGCGCAGATGTGGTATGCCACGACGCGAGACTTCCAGACGTTCTCGGCTCCCCGGGTCTGGCAGGATCCGGCCCCGCTGTCGCGGATCGACACGACCGCGATCCGGGTCGGTGACCACTACTACCGGGTGACCAAGAACGAGGCGGGCAACCAGGGCTCGGACATCTTCTCGGAGAAGCACACCGACTTCCTGGACAGCAACATCAACAACTGGACACTGGTCGCGCCGGCTCTGGGGCGCACGACCTGGGTCGCCAACCAGGGGTACGAGGGACCGGTCATCTTCAAGGCCAACCCCGGTGACACCTCCTGCCCCGGCCAGTTCTACCTCTGGGGTGACCGGTACACGAACGGTGGCGGATACCAGGCCGCGTGTCACGAGAACATCGAGGCCCCGACCTGGAGCGCCAAGGCGATCACGATGACCAACGCGGGTGTCGTCCGTCCGCGTCACGGCACCGTGATCCCGCTGACCGTTCGCGAGTGGAACGATATCCGCGGAATCCCGAACAGCGACGTCACGACCACCACCGAGGTGGCGGTCGAGCCGTACGCGAGCGGCGCGCAGACGACCACGGCCACCGTGACAGTCGCGGCGGCTGACGGGTTCGAGACCGGCGGTCAGGTGCGGCTCAGCATCGGCTCGTGGTCGAAGCTCGCCCGCCTGAGCGACGGCGCAGCCACGGTCACGCTGCCGACAGGCCTGCCGGCGGGTGCCCGGACGGTCAAGGCTGAGTACCTCGGCTTCGACTACCTGAAGGCGTCGGTGGGTACGGCGTCGTTCGGGGTGCCCTCCGGCCCGGCCGCCGTCAGGGTTCAGGCGAAAGCCGCGCCGGCATCTGTCGTCCGCGGGGGCACGTTCAGATTGAACGTGACTGTTGGGCCGGTGGGCGGGCGCAAGCACCACGCTCCGACCCCGACCGGCGAGGTCACCGTCACCTTCGGCGGCGCCGCGCACGTCGTGCCACTGGCGGACGGTAAGGCCGTCGTCGAACTGCCGACCGCCGATCTGCAGCCCGGGGAGTACCGGGTCCACGTTGCCTACTCCGGTAACCCGACCTACCAGCCCCACGCCGCCAATTACCAGAAGTTGACGGTGCGGAAGCCACACAGGCAGCCCTAGGGCCTGTTTCACCAGGGCGGTCGAGCCGAGGCGGAGTCCGGGCGGCGATCCGGCAAGGCGCGGTTTCGTCCGGATACCGGTGTCGTATCC
>NZ_JBEZDJ010000028.1:0-115250 GCF_040648275.1 Micromonospora sp. NPDC049171
CCCGGTTGATCATGGAGTTATTGCCCGTCCGACCGGCGTGTCGCGGCAATAACTCCATGATCAACGGAGGGTTTGGGGGTGGGAGGGGGTGGGACGGGTTGGGGGTTGGGGGGTTCGGGGTGGGTGTGGGTGTGATGCCGGACCCGGGCGTGGGAAAGGGGTGCCGGGTTCGGGGGTGGGGTCGGTAGCCTCCGGGGCATGAGGATCGGCATTGTGGGGGCCACCGGCCAGGTCGGTGGCGTGATGCGGCAGGTGCTGGCGGAGCGGGAGTTCCCGGCGGAGCAGGTGCGGTTGTTCGCCTCGGCGCGGTCCGCCGGGCGTGCGCTGCCGTGGCGCGACGGCGAGGTGACCGTCGAGGACGCCGCGACCGCGGACTATTCCGGGCTGGACATCGTGCTCTTCTCGGCAGGTAAGGGCACTGCCCGGGAGTTGGCGCCCCGGGTCGCCGAGGCCGGGGCCGTGGTGATCGACAACTCCTCGGCGTTCCGGATGGACCCGCAGGTGCCGCTGGTGGTCGCCGAGGTCAACCCACACGCGGCCCTCGACCGCCCGAAGGGCATCATCGCCAACCCCAACTGCACCACGATGGCCGCGATGCCGGTGCTCCGCCCACTGCACGCCGAGGCAGGGCTGATCGGTCTGGTCGTCTCCACGTACCAGGCGGTCTCCGGTGCCGGCCTGGCCGGCGTTGCCGAGCTGGACGAGCAGGTCCGCAAGGTCGCGGAGCACGCCGCAGGGCTGGCCTTCGACGGGTCGGCCGTGGAGTTTCCCGCGCCGCGCTCGTTCGCCCAGCCGATCGCCTTCAACGTCCTCCCGCTCGCGGGTTCGATCGTCGACGACGGCTCGTTCGAGACCGACGAGGAGCAGAAGCTCCGCAACGAGAGCCGCAAGATCCTGGAGATTCCCGATCTCAGGGTCTCCGGCACCTGCGTCCGGGTGCCGGTCTTCACCGGCCACTCGCTCCAGATCAACGCCCGGTTCGCCCGGCCGCTCACGCCGCAGCGCGCCCACGAGCTGCTGGCCGACGCGCCCGGGGTGGCGCTGACCGACGTGCCGACGCCGTTGCAGGCCGCCGGGCAGGACCCGACCTACGTCGGCCGGATCCGCGCCGACGAAACCGTGGAGTACGGGCTGGCCCTGTTCTGCTCCAACGACAACCTGCGCAAGGGCGCCGCACTCAATGCGGTACAACTTGCCGAGTTGGTTGCCGCCGAACGACGCTGACCGGCACGGTCACTCCGAGCCCTCGCCGACGACCGGCGAGGGCTCGGTCGTGTCCCGGCGAGGCGGCGGTCGGCGGGGGCTCGGCCACGTCCGGGCGAGGCGGTCGGCGAGGCTGGGGTCGTGTTCGGGCGAGGCGGTGGCCGGCCGGGCGTGCTTGGATGGGATGAAGCCGACCCCTGGAGGAAACCGTGCCGGATGACCGCACGCAGCAGGCGCTGACCGACCTGATCTCTGCCCGTCCGATGGGCGTGCTGGCGACGATCAGGCGGGACGGGCGGCCACAACTGTCCACGGTGGTCCACGCCTTCGACCGAGACGCGGGCCTGATCCGGGTGTCGGTCACCGACGGGCGGGCCAAGACCGCCAACCTTCGCCGGGACCCGCGGGCCACCTTCCACGTCAGCAGCGAGGACGGCTGGGCGTACGCGGTGGTCGACGGGCGCGCCGAGCTGACCCCGCCCGCCGTCGAGCCCGGAGACGCGACGGTCGAGGAGTTGGTGGCGCTCTACCGGGGGCTGCGCGGCGAACACCCGAACTGGGACGAGTACCGCCAGGCCATGGTCGACGACAGGCGGCTGGTGTTGCGCCTGCACGTGGAGCGGATCTACGGAATGTCGCCCCAGAGCTGACGCGCCCGGCTCTGCTGGTCAGCCTGGTTCGATCACGGTCACCCCGGGCCAGCGCCGGGTCGGGCGCAGGCGGGCCAACCGTTGTCGAGACGCGGCAACGTCCACCCGGGCCGGGTTGTGCCGCCAGATCCCGCCCAGCAGATCCGTCAGACCGTACGGGGCGCAGACCTCCAGCCGATCGGCCGAGTCCAGGCGGACGGCCACCGCGGTCGCGTACTCCGGCCAGGTGGCGATCGCCTCGGCCACGCTGCGGTACGGGCTGATCGGGTCACCGCCGAACTTCGCCGCGTACCAGGTGTGTACCGCCGCCTGGTTGCGTGCCTCCCACGGTGGTTGCGGCCACGCCCGCGCGAGGAGGGCGGTGGCCTCCTGGTCGTCGTCGCGGGTCAGCCTCGTCGGGTCGAAGAAGACCACGTCCACGTCCCGGACCGTCGTCGGGTCGAACCCGTCGCCGTAGCGCTCGCCCCAGACCAGGTCGCGCAGTGCGCCCGCGCCGATCCAGGCGTCCGGCAGCCCGGGGTCACGCACCACGCCCAGCGCCCGGGTCAGCCAACGGCTGCCGATGACCAGTTCCCGCAAGTCCTCCTCGCCCGGCATCATCCGCCCACGGTAGGCAGCGGAGCCGAGGCTATCGCCCACGGGTGGGTGTGCCGGCCGGCGACGGGTATAACGCGCTGCCGCGCCGACCCGCCAACCCGGCGGCCGGGGGAGGGGGAGGCCGTGAACCCGGCGGCCGGGGGACGGGGCGGCCGTGAACCCGGCGGCCAGGGCACGGGGCGGCCGTGAACCCGGCGGCCACGGGACGCGGGGGCCAGGACCGTAGGAAGGCAGGTCCGTAGGAGGCCAGGACCGCAGGAAGGCAGGACCGCAGGAAGGCAGGACCGCAGGAAGGCAGGACCGCAGGAAGGCAGGACCGCAGGAAGGCAGGACCGCAGGAAGGCGGGAACGCGGGGAGGAGCGGGATGGGTGCCGACACGAGCAGCGACGAGGCCCGCCCAGGCGGCCCGCCCCTGCGCCGGGAAACGTCCCGTCTGCTGTCGTTCAGCGACGGTGTCTTCGCCATCATCATCACGCTGCTGGTGCTCGACCTCCAGCCACCTCGGGTCGGACGCGGTCAGCTGCTGGCCGCGTTGATCGAGCAGTGGCCGGCGTACCTCGCCTACGTGACGTCGTACGTGTTCGTGGCGGTCAGTTGGATCAACCACCGGGCCACCTTCAACCGGGTGACCAGCAGCGGTAAGGGCCTTCAGTGGTACAACCTCGGGGTGCTGTTCAGCACCGCGCTGCTGCCGTTCGCCACCTCGGTGCTCTCGCAGGCGCTGCGGGAGGGGGACCGGGCGGACCAGCGGGCCGGCGTGGTCCTCTACGGCCTGGCCGGCGGGTTTCTCTCGCTGACCTGGCTGGGGCTGTACCACTACCTGGCCCGAAACCGTGATCTGTTGGACGAGGCCGTCGCGGATTCGTTCTTTCCCAGCGAACGGGCGCGGGCCGCGGCCGGTGTCCTGGGGTACGGGCTGGCGGTTCTCGTCGGATACCTGGCCAACCCGCTGCTCGCACTGGTGATCTTCCTGCTGCTGCCGATCTTCTTCTCGCTGACCAGCAGCGGCCTGTACGAGTTGCGGCACCTGCGGCACCCACGGCACCTGCGGCACCCACGGCACCCGCACTCGCGCGGATAGCCACCGGCGGTCGGCGTTACCCCCTCCCGGGCGGCGGGTAGACGGGTCGTGCCGACACCGAGAGGGGAGCACCATGACAACGGTCGGAGAGTTCATGACGACCCGGTTGGTGACGATGGACGGCAACGAGACGCTCATCGCCGCCGCGCAGGAGATGCGCGACAGTGCGATTGGTGACGTAGTGGTGACCGATGGCGACAACGTGGTCGGCATCGTGACGGACCGGGACATCACGGTCCGGGGTGTCGCGGAGAACATGGAGCCGGGCGCGACCCGGCTGGGCCAGATCACCACCCGCGACGTGATCACCGTGAGTCAGTACGACGACGTGGTGGCCGCCGCGGACCTGATGCGCACGTACGCCGTACGCCGGCTTCCGGTGATCGACGATGGGCGCCTTGTCGGTCTGATCTCGATGGGTGACCTCGCGGTCGAGCGTGAACCGCAGTCGGTGCTCGCGGACATCAGCGCCGACGACCCGAACAACTAGTTCTGCGCCACCCGGTGCGCCGGCTCTCCCCTCTGGGGAGGGCCGGCGCTGCCGTGCCGGGACGACGCCGCCGCTCACCCGATCCGGGCGAGGTTGACCGGGGGACCGGCGGGGACCCGTGCGGGGACGTGCCACGCCGGCCGTCCGCGCGACGTGAGCGCGGTGCGGAATCCCGGGGCCTGGCAACTGGGAGGAGTGGACCCGATGGTGGACGCGACCACGAGGTTCTTCGAGGACCTGGACCGGCGGGGGTACGAACCCCTGCTGGCGAAGGCCTCCGGGACACTGCGGATAGACCTGCACGAGGGGGCGCAGACCCGGCACTGGCTGCTGAGGATCGACCACGGTCGGCTGAACGTGAGCCAGGAGGACCGGGAGGCCGACACGGTCATCAACGCCAGCCCGATGCTCTTCGACGACATCGCCGCGGGCCGCGAGCACGGCCTGGCCGCGCTGTTGCGTGGCGACATGACGGTGACCGGTGACGCCCGGCTCGTGGTGCAGGTGGAGCGGATCTTTCCGAGTTCGCCGGACGCCCGCGGGCCCCGTCGACGCTTCGCGGGGGAGGGGTACTGATGGGGCAGAGCAACACGGTCCGGATCCTGGACGGCAACACGTTCGTCGTCTGCGAGGACACCGGCGACATCGAGGCGACTCCGAGCGAACCGACCGGGCTGTTCTCCCTGGACACCCGGTTTCTGTCCACCTGGGTGCTGACCGTCAACGGCGAGCGGCTCAACTCGCTCTCCTACGACGACCTGCAGTACTTCGAGTCGCGGTTCTTCCTCGTCCCGGGGGTGGCCACCCACTACGTGGACGCGAAGTTGTCGATCATTCGGGAGCGCACGGTGGGTGGCAGCTTCCGGGAGCAGCTCACCATTCTCAACCACGACGAGAAGCCTGTCGATCTGGAAATCCGGATGGAAGCGGCGTCGGACTTCGCCGACCTGTTCCAGGTCAAGGACGAGGTGCTCAACAAGAAGGGCGAGATCTACACCGAGGTCGAGTCGGACCGACTTCGACTGGGTTATCGGCGCGGCAACTTCCAGCGCGAGACGAGCATCTCCTCGTCGATCCTGGCCCGGTACGACAACCGGGGTTTCGCGTACACCGTCCACCTGGAACCCAACGAGCAGTGGGAAACCGCGATCGACGTCGAGACGCACGCGGTCGGGCCGGGCGGTCGCGACCTGCGGTTCGGGCTGCGGATGCACGGCACCGAGCGGCTCGCCCTCCAACATGACCTGGAGCGGTGGATCGCGGACGCGCCGAAGGTCAACAGCCAGCACGGTCGGGTGGCCAGCACCTACCGGCGCTCGCTGATCGACCTGGCCGCGCTGCGCTTCTCGCCGCTGTCGCTGGGCGGCGCCACCCTGCCGGCCGCCGGCCTGCCCTGGTTCATGACCATGTTCGGTCGCGACAGCATCCTCACCTGCCTGCAGACGCTGCCGTTCACCCCGCAGTTGTCGAAGACGACGCTGCGCATCCTCGCCTCGCTCCAGGGCAGCCGGTTCGACGACTTCCGGGACGAGGACCCGGGGCGCATCCTGCACGAGATGCGGTACGGCGAGACTGCGGCCTTCGAGGAACAGCCGCACTCGCCGTACTACGGCTCGGTGGACGCGACGCCGCTGTTCGTCGTGCTGCTCGACGAGTACGAGCGGTGGACCGGGGACGTCGCGCTGGTCAAGGAGTTGGAGCAGGAGGCCCGCGCGGCGCTGCGGTGGATCGACAACTACGCCGACCTGGTCGGCAACGGCTACATCTGGTACGAGCGGCGCAACACCGACACCGGCCTGGAGAACCAGTGCTGGAAGGACTCCTGGGACTCGATCTCCTACTCCGACGGCACGCTGCCGCCGTTCCCGCGAGCCACCTGCGAGGTGCAGGGGTACGCGTACGACGCGAAGGTCCGCGCCGCCCGGATGGCCCGCCTGTTCTGGGGTGACCCGGAGTTCGCCGACCAGTTGGAGCGGGAGGCCGCCGAGCTGAAGGAGCGGTTCAACCGGGACTGGTGGGTGGCCGACGGCGAGTTCTACGCCCTGGCCCTGGACCCGGACGGCCGGCAGTGCGACATCCTCAGCTCCAACATCGGCCACCTGCTGTGGAGTGGGATCGTCGAACCGGAGCGGGCGGAGAAGGTCGCCCAGCACCTGGTGGGGCCGAGGCTCTTCTCCGGCTGGGGGGTGCGGACGCTCGCCGAGGGGGAGGCCCGGTACAACCCGATCGGCTACCACAACGGCACGATCTGGCCGTTCGACAACTCGTTCATCGCCTGGGGTCTGCGCCGGTACGGCTTCGCCGAGGAGGCCGCGACCATCGCCAGCGGCATCCTGGACGCGGCCACCTACTTCGACGGCCGGTTGCCGGAGGCGTTCGGCGGCTACCCGCGGGAGTTGACCAAGTTCCCGGTGGAGTACCCGACGGCGTGCAGCCCGCAGGCCTGGTCGACAGGTACGCCGCTGCTGCTGCTGCGTACCATGCTCGGCCTGGAGCCGCACGACGGCCACCTGGCGGTCGAGCCACGGCTGCCGGTGGGGATGGGCCGCATCGAGGTGCTGGACATCCCGGGTCGCTGGGGCCGGGTGGACGCGTTCGCCCGGGGCCGACTGGACCTGGACAAGTCCGCGGACTGACCCGCTCGACTCCGGCGGCGGCGCGCGAGCCGCGCCGCCGCCGGCCCGTCACGCAGCCTGACAGGGTAGATTCTGCGGATGCCGGAGCTCGTGTACCCGCCCGTTATCGCCGCCGCCAAGACGATGTTTCGAGTCCTCGATCTGAAGATCACCATCGAGGGCGCCCATCACGTCCCTCGGACCGGCGGGGCGGTGTTGGCCGGCAACCACGTCAGCTACCTCGATTTCATCTTCGCCGGCCTGGGCGCGAACGCGTCGGGCCGGCTGGTGCGGTTCATGGCCAAGGAGTCGGTCTTCACGCACCGGATCTCCGGCCCGCTGATGCGCGGGATGCGGCACATCTCGGTGGACCGGGATGCCGGCGCGGCCTCGTTCCGCGCCGCCGTCACCGCCCTCAAGCGCGGCGAGATCGTCGGTGTCTTTCCCGAGGCGACGATCAGCCGGTCGTTCACCGTCAAGGAGCTGAAGAGCGGCACCGTCCGGATGGCCCGCTCGGCGAAGGTCCCGGTGTTGCCGGTGGCGCTCTGGGGGACCCAGCGGCTCTGGACCAAGGGCCGTCCGCGCACGCTCACCCGCCGACACACGCCGATCACCATCCTGATCGGTGAGCCGATCGACCCGGCGGACTTTTCGGACCCGAACATGCTGGCCACCGAGCTGACCACCAGGCTCAGCGCGCTCGTCGAGCGGGCCCAGCGGGAATATCCGGACGCGCCGGCCGGCCCGGACGACACCTGGTGGCTGCCGGCGCACCTGGGCGGCAGCGCCCCCACGCCGGAGGAGGCCGCCGCCCTGGACGCCTCCGACGAGCAACGCGCGCCCAGCGTCTGACGTCGACACGACCGGGTGCGGCGCCACCAGGCACGCAGTGGCGTGGGTCGTCGGGCTTAGCGATGCCCGGATGCTGCTCCGCCCGCGAGCCCATCCCAGGGGGCCGGTTCCGGCCCCGACCGGTAGTAGTCGTCCCGGGAGTGGAACTCCACCGGCAGCGAGCCGGGCAGCGTGACCCGGGTGTCCCCGGCGAGCAGGCCGGGGCCGGCCCGCAGTAGCAGCACGTCGCGCTCCTGGGCCGAGAGGTCGACAAGCTGGGGGCGGGTGAGCCGGAACATGGCCACCGCCCGGCGGACCTGCCGGGCCAACTCCACCACCGCGGCGGAGGCTCCGCCCAGGGCCAGCGCCGGCTGCTGGATGGTGCGCAACGCGTCGCAGACGATCAGCAACTGCGCCGGCGCGCCCTGCTCGACGGCGGGCAACTCCAAGCGGGACGGCCACTGCCAGCGGATCTGCCCGCTCATCAGGCCGTTCAGTCGAGCGGGTGGCCGTGCCCGGGGCGCGTCGTCGACCACAAGCGACAGTTGCGCGCCGCTGCCCACCCAGCAGATCCGTTGGTCGGTGACGGTCACCGAGACCGGCCCGGGCAACTGCCAGCGGTGCCGCGCCTCGCTCGGCCCGAGCAGGTAGCCCGCGACGAACAGTTGGTGCCGCCCGAGCACCCGCTCACCGGGCGAAGGGCGCAGGTTGTAGCGGCGATCCAGGGCCGGCCCCACGTC
This sequence comes from Micromonospora sp. NPDC049171, assembly GCF_040648275.1. Classification (NCBI taxonomy): domain Bacteria; kingdom Bacillati; phylum Actinomycetota; class Actinomycetes; order Micromonosporales; family Micromonosporaceae; genus Micromonospora; species Micromonospora sp. NPDC049171. Next base: position 8,209 of record NZ_JBEZDJ010000028.1, read on the forward strand.
GTCGTCCGGAGCGTCGAACCGGTGGGGACCGATGAAGAAGGGGGACGTGTCGGCGTGCATCGTCACGACCTTCCGGTCAGCTGGCTTGTGGATGAAGCCTGTCGGATCGGAGGGCCGCTGTCATGACGCCTGTTAGGGGGTCGTCCGGTCGTGTGTCGCCTGTGACCGGTAGATGCCGATCTCCTCCGGGCGAACGAGTCCGTCCTCGATCGCGCGGGCGAGTAATGCCGCCTTTGTGGCGGCTGGCCGCCCCGCCCGGGTGTACTTGATCCGCGCACGGTCGACGTACTGCTTCACCGTGTGCTCGCTGATCTGCATCCGGCGGGCCACCGACGCCTTCGACATCGACTGGAACCAGAGCAGCAGCGCCTCACGCTCCTTGTCGGACAGCATGGGCCGGTCCGGTCGTGGGTCGCCGACCATCGCCCCGGCCAGTGCGGGTGGGACGTACGGGCGGTCGCTCGCGGCGGCCAGCACAGTCGCCACGCAGTGCTCCCGACCCTCGTGCTTGGCCAGGAAGGCCACCGCCCCGGCGTCCAGCGCGGCGAGCATGGTCTGCGGGTCGGTGTGCTCCGAATAGACCACCACCCGCCGCCCGGTGGCGCTCAACTCGGCCAGCTTGTCCAGTGCCATCCGACCGTGCAGCCGCAGGTCGAGCAGGACGACGTCGGCGTCCGGTGCCGCCCGCAGCACCTCGTCCGGGTCGTCCCCGGTGGCCAGTACGGTCAGCCGCGGCTCGCTGGCCAGCCAGGCGCGCACACCCTCGACCACCACCGGGTGATCATCGACGATCGCCACCCCGATCGGCCGGTCACCGGTCACCGCCGCCACTGGGTCTGCGCCCATCTGATGCTTCCGTCCCGTTCGTAGAGGTGCTCTACCTGCCCGTCGTCGTACTCCCCGGAGGGCGGGCCGGTGCCGTCCGGCCCCTCCCGGTCCGGTGTGACCAGGCTGACCACCACCCCCTCCGGGCCGGAGACCACGGTCAGCCGGGCCCAGCCCTGGGCGTCGGCGAGGACGCCGGTGAGCGGCTCGGCCAGCCGACGTCGGATCTCCACCGGCAGCGGCGGCGGGGTGCCGATGGTGACCAGGTCGATCGGCAGGCCGTTGCGTTCGGCGAGGTCGGCGCCCGCCCGCAACTCGTGCAGCAGCGGGTCGGGCACGTCGTCGGACTCGGCGATCAGTCGACGCAGCCGGGCGGCGGCCAACACGCAGCGGCGCTGGACCTCCGGGTCGTCCGGGTCGACCTGGCCGGCGGCCAGCTCCCCGAGCACGTGCCCGGCTGCCGAGCTGACCAGGGCGAGCCGGTCCCGGCGTTCCCGAAGGCCACGCTCGGCGGCAGCGCGCTCCGCCGCCATCGCGTGGGCGGCAGCGGAGACGGCGGCCCGCTTCCGAGCCAGGCTCACAATCGTCGCGCTGCCCACGAACACCGCCACCGGGAGTGAGAACGTGCCGTAGACGTACATCACGTAGCGGGCCACGTCGGCCGGGTCGGGGCCGTGGCCGAGCACCGCGACCAGCGCGATTGTCGCGTGCGTGCTCAGCAGCACGAGCAGCCCCACGACCCGGCGACCCCACAGCGCCAGCACGAAGAACCAGCCGAGCGTGCCCCACACCCAGTTGGCCGCGGTGAACAACTGCTCCTCGCCGACCGCGGCGAACACCGCCACGTCGACGGCCAGCAGCAGCCCGGCCAGCAGCCACGGCGGTAGCGGCGAGCCGCGCAGCAGTTGCACCCCGGCGACCGCGCCGGCCACCGCGACAAGCGCCCAGCCACCGAGCACCACGGTCGGCGCGGTGAACTGCGCCCGGGCGGCCAACACCGCCGGCAGCCCGATCGCGACGTGCCAGGCCAGTGCGATGGCCACGGCGACGATCCGGGCACCCCGGTCGGACGCGTGCGCCACCGCGGCCGGCGCGGCGAGCCCCGCCGTGGACGCCGGCTCCCGGGGGACGGGCACGCCGACCCCCTCCGGTGCCTCCGTCGTGACGGTGTGCGGCGCCGGAGCGCCGAGATCAGCCGACACCGGGCCACTCCAGTCGGATCCGGGTGCCGGCCCCGATCGCCGATCGCACGTCGGCCCGCCCGCCGACAGTTGCCATCCGGCCGTGGATCGACTCGCGCAACCCGTACCGGTGGGGTGGGACGGTGGCCGGGTCGAAGCCGGGGCCGTCGTCGGCGACCTCGACCACGACGCCGACCGCGTGCCGGCTCAGCCGCAGCGTGACCTGCGCGCCCGGCGCGTGCCGGACCACGTTGGACAGCGCCGCGTAGGTGCTCTCGCCAATCGCGTCGGCCACCCCGGCGGGAACCGCGCACGGCGCCAGAGCCAGCTCCGCCGACAGCTCGGGCAGTCGGCCCGCCACGGCCCGCAACCGACCATCGAGCGGCACCGGGCCGTCGCCGGCCACCGGGCCGACGTCGGTGAGTGCGACGAGGGTACGCAGGTCGGCGCCGCACCTGTCGCGAAAGGTGGTCGAGGACCCCTGCACCGCACCGAGCCCCACCATCGTGAGGGTGCCGAGCAGCGTGTCATGCAGGTCGCGGTTCTGCTGGCGTTCGGCGTCGCGGGCGGCCCGCGCGACAAGTGCCTGCCGGGTCAGCCGCTGATGTTCGACGAACGCCCGGTCGGCGCGACCGATGCGTCGGCGCATCACCGCCGCCATCATCGCCGTGCAGGCGGTCTGCACCAGCAGGGTGGTCGCGTGTGCCCGCGCCTCGGTGGGGTTGCCGGCCGTCTGCGCGCCGGTCGCGTACGTGACGGTGACGAGCAGCCCGGCCGGGATCGACCAGCGCGCCGGGGCGGTGGCCTGTGCGTTGATCACCGTGGTGCTGGCCAGCACGGCGATCCAACTGCCCTCGCCGGGCAGCACCCCGGGTGCGACAAGCACGGGGATGAGCAGACAGGCCAACGCGGTGACCGTGACGTCGGCGGCGACCAGGATCGGGGTGATCCCGTGGCGTATCGCGCGGTACGCATACCAGACCGACCAGCCGGTGAGCGCTGCCACGCCGGGCAGCAGCACGGCTGGGTCGACCGGCGGGGCCTGCACCGACAGGGCCACCGCCCCACCGATCACACCGCAGGTGAGGCGCAGCAGTGCCGGGATCGTGGTGAAGATGAGGACGAGCGCACCACCGGCGGGATTGTCCAGCGTGGGCGGCGGCCCGGCGGGAGCGGCAACGGCCGGCATCGGAGGTGTCCTTCCGACAACGACCCGGAAGGGGTCCGCGCGGCAGAGATCGACATCGGAGAATAGCATGGGTGATGCCGAGCGTAACCCAATGTGCGCACGGTGTCGCTAATGCGTCACGGTGTGCTGCGCGGCGCGACGTTCGGGCCGGCGGCCGGCGGCCGGCGGCCGGCGGCCGGCGCATGATCCACTCGGGTTCGCGGAGGTCGGGGTGTCCGGGGCGGTCTGACACCGCGACATCACGAAAGCCGAGTCGATCACCGGGTTTGGGTGCCGGGACCGCCCGGCCGGAACCGGGCGCGCCCGCCGTTCGTCCCATCCTCGGATGGAGAGGTGGTGAGCCGGATGCGCTCGGGTCGAACGGCACTGGCGGTGGCACTGCTCGGCGTGGCGCTGGGCGGCTGCGGTGGCACGGGCAGCGGTCCGGGCGGGGCAAAGGATCCCGGCCCGGCCGAGATCGTCGACGCGTGGACCTCCTGCGCCAAGGCCGCGCCGCAGGCCGGGGCGATCCTGTCGGTGCCGAACCCGGGGGCGCCGACACCGGCCGGGGTCGAACCGAAGATCGGCCGCATCGACCCCGCCTTCACCCCGGTCGCCGCCGTGCTCTGCGGGCGGACCATCACTCCGGGCCCCAACGGAGGGCAGGAGCAGGTCGCCACCGAGCGACGCGCCGAGCAGATCGCGCCGCTGCTCACCGCGCTACGCCTGCCCGACCAGGAATCGGACGGGGACGTCGCCTGCACACTCGACCTGGTCGTCCCGCCGTGGTTGGCCCTGCTCGACGACCGGGGGCGCTGGCTGCGGCCGTACGTGCCGACGGACTCCTGCGGCAAACCCCGCCCCGAGGTGCTGACGGCGCTCGCCGAGCTGCCGATGACCACCGTGGACACCCGTACCATCGGGCAGGTCGAAGCCCCGGCGGCCGAGGCCGCCGGATGCTCGCAACGGTGGACGGACATGGTGGCGGTGGAGACCACCATCGGCCGCGCCGGGCCGCCCGCGCCGCCCACGTCGGCGACCGCCGAGCCGCTGCGCCTGTGCGTCTACCAGGTGCCCGCGACAGAGCGGGGCAGCGGCAAACCGGCGGGTGATTTCGTGTACGGCGGACCGCTCCCGGCCGAGCGCCAGGCGGGCGTGCTCCGGGCGTTCGCCAACCGTCGGGCGGTGGCCGACTGTGCCACGCCGGCCTCCCGCTTCGCGGTGCTGCGGCCGCTGGACGGCACCGGCGGCCCCGACCGGTACGTGGAACTCGACGGCTGCCGACGCTTCCTGGTCGCGCCGCCGAGCGGCGGGGCGCAGCTCGGCCAGGGCGACGACGCGCTGGCCGCCCTGCTGGGGCCGGTCTGAGCCGGTGACCGGGGGATCACCGCGCGGGGCGAGGTGTGCGGGGCGAGACTTCGGGTAGGGCCGGGGGGACCCGACGAGAGGACTCCCCGATGCCGAGCACCACGATGTCGATGCTGGAGACGTACCCGAAGTCGATCAACCTGGACCGCGCGAAGCTGGCGGCGACGATCGACGCCCTCAACGACTGCGCCCAGGCCTGCACCGCGTGCGCGGACGCCTGCCTCAGCGAGGACATGGTCGCCGACCTGACCAAGTGCATCCGGACAGATCTGGACTGCGCGGACATCTGCGCCACCACGGCCCGGGTGCTGTCCCGACACACCGGTTACGACGCGAACCTCAGCCGGAGCCTGCTGGAGACGTGCGCCACCGCGTGCAGGTCGTGTGGTGACGAGTGCGCCCGGCACGCCGACCAGCACGAACACTGCCGGATCTGCGCGGACGCCTGCCGGGCCTGCGAGCGGGCCTGTCGGGACCTGCTGGCCACGATGAGCTGACCGCTGCCCTACTTCGACAGGGCCCGCTCCAGCTCCGCCTTCGCCGGCCGGCGGGGGTCATCAGGCGGCGGTGTCCGTGTCGGGCCGGCTGGTGAACGAGTACGTGACTCCGGTCAGCCGCTCGGACTCCGTCCACAGCCAGCGCTGGGTGTCGACGTCGTGTGACGCGGAACTCGAACGAGCCGGGACCGGGTGACCCGAGGCGTTCAGCAGCCGACCGTCCGGGGCGTAGTAGTCGGCGCCCCTGACCGTGGGATCGGTGGCGGCGCGCAGGGTCGCGAGCGCGCCGGCCGCCGGAGTGGATTGGCCGATCAGCTTCCCGACGACCGCGATGCCGGCGGCCAGCGCGCCAGTGACGTGGCGTTGGAGGCCGGTCGAGATGATGCCGGGTTCGAGTGCGACAGCGATGGGCTCCGCACCCGCCGCGCTGAGGCGACGCTGGAGTTCGTACGTGAACAGGATGTTGGCGAGTTTCGACTGACCGTAGGCGGTTGTCGGCCGGTAGGTGCGGCGCTGGAACTGGAGGTCGTCGACGTCGATCGCGCCCTGGCGGTGCGCCGAGCTGCTGACGGTCACGATGCGGGAGCCGGGGGTGGCCAGCAGTCGGTCGAGGATCAGCCCGGTCAGGGCGAAGTGGCCCAGGTGGTTGATGCCGATCTGCAGCTCGAAGCCGTCCTCGGTGCGACCCAGCGGGGGCATCATCAGGCCCGCGTTGTTGATGAGCAGGTCCAGCCGAGCGTGGCGCGCTCGCAGCTCCTGCGCCGCGCGGCGGACCGAGGCGAGCGAGCCCAGGTCGAGGTCGACGATGGTGACGCGCCCGCCGGGCAGGGCGGCGGCCGCTGCCGTGGCCTTGTCGCGGTCGCGGCAGGCCAGGACGACCGAGGCTCCCCGGGCCGCGAGCACCCTGGCCGTCTCGAAGCCGATGCCACTGTTGCCGCCGGTGATGACGACGGTGCGGCCGTGCTGGTCACCGACGTCGGCGGCGGTCCACGTAGCCATGGTGTTCCCCCTGATCCCTACAATCGGGACCAGTGTCCCGGATGGAGCGAATATACGGGACGGTCATCCCGTTTGAATAGAAGGAGATGACCCGCGATGACGGGAAAGCCCGTGCGGGCACCACGCGCCGACGCCCGACGCAACCGGGCGGCGGTGCTGCGGGCGGCGGCCGAGACGTTCGCCACCGAAGGGCTCTCCGTGCCCGTACACGAGATCGCGCGACGTGCGGGGGTGGGCACCGGCACCGTCAGTCGCCATTTTCCGACGAAGGAGGCCCTGTTCGCGGCGGTTCTGCTCGATCGCATGGCGTTGCTGACCACGCGGGCGGATTCCCTGGCGGCCACCGAGGACCCGGGGACGGCCTTCTTCACCTTCTTCGCCGCGCTCATCCACGAGGGCGCCGATCACCGGGGGCTGGCGGAGTCGCTGGCCGGTGGCGGATTCGACATCGAGTCGGCCGCCATCGAGGCCGGCAGTGACGTGTCAGGTCGACTGCACACCATGCTGAAGGCCGCCCAGCAAGCGGGCGCGGTTCGGGGCGACATCACTTTCGCCGACGTCAAGGCCCTGATGAGCGGCTGCCTCGCCCGGGAGGTCGACCCGGCCGACACTGGCGCCCGCGACCGGGTCATCGCCGTCGTCCGCGACGGTCTTCGCGCCAGCTAGGCGGCGGTGCCACGGCCCTGACGGCCGGCACGCCCGCCGGGTGTTTCTGTGGGCTGCACAGCGTCCGCCCGGCTCGCCGGCGTCGCTCTCCGCCGCACGGCCGGCGGGGTTGCTCCGGCTGGCAGAGAAAATCTCTGTGCGAAAAGCTAGATATCCTTGCCGCCGTGAGCTAACGTTCCTGAGGTCAAAGACGGAGCAAGTAAAGACGCTGACGTGACCGCCCCACCCGAGGGCGAGGGAGTCGGGCCGGGAAGCTCTCGGGCCCACTCGGTTCTGTCGCAGTTGGTATTACGCACGAGAAGTTGCGGGTGAGGCCGAGGCTCGTTCAGGGCTTCACCCGAGGTAAGCAAGGTTCGTCGCCGTGTCAGGGCCATGAAGTCGCGTGGGGCTCGGACACCGACGGACAGCACGAGGAATGGCAGAGGAAATCAGAGGCAAGGGAGGGCACTACACCGTTGGATCGCCCGCTGCCAGCCGCAGTCGTGGGCTGGGCGCGGACACCGCAGTATCCATCGAGCGAGAGGTGGTCTCCGGTCACGCTTATGCGATCCTCGCACCCGATGCCGTCGTTGACGGCCGGTGCGGACAAGACAAGCCGACGTTCCGTCGGCAGATGGTGTTCCTGACCCACAACCCTTGGGCCCCGGTGCTTCCGAGCACCGGGGCCCTCGTGATGGAGGTTTCATGACCCAATCCGACGACATGCTCGACGACGAGGACTACCCCGCCTACACCATGGGCCGTGCCGCCGAAATCCTCGGCTGCTCACAGGACTTCCTCCGTCGGCTCGGCGACGCCAAACTGATCGACCCGCAGCGTTCCAGTGGTGGGCACCGCCGCTACTCCCGCTATCAGCTGCGCCTGGCCGCGCGAGCCCGGGAGATGTGCGACCAGGGCACCGACATCGCCTCGGCCTGCCGGATCATCATTCTCGAGGACCAACTCGAAGAGGCCCTTCGACGCAACGAGCGCTACCAGCAGGGCTGAACTCACCCCACGCGTCGGCCCCCGCACCTGTGACGCCGAGCGCCACACGGTCCCTCCCGCCAGGGCAGGGACCGTTCGTCATCTACCGGGCTGGACCTCGTTGGCATCAGGAGGCGTGCAACCCGCCTCTAATTACTGCCGGGAAGGACACCTCTCGGGGTGTACCGCTCGCCGTCGTCGCCCTGAAGGTGTGCCTGAAAGTCCTCGGCGAGGCTCCCGAATTCCCGGTAGGCGTCGCCGTCGAAGTGGCCCTTGATGTCGATGGCACCCTCGAACCAGGTCAAGGAGACAACGCTTCCATCGGCGCAGGTGAACACATAGAAGGGGTGGCGGTCCTCGTCCCACCAGATCCTCCACCCTGGGTGAGCGTCGGACTGCGTTCGGCGTAGGAGAGCCATTCGTCCAGAGCGATCGGGTGCTCTTCACTCTCGTAGTACTCCGCAGCCCGGGTGACGTGCAGTTCGTACCCCATGTTTCCTCCCACGCAGTCGGCTCGCGTCCCTGGCGGAGCGTCGCCTCGGGCCGATTCTCAGACGGAGGTACGTCGGTGGCGGAGGGCGTGGCTCGATGATGGATGCGTCAGAGCCGTTGGACGATCTGGATCGGGTTGCCGTCCGGGTCGGCGGTCCACGCGATCAGCAGGTGGTCGAGCCACCGGTGCGGTGCGGCCAGGGCGGGGGCACCGCTCGCCGTGAGGTCGGCGTACGCGCCGGCGGTGTCGTCGGTCCAGAGGATTACCGCGGCTCGCTGCCCCTGGGGTACGGGGTCGAGCCCGTGATCGGCGCGGCTGGAGGCCGCCGAGGCGATGCCGATCTTGTAGCCATCGAGCACGAGATCGATGTGGATCGGCTCACCCTCGACCGGCACCCGGAAGGTCTCGGTGAAGCCGAGGCCGGTGTAGAACTCGGCGGCGCGTGGCACGTCCTCGCTGAACAGAATCACCTGAGGGCTGCGGAACATCGACACGGCGCGACCTTATCAACGCGGCAGCCTGCGTCGGGGCGGCACAGCGGCGCGGGGCTCGGGCGGACCGCTACTGTCCCAGGATCTTGATGACTCCGGCCACGATTCCAGAAACAATCCAGGAGCCGGCCGCCTTCAGTTTGTCCAACAGGCCCGTCGACGCTCTCGTGGCGATCACGGCCTCAGTCTTGGCGCTCTGCTGAGTGGTCACGGTGATGTTGGCGACGCCAGACCCGACGTTGATCGTCGTCTGGTGAACGGGCACCCCGTCGGAGACATACGAATGGGTCGTCGTGCGTGGGGTGGACGTCGGGCGCCGATCGACGGGCCGGACAACGGCAGCCGGCGTCGCGGCACCCGGCGTGGTCGCCCGCCGCGGAGTTGGAGCCGGAGCGGGCGTCGGCGCCGGGGAGACGGCGGTGCCCTTGCGGCGCCGGGGTGCGGGGGGTGTCGGGGTGGCCTGTCGTGGCGGGTCAGGGTCGCCCTCCTCGGAGTCGGTCTCGCTGGTGACCCGGGAGATGGTCGACAGCACGAACGCGTCGAACCCAGGCGCGCTCACCCGCTCCAACATGGCGAGCCACAGCCTCGCCATCCACCGTGACCGATCAGGGTTGCGTTCCCGGGTGTTCGTCACCGGGACGAAGGGGATCCGGTGGGCGCGGTCGCCGATCACCTTCACCATTTCTTCGCGCAGCGCCGCGCTTCGCTGGGCCAGTTCTTCGGGGTAGTCGCGGCGGGTGAACTTGTCCGCGCGGGTGAGCACAACGACGGCACGGTCCCACAGCTCGTGGCCGAATTGCTTCGTGAGCGCCCCGAGCGTGTCGTATTCGCTGCGCTCGACCCGGGTGTCGTCGAGCTTGGTGACGAACAGGACAAGATCGATTTCGCCGGCCTCCTGCTCGATCAGCGCCAGATAGCGCTCGTCGTTGGACCGGTCCCACCCGGCGTCACCGAACCCGGGCGTGTCGATGAGGACCATTGTCGACTCGCGATACTTGGCGTCGTACCGCTCGATCTTGGCGGTCGTCGGTCGGTATTTTCCCGTCTCGGCGACCGTGGTGCCGACCACCGAGTTGATGATGCTCGACTTGCCCACGCCGGTCCGGCCCACCACCAGGATCCGGGTCGAGCGCTGCTTGGGGGCTTTTGGGCTCACCAGGCTCCTGTCTGTGCAACGGGATCCCTACTGATGGTGAGCGTCCCACACCCCGTCAAGCGCGACAGGCCGATCTTGGGCGCCAACCGATGTGCCGAATGCCGCACCGTCCGAGACGTCGTACCGCCCTGCTCTTGCCAGGTCGTTCATGCTTGGCGTCAGGTTCCGGCTCTCCGACCACGAGCGGGTGAGGACTTGGGCGTCGTGCAGGCCACCTATCGAGCGATGCTGCGCGACGATGTCGCTCCCGCGCTACGCGCCCTCGGCTGCACCGGGTCGGGCTCGCGGTACACCCTGCCGGACCCGGAGTCCTGGGCACTGCTGGGTTTCCAGTCCTCGCGGTTCAACACCAGAGAGCACCTGACGTTCACGGTCAACCTCTGCGCCGTACCACGGATCGTCTGGGAGTCCCGCAGGCGTGCGCAGAGCCAGCTACCCCTGAAGCCCTCGCCGGGCACCTACTACGGTGACTTCGTGTGGTCCTGGCGGCTCGGCCACCTGATGCCGGTGGACCAGGACGTCTGGTGGGACCTGAACGAGGACGTCGAGGCCACGGACGTCGCGAGCGAGGTCGTCGCCGCCATCGGCGCGTACGGCCTTCCCGCTCTCCGCGAGCACCTTCGAACAGGGGCGGCCGGCCGGCCCCGGAGAGCCCTAGGCTGACGCGATGTCGGCCGAGCACCACGTGATTGACCTCGTCGAGAACGACCCCCAGCCTGCCCGCCTTGCGGCCAGCCGGACGTGGAACGTACGGCTGGTGGCCGCCTTCGCGGTCGGCATCGTGCTCGGCGGTGCCGGTGTCGGTGTGTTGCGTTCGTCGCGGGAGGAGCGGCAGCGCAACGCGGCAGTCTCCCTTGTGGCCTTTCCGGTATCCAGCGGCAGTTTGGGCGCGGACACCGACGTCGTCCAGATGGACGGGCAACTGGCGGTCATCAACGCCGGCCCCGCGCCCATCACGGTAAAGTCGGCCACCGGTCAACGACCTGGGGTCCAGGTCCAGGACACCGGCCAGTCTCGACTGGTACGCCCCGGCGGCACCACCTGGATCAGTGTCAAGGTGCGCATCGAGTGCGCACTCGCCTTCGGGAGCGAGCCGCTGTCGCTACGGTTCTCCGTCGAGACCGCCGACCGGCAGGTCAGGGAGGTCAGCTATCCCGTGGCGGTAGCGGGAAGTGCCTGGCACCAGGGGGCCGAGCGTCCCTGCACGATCCTCGCCGAACTGGCGAGGCGTCACGGCCAGCGCTGACACCGCGAGCCTATTTCTCCCCTGCGACATAGACCCCGCGCCCCGGCTGTCCCACGACAAGATCCCGGTCGTGGAGGAGCGAGACGGCACGGTACGCGGTGGCCACACTGACGTCGAACTGGTCGGCAAGCTCGCTTGTGCTGGGCAGCTTCGTCCCCGGCGTGAGCTCGCCGCTCTTGATCTTCGCGGTCAGTTCGTCGGCAATGCGTCGATATTCGGCAGGTGCGGAGGGCATTGTTCGTTCCCCTTGGTTCGGCCCTGCCATCTGAACACGCACCAACCATCGTCAGCAAGTGATGCAAGAGGATCACGCGCCGTGGCCTTACCTACGTCAGATAGTGACGTATGTTGCTCATGGCTGCCCTTGGTTCGGCAAACGAAGGTCAGCCCCGTCAGGGCGGCGTGGATCCCGTCGCCCTGACGGTCCACAGTGGTCTGACCGCCTGGAGCGCTGATGAACCGGATCTGCTATGACGACTACCTGATGGCCACCGCGCTGACGCTAGCCCGCCGGCACCGACCGGTCTGGAGTTGGAAGCGCTGGCGCAGGGTGTGCCGCTGCGGCGGGGAACTGCCCTGCCGGGCCCGCCATCGCATCCCGATCAATCGTGGCATTGGCCCGGCGGTGAGTCGTGATCGATGACCACCACGTGAAGCCCTGCCACCGCTGCCACCCGGACGGCTGGTGCCCACGTCATGCGGCAGTGCGTGCCGGGTTGATGGCTTGGCGGCTGGCCGGTGATCCCCGATGAGCCCGCAGCTACCGAAGGCCGGCGACCTGGTGCACGTGACCCGCTCGGCCAGCGTGCAGTTCATCAAGCCGATCATGTTCCGAGTCATCCGGGTGCTCGATGACTGGACCAAGACCACCTATGACGAGTGGTGTTGGCTCGACGGATACGAACTGGACGCCAAGGGTGACGCGGTGGCCCGCCGGTCGATCTTCGTGCAGCCGGCCGGACTGCAGATACAGGGCCCCGCTCCCGCGCCCCGCAAGCCGACACGGTCGGCTGCCATCCCCAACGTGCGCCAAGATCGCCGCTCCGCTGGGGTGCCGGCCACCCCGAAGCGCCAGGCCACGCAGGCTCGGCATACGGGTGGCCACGGGTGACGTGGTGGGGTCGAGGTGGGTCCGGGACGGGTCGGAGATCAGAGGCTGGGGGTGATTCCCCTGGCAGATATAGGTGCGCCCGGCAGGATTCGAACCTGCGGCCTTGGGATTAGAAGTCCCCTGCTCTATCCGCTGAGCTACGGGCGCGTGTGGCGTGGATGTCGCGCCCAGAGGGTACCGCCGCCCCACTGCCCGGCGGCGAAAAGGGTGCCCGCGTCCACGTTGCCGAGCAGGGTCTCACGTTGGCCCCGTGGCGGGCATCTGGGTTCCCGCGGACCGGCGTGGCCTCGGACCGTACCTTTGGCTGGTGCTGCTGGATCCCGACGCCGAGAGCGACGTCGCCTACGAGCTGTGCCAGGTCGTCGGTCGCGCCATCCTGCCGTACCGGTCGGACGACGACTGTGGCACCGCGTTCTTCTTCCAGGGCGGCGGCGACCCGGTGGGGGAGTCGCTGCTGACGGCGGCCGACCTGGTCGGCGCGTCGGGTGGTGAGCTGGGGCTGCGGACGAGCGTCACCGAGCCGGCGGGGGTCGCGCCGGCCGCCGTCTCCGCGGCCGAGATCGTGCCCGGCTGGGCACAATTTCCGGGCGACGGGGTTGCGGTGTTGCCGACCGCCGGCCTGCACCGGTACGCCGGCGACGGCGGCTGGCGGTGGCGGGTCCAGCCGGTGCCGGCGGGGATCGCCGCCGGGCCCGAGGTGGTCGCCCGCCTCACCGCCGACGCCGGTTCCGCTTTCGTGCTGGCCCATGGGGTACGCGAAGACGGGTCGCGTCCGCTGGAGGTCGCGGTCGAGCGGGTGGTCCGCGACGGGGACGCCGTGCGGATCACCACCGAACTGCCGCAGGGGTACGTCGGCGCACCGATCTTCGTCGTCCAGCCCGACGCCACCGGGGAGCTGTCGCCGTACTGCCTGGGCCTGGTGCTGCCCGGCGTCGGCGAGCACCCGGTAGCGACCTTCGACCGGATCCGAGCCGTCCTTCTGGCGACGCCCGGCGACGTCTGAACGCGCCCGGCGACGCCCTCCGGAATGGTCAGCCGCCGGCTGTCGCCGCACCCGCCGTGTCGGTCGCGGAACGTCGGCTCTCCGGTAGGCCAGCCTCGACAACTGTCGAGTCGCCGCCGGTCGAGGCCCCGGCAACCGTCGGCACGTCGGCTGGTGCGAGGTCGGGCGGAACTCCTTCGGTGGCAGCCCGTGCGGCCGGCACCGCGCCTGCCGGGGCTGTGTCGGTCAGCGCGGAATCGGCGCTGACGGTGTCGACCGGCGCGGGATCGGCGCTGGCCGGGGCGGTGGGGCCGGCGGCGAGGAACGCCTCGGCCCAGCGGCCGACCTCGTCGAAGACCTTCTTGCGTACGGCGGGGCCGGAGAGCGTGAGGTCGTGCATCCCGCCGTCGAAGCGAGCCAGGGTGACGTGGCGGCCCAGGCGGGGTGCGTAACGGACCATGTGCTCGACGTCCAGCACGGCGTCAGCCAGGGTCGCGTTGTCGTGCCACCTGGTGCCCCGGAAGGAACGGGTCGAGCAGGCCAACAGCACGGGCACCTGGATGTTCAGACCGGCGCGTAGCCGGCGTTGACCGGTGCGGATCGCGTTCAGCCAGCCGGCCCGAACCGGGAACCCGGCCAGCGGCTTCCACGCCAGGTCATACGTCCACTCGCCGCGGTGGTCGGCGTGGAGGCTCTCGCCGTACACCGTGCCCAGCCCGAGCGGCAGGACGCGGTGCGGCGCCCTGCGGCCCAGCCGGGCGACGGCGGCCGCGAGGGGTCGGCGCACCGCCCAGGGGGCGTTCAGGTCGAAGAACGGGCTGTTGAGCACGAGACCGTCGACGGTGCCGGTGTCGCGGCGGGCGTCCGCCCAGAGCGAGATGATCAGGCCGCCGGTGGAGTGGCCCATCGTCAGGAGGGTGTCGTGCCCGTCGTCCTGACGGATGATCGCGGCGGCGGCGTCCAGCTCGGGGAAGTAGTCGCTGATGTCGCGGCAGAAGTTCGGGGTCTGACCCGGAAGCAGGCTGCGACCATATTTGCGCAGGTCGAGCGCGTAGAAATCCCAGCCGCGCTCGGCGAAGAAGTCGGCCAGGTGGGTCTGGAAGAAGTAGTCGACGAACCCGTGCACGTAGAGCACGGCCCGCCCGGTGGGACGCGCGGCCCGCCGCCGAACCAGGGTCGCGACGACGGGGCCTTCATCGTCGGTGCCCAGGTCGATCGTCTGCCGCTCGTACGGCGGCCCCAACACGTCCGGTTCCACGAACGCGACGCTACGCCGGCAACCTACCCAACGGTAGCCCCGGCCCTTGTCCTCGTCCTGGTCCCTGGTCCCTGGTCCCTGGTCCCTGGTCCCTGGTCCCTGGTCCCTGGTCCCTGGTCCCTGGTCCCTGGTCCCTGGTCCTGGTCGCTGGTCCGTGGCCCCTGATCCTCGTCCTCGTCCCTGGCCGGTGGGCCTCGTCCTCGGCCCTCGCCCGTGGTCCTGTTCCGCCCTGCCACGTCCTGGCCTGCCACGTCCTGGCCTGCCACGTGCTGGCCTGCCACGTGCTGGCCTGCCACGTGCTGGCCTGGCCCCGCCCCTACCCTGCGCCCGCGTCGCCCTTGCCCCGCGATCTTGCACCTTCTGTCGCGGCAATAACGTGCAATAGCCGTGTTTCAGGGACAGAAAGTGCAGGATCGCGGGGCCAAATCGGGTCGGGACGGGTCGGGGGCGGGCGGCGCGTGGGTCAGGCTGTTTCCGCGTCCGCTCGCGTGGGGTCCTGGTCGTCGGTGGGGTCCAGGTCGGCCTGGGGCTGCGGGATGTCGCGCAGGTGCTTGTTGTGCCGGGGCTCCTGGCGGGTCTTGGCGTCGTTGAGCCGGCGGCGCAGGTCGTCGCGGACGTCGTTGAGCGCGGCGTGCAGGTCCTCCTCGGCGGAGGTGGTGACGATCTTCTGCCGGCCAGCGATCCAGCACTCGAGGGTGACCTTCTGGCCACGCGCTTCGCGATCCTTCACCGACACCTCCAGCTCGGTGGCGTCGGCGTGGAAACCGGCCAACCGGGCGTCGAGGGTGGCGAACTGCTCGGCGATCCAGTTGCGGTCGCCCTGCGAGAACCCGGCGCCCACCCGCAGGCATTCGGCGACGGTGGCCGGGTTCGCCGCGGCGCTCATCGCCGCGCCTCGGAAGCGATCGCGGAGCCGATTCTGGTGATCATCATGACGCTGACCTCTCATCGACGTGGAGCTGTCGGTGGTGCGTTGATCAAGTGCTTACCCAATCTGGTCGGCCTCGGAAACCGCCGACGCCCAGCCGGGCGGGTCGGCCGTACCACAGCAACGCCGTTGCGTTAGGTGGAACGGCTGTTCGTCAACCAGCACTGCCTCGCCGATCATGGAGTTGTGGTGGGTAACAAAACGCCCGTAAACCCCCAAAATCGGCACCACAACTCCATGATCGCCAAGCCGAGCCCAACCCGCTCCCCGATCGGGCACTTCCTGTCCCGGGGTTGACCCGCCGGCTACAGCCCTAACGCAACGGTGTTGCGTACCACATCGGGGCTTGATCAGGGCGTTGTCCACAGGTGGGTTCGTTGTCCACAGGTTCGGGGGTGGGCGCTGGCGGTGCTCAGGCGCAGCGCCGAGGCTCGGTGTCGAGTCGACTCGCGTTGGCAGGCCCGATCCCCTGGAGGGACGATGTTCGATACGTACGTAACAATTGTCGGCAATGTGCTGACTTCACCCGAGTGGCGGCGCACCACCCAGAGCAACACGCTGGTGGCCAACTTCAAGGTCGCCTCCACCGCCCGCCGACTCGACCGGGACAGCGGCCGGTGGGTCGATGGCAACTCGCTCCGCGTTCGCGTCAACTGCTGGCGCAAGCTCGCCGAAGGCGTGGCGGCCTCCGTGATGGTGGGCGATCCGGTGGTGGTCTGCGGTCGGCTCTACACCCGCGACTGGACCGACGACGCCGGCAACCACCGCACCCTCTACGAGCTGGAGGCGGTCGCCGTCGGCCACGACCTGTCCCGGGGCCGGGCCCGCTTCCTGCGTAACCGGCCGAGCATGACGACCAGCACCGTGGAGGACGCGGAGGCCGAGAGCCGGGTGCACGGCGAGCCCACCGAGCCGGTGCCGGCGGGGGACGAGCCCGTGCTGCCCGACGACCGGCCGCTGGACGACGACTTCGAGCTGCCCGACTACGGCGCACTGCGCACCAGCCCGTTCATCGAGGATCCGATTGGCGACGCTGTCTCCCCGGTCGGCGGGGTTCCCCTTCCCGGCGGAGTCTTCCCGGCCGGCGGAGCCGCCGTGGCCAGCGGGGTTTCCCCGGCGAGTGGGCAGATCGGGCAGGCCACCGTTCCGCCGGGTCTCGACGACGAGCTGGCGCTCTCGCCCGAGGCGACCGACGACAGCACCGACCGCGACCCGGACGACGAGTTGGGGCCCGTGCCGGACGAGGGGCAGCCGGAGC
The DNA here is from genome assembly GCF_040648275.1 of Micromonospora sp. NPDC049171. Lineage (NCBI taxonomy): Bacteria > Bacillati > Actinomycetota > Actinomycetes > Micromonosporales > Micromonosporaceae > Micromonospora > Micromonospora sp. NPDC049171. The sequence continues at coordinate 24,802 of NZ_JBEZDJ010000028.1, forward strand.
CGACGCAGTCCGGTCGGGGACGGCGCGGTCGAGGCCGGATCCCGCAGCCAGCCTGACCGATCGGCTCGGCGAGCGTGCCGGTTCGGCGAGCCTGTCGGCTTGGTGAGCGTGCGGGTCCGGCGCTGGTGCCGGCTCGTCGATCGTGTCGGTTCGGCGATCGCGGATCGGGCGGCGGTCGAGCGGTACGAGGTCCTGTGCTGGTCGCCAGTGCTGCGGCGGCACGGCACACGTGGCCTGGCACGACGGGGGTGGGGTGGCGTCGCGACCAGCGTCGTCACCCCGCGTGCCAGCAGCGGCGGAATTGGGGGACAGTGGTGGCTGCGGCCTTCCACGAGGCCCTGACTGCCGGAGCACCGTGGGTCGGGCTGGTTCCCGGGATGCTCGTCTAGGCTGGCCGGCCGGAGGTGGTGCGGGTGCGACGGACAGCGCCGGTGGCGAATGCGGTGGGCTTGCTGGCCGGGTACGCGCTGGACCGGCTGCTCGGTGATCCGCGCCGGTGGCATCCGGTGGCTGGTTTCGGGCAGGCCGCGGGTGCGTTGGAGCGACGCCTCTACCGGCCGGACCGGACGGCGGGAACGACGTTCACCGCGCTGGCCGTGGGCGGGCCGGTGCTGCTCGGGGCGGTCGCCGCAGCGGCTACCCGGCATCGGCCGGTGACCCGGGCGGTGCTGGTGGCCGCCGGCACGTGGGCCGTGTTGGGCGGCCGCACGCTGCGCCACGAAGCCACCGTGATGGGCCGTACGCTGCGTGCCGGTGACCTGCCCGCCGCCCGCCGACGCCTCGGCCACCTCTGCGGGCGGGACCCGTCGACGTTGGGTGAGCTGGAGTTGGCCCGCGCCACCGTCGAGTCGGTCGCCGAGAACACCTCCGACGCGGTCGTCGCCCCGCTGGTCTGGGGAGCGATAGCCGGCCTGCCCGGCCTGTTGGGCTACCGGGCGGCGAACACCCTGGACGCGATGGTCGGCCACCGGTCGGAGCGGTACGCCCGGTTCGGCACGCCGGCCGCGCGGCTGGACGACCTGCTCAACCTGGTGCCGTCGAGGGTGACCGGGCTGCTCACCATCGCCGTCGCGCCGGTGGCCAACGGGGATCGGCACCGGGCCTGGCGGGTGTGGCGGCGTGACCGCAACGACCATCCGAGCCCCAACGCCGGCCAGTGCGAGGCGGCGATGGCTGGCGCGCTCGGCGTTCGCCTCGGCGGCCGTAACGTCTACTACGGGCGCTCCGAGGTACGGTCGTTCCTCGGCGACGGCCCCCGCCCGGAGGCACGGCACCTCAAGCGGGCCGCCCGGATCTCCGGCGCGGTCGGGCTGGCCGCGGTCGGGTTGACCGCCGCCTACCCGGTGACCCTGGGCCGCCTGGTCGGTGCCCTTGGTCGCCATGGGCTCGGTGCCGTGGGTCGCCTCGGGCTCGGTGTGGTTGGTCGCGGTGGGTCCGCAGCCGTGGATCGTGGGCTCGACGTTGTTGGGCGCCGTGGGTCCGCTGGCGCGGACCACCGTGGGCTCGGCGTTGCTGAACGGGTGCGGCGGGGGAGCGGGCGGTGAGCGGCGGCGGGCTGCTGGTCGCCGGCACGACCTCCGACGCCGGCAAGAGCGTGCTCACCGCTGGCATCTGCCGCTGGCTGCACCGGCAGGGCGTGAAGGTGGCGCCGTACAAGGCGCAGAACATGTCGAACAACTCGGCGGTGGTCGTCGGGCCGGACGGGCGTGGCGGCGAGATCGGGCGGGCCCAGGCCATGCAGGCCGCTGCCTGTGGGCTCGCACCCGACCTGCGGTTCAATCCGGTGCTCCTCAAGCCGGGCAGTGACCTGGCCAGTCAGGTGGTCCTGCTCGGCGAAGCGGTCGACACGATCACCGCGGGCACGTTCCGGCACCTGCGACCCCGGCTCGCCGAGACCGCGTACGCGGCGCTCGCTGAGCTGCGCGACACGTACGACGTGGTGATCTGCGAGGGTGCCGGCAGCCCCGCGGAGATCAACCTGCGGGCTGGCGACTACGTCAACATGGGGCTGGCCCGGCACGCCAACCTGCCCACCATCGTGGTCGGCGACATCGACCGGGGTGGCGTCTTCGCCTCGATGTTCGGCACCGTGGCCCTGCTCGACCCGGCCGACCAGGCGCTGATCGCCGGCTTCGTGATCAACAAGTTCCGGGGTGACCTCGGGCTGCTCCAGCCGGGGCTGGACATGCTGCGTCACGTCACGGGTCGTCCCACGTACGGGGTGCTGCCCTGGGCACTGGACCTGTGGCTCGACGCGGAGGACTCCCTCGCCTACGGCCGGGTGCTCGGCCGCCCCGCCGCCCCGCACGGCACCGAGTGGTTGGACGTGGCCGTCGTCCGCCTACCCCGGATCAGCAACGCCACAGATGTGGAGGCGCTGGCCACCGAGCCGGGCGTTCGCGTACGCCTCACCATCGAACCGGCCGAGTTGGCCGCCGCCGACCTGGTCGTCCTGCCCGGCTCCAAGTCCACAGTCGCCGACCTCGCCTGGCTGCGCGAGACGGGCCTCGCCGACGCGGTGGCCACCCATGTGGCGACCGGTAAGCCACTGCTCGGCCTCTGCGGCGGTTTCCAGATGCTCGGCCGCGCCATCCACGACACGGTGGAGAGCCGACGGGGCAGCGTACCGGGGCTCGGCCTGCTGCCCATCGAGATCACCTTCGATCCCCGCAAGACCGTCCGGCAGTCGGTGGGCACCGCCCACGGCGGCGTCGCGGTGCGCGGCTACGAGATCCACCACGGGTACGTCTCGCAGACCGACCCCGGTCTGAGCCCACTGTTGACCGGCGACGACGGTGCCGGCGAGGGGGCCGTGCTCGGCGCGGTGCACGGCACGCACTGGCATGGGGCGTTCGAGTCCGACGGGTTCCGCCGGTGGTTTCTGACCGAGGCGGCTCGTCTGGCCGGCCGCACCGGGTTCCGGGTCGCGCCGACGACCAGCTTCGCCGCCGCTCGGGAACGTTCACTCGACCTGCTCGGCGACCTGGTCGAGGAACACCTGGACACCGACGCCCTCTGGCGTCTCATCGAAGCCGGCCCGCCCGCCGGTCTGCCGTTCATCCCACCCGGCCCCCCACCGTCCTGACCCTCGTGGCCGGCCCGCTGGGCGGCGCTGCGTCGTGGCCTGTTCACCGTCGTGGCCGGCCCACTTGGGCGGCGCTGCGTCGTGGCCGGCCCACCTTCCTAGCCGGGCACCGTCCCATGCGGAGCTTGCGGGCGGGGCAGCGAGGCGTCTTCTTGATCCGGCCGCGTGCCGGGGACCCGCCGGGGGTCACTACCTCCCGCGTGATCGTGCTCGATCCTTGTTGTCAACGCCGTTGCGTTAGGTGGAACGGCTGTTCGTCGACCAGCACTGCCTCGCCGATCATGGAGTTGTGGTGGGTCACAGAACGCCCGTAAAACCCCCAAAGTCGGCACCACAACTCCATGATCGCCAAGCCGGGTCCAATCCGCTCCCGATCGGGCACTTCCTGTCCCGGGTTGACCCGCCGGCTACAGCCCTAACGCAACGGTGTTGTCCTTGTTGTGGTGGCCTCGTCCGCGCGAGGAGGGGCCTATCTCCTGGATCGAGCGCGATCTTGAGGCGGCCGGCCGGCCGGGCGGGGTGGCGGCGGGGCGGGGTGGTGCGGGATCAGGGGCGGATGTCGGCGGGGCGGTCGCTTGTGGGGAGGCCGGCGGCCAGCCAGGCGTCGACGCCGCCGATCATGTCGGTGGCCCGGCGCAGACCGAGGGTTTGCAGGCTGGCGGCGGCGAGGCTGGAGCTGTAGCCCTGCCGGCACACCAGCACGATCTCCCGGTCGTACCCGGTGGCTTCCGGGATCCGCCAGGCGCTGGCCGGATCGAGCCGCCATTCCAGCACGGTCCGGTCGATGACGACCGCGCCTGGCAGATCGCCCTGTTCACGGCGCTGCAGGTCGGTACGGGTATCGACAAGCAGCGCGCCGCCGCGGACCGCCTCGACGGTCTGCTGCGGAGTCAGTCGGTGCAGCCCGGCGCGGGCCTGTTCGAGGAGGGCGTCGATGCCGGGGCTCATCACGTCTCGGAGCACCACCCGATCATGCCGACTTGGCAGCACGACGGGCGGCGAACGGGCTGCCCGTCACCCGTCACCGCCCCAATTCCCTCGGACGTGACGGTGCCCGGCCGGGGCGGTCAGCCGGACGGGTCAGCGTGGCCCACGTCGACCGCGGTAGCCGGGTGATCGACTCGGTTTTGCTGATGTCGCGGTGTCCCGCTGGCAGGGATAGCGCGACATCAATGATCTGGAGTCGATCACGCCTGGACTGCGGTCGGCGGCATACTTTGGTCATGCCCGTGGCGGTCGTCGAGGCGTACGCCGAATTGGCTCGTCGGGTGCTCGCGGGCCCGGCGCGGTTGGGGCGGACCCGGCTGGTCGCGGTCGACGGGCCGAGTGGCGCGGGTAAGAGCCGGTTCGCCGCGCACCTCGCGGATGCCCTGGGGGCGCTGCTCGACGGTGACCGGCCGCCGGTGGTGCACACCGACGACCTGCTCGACGGTTGGGACGACCAGCTCAGCTTCTGGACACGCCTCGACGAGTGGGTGCTCAGCCCGCTGCGGGAGGGGAAGGCCGGCTCCTATCGGCGTTACAGCTGGGTGCGGCGACGCTTCCTGGTCCGGCCGGTGCCGGTGCCGGTGACGCCGGTGCTGGTGGTGGAGGGAGTCAGCGCCGCTCGCGCGGTCGTCCGGCCGGAGTTGACCCTGGCGGTGTTCGTCACCGCGCCCGCGTCGTTGCGGCTGGCCCGCGCGGTCGCCCGGGACGGGCCGGAGATCCTGCCCGAGCTGCGTCGCTGGCACGCCGGGGAGCGGGCGCACTTCGCCGCCGACGATACGGCCGCCCGCGTGGATCTGCTGGTCGATGGCGCGCCCGCACTGCCGTACGACGCGGACCGGTACTACGTGCGCGTCCGCTGAGCGTGCCCGGCCAGTGGACGAGCGTCACCGGCTCCGGCACGATGCGTGCAGGGAGCAACGCGAGCAAGCACGACGCGAGCAAGCACGACGCGAGAACGACGACGCCAGCAGCACGACGATGCGAGCAAGCACGACGCGACAGCGCTCAGGGCGCGCGGCGAACGGGGGACTCTTCATGTCGGCATCGGACGCGCCCGCGCGGCGCCGGATCACGCTCACCGGCATCAGCTCGCGGGCCTGGGAGCATCCGGCCGACCGGGGTGCGCTGGTCGCGCTGCGGGAGCTGCGCGGTTTCGACGACGTGGTGCGGTCGTTCTTCGGGATGTGGAACGAGCGCGGGTTCCGGCTGTCCGTGCTGGCCTCCGGCATCCGCGTCGACCACCGGCAGTATCCGGCGGTGTGGCAGCGCTACACCGAGGCCGGGGCGGCGCTCGACGTGGCCGACCTGCCCGAGCTGTACGTGACCCAGTCGCCGTGGCTGGGCGCCGAGGCGGTCGGGCTGGAGCGGCCGTTCATCGTGCTGAACTCGGGCTGCGTGCAGCAGCTCGACGAGGACGAGCTGCGCTGCCTGCTCGGCCACGAGTTGGGGCACGTGGGCAGCGGGCACGCGGTCTACAAGACCATGCTCATGATCCTCACCCGGTGGGCGGCCAACCTGAGCTGGTTGCCGGTGGGCGCGATCGCGCTGCGGGCCATCATCGCGGCGATGCTGGAGTGGTGGCGCAAGGCGGAGCTGTCCGCCGACCGGGCCGGCCTGCTCGCCGGGCAGGACCCGGCCGCCGCGTTGCGGCTGCTGATGAAGCTCGCCGGCGGGGGTGACCTGTCGCAGATCGACACGACCGCGTTCCTGGAGCAGGCCGCTGAGTACGCCGGCGGCGGCGACCTGCGCGACAGCCTGCACAAGATCCGGATGACGGCGTGGAGCACCCACCCCACCCCGGTGGCGCGGGCGGCGCAGCTGCGCCAGTGGATCGACTCCGGGGCGTACGGGCGGGTGCTGGCCGGGGACTATCCGCGTCGGGACGACGACAGCTCGACAAGCATCTCGGAGGAGATCAAGGCGGCTGCCGACTCGTACCGGGAGGAGTTCGGCCGCTCCACCGATCCGCTGGTCGGGTTGCTGCGCCGCCTCGGCGACGGCGCGAGCGACGTCGGCGAGTGGGTCGGCGGCACCGCCGGTCGGGCCCGCTCCTGGATGGATGCCGCCACCGAGGCCGCCGGCCGCGCACAGCGTGCCGGCCGGTCGGCCCCCGGCGCGCGGGCGGGCGCCGGCCCGGCGGGCGACGGTGACGGTACGGGCTCCGCCGGCACGCCCCGGTAAGGCCGGCATACGATGCCGGTCATGACCTCACCGATCATGTCCGAGTCCGAGGTGCGGGCCGCAGTCGAGCGGGAGATGCCCGGCGTGCGGGCCGACCTGGAACGCCTCGTCCGCATCCCCGGCATCGCCTTCGATGGCTTCGACCACTCGCACGTGGAACGCTCCGCCGAGGCGGTCGCCGAGTTGCTGCGCGGGTGTGGCCTGGACGTCGACATCGTGCGTTCCGGTGGCCAGCCGGCGGTGATCGGCCGTCGGGCAGCCCCGCCCGGTGCGCCCACCGTGCTGCTCTACGCCCACCACGACGTCCAGCCGGTCGGCGACCTGTCGCTCTGGGAGTCCGACCCGTTCGAGCCGGTGGAACGCGACGGTCGGCTCTACGCCCGGGGTGCCGCCGACGACAAGGCCGGCATCATGGCGCACGTCGCGGCGCTGCGGGCGTACGGGGACGCGCTGCCGGTGGGCGTGGTGCTCTTCATCGAGGGTGAGGAGGAGTACGGCTCCGACTCGCTGGAGCAACTGCTGATCGAGCACCGCGACGAGATCACCTCGGACGTCATCGTGATCGCCGACTCCGGCAACTGGGACATCGGCGTACCGGCGTTGACCACCTCGCTGCGTGGCATCGTCAACTGCTTCGTCGAGGTGCGCACGCTGGACCACGCGGTGCACAGCGGCATGTTCGGTGGTGCCGTGCCGGACGCGCTCACCGCGCTGGTCCGACTGTTGGCGACGCTGCACGACGATGCCGGCGACGTGGCGGTGGCCGGGCTGGTCGGTCGGGAGGGCGCCACCGTCGACTACCCGGAGGACCGGGTCCGCGCCGAGGCCGGGCTGGCCGACGGCGTGCGGTTCATCGGCACCGGCCGGATCACCGACCGGCTCTGGACCAAGCCGGCGCTGGCGGTCCTCGGCATCGACGCCCCGGCCACCGGTGAGGCGCCGAACGCGCTGGTCCCGGCCGCGAAGGCGAAGCTCAGCATCCGGCTCGCCCCGGGCGACGACCCCAAGCGGGCGTACGCGGCGGTGCGCGCCCACCTGGAGCAGCACGCGCCGTGGGGCGCCCAGGTGGCGGTCAGCTTCGAGCACGACGGCTTTCCGTGCGTGATCGACGCGTCCGGGCCGATGTTCGACGCCGCCCGTTCGGCCTTCCGGGCCGCCTGGGATGGCACCGACCCGGTGGACATCGGCGTTGGCGGCTCGATTCCGTTCATCGCCACCTTCCAGGAGATGTTCCCGAAGGCGGCGATCCTGGTGACCGGCGTGGAGGATCCGCACGCCCGCGCCCACGGCCCGAACGAGAGTCTGCACCTGGGGGAGTTCGCCAGGGTCTGCCTCGCCGAGGCGCTGCTGCTGGGCAAGGTGGCCACGGCGGAGCGCTGAGGAATCTCGACGGCGATTTCGGGCCTGATCTGCGAGTTTACGGCGTGTCGGATCGCTCGTTGTTATAGCCTTTCGAACATGAGTACGAACGAGGTGATGGCCCGGTTGGGGGCCGCTGTCAGCGCACTGGGAGATGTCGACGTCTCCGCGTGGTCCGACGACACGCTCAACGAGCAGCTCGGTGAGCTCTCCGCCGCTCTGGTCGCCCTCGACTCGGTGCTCTCCCGGGTCGCCGGCGAGGTCCGTGCCCGGGGGATGCGCATCGAGGAGCCCGTCAGCGCCTAGGCCCTGATCCGTCGTCCGCTCAAGCGGGCGGCACCCTGCCGACACCGCCCGGGCACGGCAATGCCCGGGCGGTGTCGGAGGGGACTGGCAGGATGGGCGACGTGCGGTTCCTCGACCTGGCAGCCACGTCCGCGGCCGTCGGCGCCACCAGCGGCCGGCGGGCCAAGGTGGAGCTGCTCGCTGACGCGCTGCGCCGGCTCGATCCGACCGAGGTCGAGCCCGGCGCCGGCTACCTCGCCGGTGAGCTGCGCCAACGGCAGACCGGGGTGGGCTATGCCAGCCTTCGGGACCTGCCGCCACCGGCAGCCGAGCCGACGCTGACCGTGGCCGCCGTCGACGCGGCCATCGAGCAGATCGCCGCGGTGCACGGCACGGGCTCGCAGACTCGGCGTCGGGCGTTGCTCGGTGCCCTCTACGCGGCGGCGACCACCGACGAGCAGCGTCTGCTCACCGGTCTGTTCAGCGGCGAGCTACGGCAGGGCGCCCAGGCCGGGCTGCTCGCCGACGCGGTGGCGCGGGCCGCCGACGTGCCGGTGGCGACGGTCCGCCGGGCGCTGTTGCTCGCCGGTGACCTGCGCGCCGTGGCGGTCGCCGCGCTGGCCGGAGGAGCGGCCGAGTTGGCCGGGTTCGGCCTGCAGGTTGGCCGGCCGCTGGCGCCGATGCTCGCGCAGAGCGCGCCCTCGGTCGACGAGGCACTCGCCGCGACGGGCACACCGGCGGTGGTCGACGTGAAACTCGACGGCATCCGCATCCAGGTGCACCGCTCCGGCGCCGACATCGCCGTCTTCACCCGCAGCCTCGACGAGATCACCGGCCGGGTGCCCGAGGTGGTCGCCGCGGTCCGTGCCCTACCCGGCCGCGAGCTGGTGCTCGACGGCGAGGCGATCGGCCTCGACGAGACGGGGCGTCCACTGCCGTTCCAGCAGACGTCGAGCCGGGCCGCCCGACGCACCACCCCGAGCAGCACCGGGCGCACCCCTGTCGCCCCGGCGGTGCTCGCGGCGGCCGCCAGCGCGGGCGCGACGGTGCTCACTCCGTATTTCTTCGATCTGCTGCACCTCGACGGTCAGGATCTGATCGATCTGCCCGGTCGGGAGCGGTGGGCCGCCCTGGCCGGTGCGGTGGACGCGTCGCTGCTGGTCGGGCGCATGGAGGTCGACGGCCCGGAGCAGGCCGCCGCCGCGTTCGCCGCCGCGCTCGACGCGGGGCAGGAGGGCGTGGTGGTCAAGGCGCCGGACGCCCCCTACGACGCCGGCCGGCGCGGTGCCGCCTGGGTCAAGGTCAAGCCCCGGCACACCCTCGACCTGGTGGTGCTCGCCGTCGAGTGGGGCAGTGGCCGGCGCAAGGGCTGGCTGTCCAACCTGCACCTGGGTGCGCGCGACCCGCGGACGGGTGGCTTCGTCATGCTCGGCAAGACGTTCAAGGGGCTCACCGACGAGCTGCTGCGCTGGCAGACCGAGCGGTTCCTCGACCTTGCCGTGGAGCGTGGCGACTGGGTGGTGCGGGTCCGCCCCGAGCAGGTGGTGGAGATCGCCTTCGACGGGGTGCAGACCAGCTCGCGCTATCCCGGGGGGATGGCGCTGCGGTTCGCCCGGGTGGTGCGCTATCGCGACGACAAGTCCGCCGCCGAGGCGGACACCATCGACGCGGTCCGCGCCATCCACGCCGGCCGGGTCACCGGCTGACGGCTGGTTCACCGACTGACGGCTGGTTCACCGGCTGACGGCTGGTTCACCGGCTGACGGCTGGTTCACCGGCTGGGGCGGGGCCAGCGCCGGTCACCTGCCGGACAACGACCGGGCGTAGTTGACCTGGTTGTTGACGTGCTGCACCTGGCCCTGGTCGCTGACTGGGATCCGGGCCACGTACTGCTGATGGCCGTTGGTGACGGTGACCTGCACGGTGCCGTGGTGCCGGGTCTCCTTGACCAGCAGGAAGAGCAGGCTGAAGAAGGCCAGGCAGAAGAAGCCGACGATCGCGCAGACCAGCGCCCAGGTCGCCACCTTCTCCTCGCGTTGCCAGTAGTCGGCCACGTGCCAGGTGGCACCGGCCAACGGCAGCACCCCGGCGGGCGTGCGGATGACCGGCGGGCACACCGCGATCTCGGCGATCTGCACCGCGACCGCCTCTGGCCCGGCGGGACCGGCCGGTGCCGGGTGCGCCGACACAGGTGGGTACGGCCCGGACACCGGCCACGCCCCGCCGGGCGGCGTCGAGTGCGGCGCGGGCGGGCCGGAGAACGGCGGCGCCGAGAACGATGCCGGCGGTGCCGAGAACGGCGGTGCCGGCGGTGCCGAGAACGATGATGCCGGTGGCGTCGAGAACGGGGGTGCCGGTGGCGCCGAGAACGACGCCGTCTGCGCCGGGATCGGCGGTGCGGGTGGCGCGGGGAACGGCGGTGCCGATTGCGCCGGGAACGGTGCCGGTGACGCCGAGAACGGCGATGCCGGTGACGCCGATGCCGGTGACGCTGGGAAGGGCCGTGTCGGAGGCGGTGTGTCCTGCGGCGGCGCGCTCGGGAAGGGTGCCGTCGGCGGGGTGATCGGCAGCGCCCCGGTGGCGGAGGTGGCGCTCCACGGATCGATCGGCGGTTGCGGCTGGGTCGGCGGCTCGGGCACCGCGGCCGTGGGATCCGAACTCACCGAGACCTCCAACGCGGGATCGACACGTGGCGCAGGCTACCGGCTGCCCTGTCGTCCCGCATGCCCCGGCGAGTCTGTGTGGGACGCCTCGGTCAGGCGGACGCGCTCGGCGTCGGCTCGGCCGCGCGGTCCAGCGGGGCCGGGGTGACGCCGATCCCGGCGGCGCGGCGGGCCTCCCGGCGCGCCACCCAGCCGTAGCCGAACAGGGACATCACCGCGAAGAGCCACCACTGCACGACGTAGCCGAAGTTCTGCCAGTTGTTGGCGTGCCCGACGGGCACCGCCTTGAACACCGGGTCGGCCGTCGGGGTCTGCTCGTCGAGCAGCAGGTAGGCGCCGTAGACCGGGTAGGGCAGCTCGCCGGCCAGCCGCGACACACCGATCCGCCGGATCTCCAGCCGCCCGTCGCGGCGGGCCACCGCGCCGGCACCACTCTCGGTCTCGTGCACCCGACCGACCACCGTCACGTCGCCGGTCGGCACGGCGGGCACCGACGGCTGGGCGGTCGCCCCACCCGGAGCCGGCGGGATCCAGCCCCGGTCCACGAGCAGCGCCGTGCCGTCCGCGAGCACCAGCGGGGTGAGCACCTCGAAGCCGACCCGGCTGTCCACCGTCCGGCCGCGGACCAGCACCGTGTTCGTCGGGTCGTACCGGCCGGTGACGGTGATCCGGGTCCAGACCTTGTCCTCGGCGGGGGCGGGGCCGACAGTGCCCGCGCCGCCGGTGGGGGCGCGCAGCGCGTCGGCCAGCGGCGTCGGGGCCATCCGCTGACCCGCGTCGATCCGTTCGTTGACCTCGGTACGACCCCGGTAGCGGTCCAGCTGCCAGTTGCCGAGGAACACCATGACGGCGGCGGCGACCAGGGTCAGCGCGAGGGCGCCCAGCCAGCGTGGGCTCAGCAGGAACCGGTACACAGCACGAGGCTACTCGTATGACCGGCGCCACTGACCTGGACCGGGGCGGGAGGAGGCCCGGAGTGTGCCGCCGGCCCCGGTTGGCGGTGCTCGCGCCGCCAGCCGGGCGGGTATCGTCACGCCGACGGATCGGCCCCGGTCGTCCCCGTCGCGTACCCGCCGCCGCTCGCGAGGAGTCGATGATGACCATCGTGCCGCGCCTGGTGCTCAGCGCGCCGTCCTCCGGGCACGGGAAGAACGCGCTGGCGATCGGGCTGCTCGCCGCCCTGGCCGAGCGTGGGGTCGACGTCGCCGGGTTCAAGCTCGGGCCGGACCACGTCGACGCCGCCTACCTCGGACTCGCGTCCGGTCGGCCCGGCCGGGTGATCGATCCCCGGCTGGTCGGCACCGACCGGCTCGCCCCGCTGGTGGCGCACGGCGCGGCCGGTGCCGGGCTCGCCGTGGTGCAGGGCAGCATGGGGCTGTACGACTCGGTCGGTGGCCGCCCCGAGCAGGAGTCCACGGCAGCCGCGGCCGCCGCGCTGCGCAGCCCGGTGGTGCTCGTCGTCGACGTGGCCGCGATGGGTCAGTCGGTGGCGGCCCTGGTGCACGGTTTCCGCTCGTACGACGAGCAGTTGTGGCTTGGCGGGGTGATCCTCAACCGGGTGGCGTCCTCGCGGCACGAGGGCATGCTGCGCGAGGCGTTGGACGACGTGGGCGTGCCGGTCTACGGCGCGTTGCGTCGGCAGGACCTGCCGGCGGTGCTGCCGTCGCGGCGGCACGGGGTGGCGCCGGTGGTCGACGGGTCCGCCGACGCCGTCCGAGCGGTTCGTCGGCTGGGCGAGGCCGTCGCCGCCACGGTGGATCTGGAACGGCTCCTCGGGCTGGCCCGCTCGGCCCCGCCGCTGCCGGCACCGGCCTGGTCTGCCGAGGAGGCCCTCGGCGGGTTCACCGCCCCGGCGGAGCGCCCGCTGGTGGCGTTGGCCGGTGGGCCGGGCGGCAGTTTCAGCCATGCGGAGACCGCCGAGCTGCTGCGGGCCGCCGGCGCCGAGGTCGTCACCGTCGATCCGCTGCGCGACGAGGCGCTGCCGGTCGGCACCCGCGCGCTTGTCGTCGGCGGTGCGTTGCCCGAGGCGTACGCCGAGCAGTTGTCAACCAACCGGCGGCTCTGCATCGCGGTGGCCGAGTTGGCGCGGACCGGGCGTCCGGTGATCGCCGAGGGCACCGGGTTGCTCTGGCTGGCCCGCGAGCTGGACGGCCTGCCGATGTGCGGGGTCCTCGACGCGGTCGGTGTCAGCCGGGACGGCCTGGTGGCCGGTTACCGGGAGGCGACCGCTCAGACCGACAGCGTCGTGGCCGCCAGCGGCACGGTGTTGGTCGGGCACAAGGCGCACCGCGCGGTGCTCACCCCCCGCGCCGGTCAGCGCCCGGCGTGGAGCTGGGAGGGCGGCACGCCGGAGGGGTTCGTCTGGCGCAACGTGCACGCCTCGCAGCTCACCCTGCACTGGGCCGGTCATCCGGCCACGGCCGCCCGGCTGGTCGCCGCGGCGGCGGCCGACCCGACGGCCGAGGTGGTGCCCGCGCAGTCCGGCGGCGTGCCGGCGTGACCGCTCGGCTGGCGGTGCGCCACCGGCGCCGGGTCAGCCGACGATCGCGTCCGACGGTGGGGTGAACTGGCGGGCCGGTGTGCCCTTCAGGCCGTCGCGGAGGGTCTCCGCGACCGCCTTGATCGGGATCTGGGACTGCCCGTCACCGACGGCGTTGAACGGGTTGTCCGGGTCGGAGATGAAGCTCGCCGCGGCCAGTTCCGGGGTGTAGCCGACGAACCAGGCGGACCGGGTGCTGTCGGTGGTACCGGTCTTGCCGGCCACCGGCCGTCCGACCGTGCCTCGCACGCTGTCGGCGGTGGACCAGCCGCCGCAGCTGCCGCGCGCCGGGGTGTCCCCGGTCGGGCAGCGGGCGGCGTCGGTGGCCGCCCGAGCGGCGTCCGCGCTGACCACCTGCCGGCAGCGGGGCTTGGCCACCTCACGGTGCAGGCCGCCCGGGGTGGCGTACGTGGCGGGTGTGCCGTCCCGGTTCATGATCGCCTGCACCGGGATCGCCTCGCAGTAGCGCCCGTCGGCCGCGATGGCGGCGTAGGCGTTCGCCATCTCCAGCGGGGTGGCGTCGGAGACGCCGAGCGTGAACGCGCCCCACTTCTTCGCCTTGGTCGGGGACGCCTGTTCCCGGTCGACGTCGGTGCGCCACCGCAGCCCGAGCTGTTCGGCCAGTCGGACCGCCCGGTCCGCGCCGACCTTCTCCTCCAGCCACACGAAGTACGTGTTGACGGATTTGCCGAAGCCGGACCACATGGTCTGTTGCCCGGTCATGGCACCGCTGGCGTTGGACGGCGCCCAGCCGTCGTAGACGGCCGACTTGTAGCGGTACGGGGCGTTGAACGAGGTGGAGAGCGTCATCCCCGAGTCCAACGCGGCGAGCATCGGGAACATCTTGAACGTCGAACCGGCCTGGTAACCCGCCAGGCTGCCGCCGCCGAGCAGCGGCGCCACCGTGTTCGGGTAGTTGGCCTTCACCTTCGGCCCGGCCTCGGGGTTGGAACTCTGCGGGTTCTCGCTCAGGTCCAGCGAGTACGTCCGGTTCACCGCCATCGCCTTCACCCGGCCGGTGCCCGGCTCGGAGACCACGATCCCGTTGGCGAACGGGCTGCCGGTGGCCTCCTTGCTGCCGACGTTCTTCTCCGCCGCGGCCTGGATCTTCGGGTCGAGGCTGAGCACGATCCGGTAGCCGCCCCGGCGCAGCTTGTCCATTCGTTCCAGCGGGTCCGCGCCGAAGGCGGGCTGCGCACTCCACCAGTTCTTCAGGTAGTCGCAGGCGAAGCCCCAGCCGTTGTACGTCTCCGCGACCGCGACACAGTCGTGCGGCGGGTTCGTGAGCTTCAGCCGGATCGGCTCGGCCTTGGCGGCGGCGGCCGAGTCGGGGGAGAGGTAGCCGAGCTGGCTCATCCGGTCCAGCACGTAGTCCCGCCGGCCGGTGGCCTCCTTCTGGTCGGAGTCGGCCGGGTCGTACTCCGAGGGGGACTTGACCAGCCCGGCGAGGGTGGCGGCCTCCACCGGGGTGAGGTCCTTCGGGGTCTTGGAGAAGAAGATCTCGCTGGCCGCGTAGATGCCGTACGCCCGGTGCCCGAAGTACGCCGAGTTCAAGTAGCGCTCCAGGATCTGCTCCTTGCTCAGCTCCTTCTCCAGGTCCAGCGCCATCCGCATCTCCTTGACCTTGCGCAGGCTGGTCTGCTGGGTGGCTTCCTGGACCTCCTTGGGCGTGGTCGCGCTGTCCCGCAGGGCCATCCGGACGTACTGCATGGTCAGGGTCGACGCACCCTGGGAGCCGCCGGAGCGGGCGTTGGACACGAAGGCGCGGGCCACGCCCTTCGGGTCGACGCCGTGGTGCTGGTAGAAGCGGGAGTCCTCGGCGGCGACGATCGCCTGCTGGATGTTCGGCGACATGTCCGACAGCTTGGTGTACTGCCGGTACTCCTCGTAGAACATGGTCAGCACGGTCTTGCCGTCCGGGCCGTAGACGTAGGAGGTCTCGGCGGGCAGGGCGGTGGTCAGCACCCTGGTCTTCTGCTCCACGGCGTGCGCGGTGGCCTTCGCGCCGAGCCCGGTGAGGGCGACCAACGGGTACGCGGCGGCGGCGATCACGATTCCGGCGATCAGTCCGGCGCGAAGGAGAGGGACGAGTCGACCAGCGGCAGCAAGGGGTCGGTTGCTCACATGGCTAAGTTATGACATTTCCGATTCGTACCTGAGAAGAACTCTTAAACCGGCGAGTGGTGACGCGGCTTACGCCGTGATCGACTGTCCCGCCGGCCACCTTCCCGGCAGGATCGCGGACATGCCCGTGCCGATCGTCGCTTCCGAGCCCGACCTGGCGCACCACGGTGACGTCGAGGTCGGCGACGGGCTGATCGACCTCGCGGTGAACGTCCGGCAGGCACCGGCTCCCGCCTGGTTGGCCGGCCCGATCGCCGCCACCCTGACCGACCTGGCCCGCTATCCGGACCCGACGCCGGCCCGGGCGGCCGTCGCCGCCCGACACCGCCGTCACCCGAACGAGGTGCTGCTCACCGCCGGCGCCGCCGAGGGCTTCGTGCTGATCGCCCAGGCGCTGCGCGGCGTCCGCCGGCCCGTGGTGGTGCACCCCCAGTTCACCGAGCCGGAGGCGGCGCTACGGGCCGCCGGGCACCCGGTCGAGCGGGTGCTGCTGGACGCCGCGGACGACTTCCGACTCGACCCGTCCCGGGTGCCCGCCGACGCCGACCTGGTGATGATCGGCAACCCCACGAACCCGACCTCGGTGCTGCACCCCGCGCGGACAGTGGCCGCGTTGGCCCGCCCCGGCCGGGTGCTGGTGGTCGACGAGGCGTTCGCCGACGCCACGAGCGCCCCCGGCCACCCCGGCGAACCGGAGTCCCTGGCCGAGCGACGCGACCTGCCCGGTCTGCTCGTGCTGCGCAGCCTCACCAAGACGTGGGGCCTGGCCGGCCTCCGGATCGGCTACCTGCTCGGTGCCGCGGACCTGCTGACCCGGCTGGCCGCCGTCCAGCCGCTCTGGGCCGTCTCCACACCCGCGTTGGCCGCCGCGTCCGCCTGCGCCACCGACGTCGCGGTCCAGGCCGAGCGCGCCATCGCCGCCGACCTCGCCGCCGACCGCGACCACCTGGTCGCCCGCCTCGCCGACCTGCCCGGTGTACGCGTCGTCGGCCGCCCCGCCAGCGCGTTCGTCCTGCTGCACCTGCCGGGCGCGACAGCGATCCGGGCCGCCCTGCGCGAGCGCGGCTGGGCGGTGCGCCGGGGCGACACCTTCCCCGGCCTCGGCCCGGACTGGCTGCGGGTGGCGGTACGCGACCGCAACACCACAGACGCGTTCATCGACGTGCTGCGCGAGATCATGGAGGCATGATGCTGGAGACCACGATCGCGGCGATCCGCCCGGCCGACGAGACGGCCATGGCCGCCGCCCGTGAGCTGCACGGCCGGCTGACCAAGCCGGCGGGCTCGCTGGGGGCGTTGGAGGAGCTGTCGGTACGCCTCGCCGGCCTCGCCGGGGCCTGCCCACCACCGCTGCCCGAGCCGGCCGCGGTGGCGATCTTCGCGGGCGACCACGGGGTGCACGCCCAGGGGGTGAGCCCTTGGCCGCAGGAGGTCACCGCGCAGATGATCGGCAACTTCCTGGCCGGCGGCGCGGTGGTCAACGCGTTCGCCCGGCAGGCCGGCGCGTCGGTCACCGTGGTCGACGTCGGGGTGGCCACACCGCTGTCCACCGACCCGGCCGCCGCTGTCGACCCGGCTGTCCTCTCCCCGGCCGCCCTAGACCCGGCTGCTCTCGGCCCGGGGGTGCTCGATCCGGCCGTGCCCCGGCTGGTTGCCGCGTCGGTCCGTCGGGGCACCCGCGACTTCACGGTGACCGCCGCGCTGACCCGGGACGAGGCGCTGGCGGCGGTGCAGACCGGCATCCGGATGGCCGACGAGCTGATCGACGCCGGGGCCGGCATCCTGCTCACCGGTGACATGGGCATCGGCAACACCACCCCGGCCGCCACGCTGATCGCCGCGTTCACCGGTGCCGACCCGCTCGACGCCACCGGTCGGGGCACCGGCATCGACGACCCGACCTACGCGCACAAGGTCGCCGTGGTGCGCGCCGCGCTGACCCGGCACACACCCGACCCGGCCGACCCGCTGGGTGTGCTGGCCGCCGTCGGTGGCCTGGAGCACGCCGCGCTGGCCGGACTGATCCTGGGTGCCGCGGCCCGCCGCACGCCGGTGCTGCTGGACGGTGTGATCGCGGTGTCGGCCGCGCTCGCCGCCGCGGCGTTCGCCCCGGACGCGGTCTGCGCCATGGTCGCCGGGCACCGTTCGGCCGAACCGGGTGCGACGGCGGCACTGCGGCACCTCGGCCTCGACCCGCTCATCGACCTGGGGCTGCGCCTCGGTGAGGGCACCGGCGCGCTGTTGGCGTTGCCCGTGGTCATCGGCGCGGTGCGGGTGCTGCACGAGGTGGCCACGTTCGACGCCGCCGGGGTGGCCGAGAAGTGAGCACGTACGGCGAGCGAACCCTCCGCCTCGGAGGTGTGGCGTGACCTCCAATCCGTACCCTCTCGGTTTGCGGCTCGCCGGGCGGCGGGTGGTTGTGGTGGGCGGCGGCGCGGTCGCCACCCGCCGGGTGCCCGCGCTGCTGGACGCCGGCGCGGACGTCCTGCTGGTGGCACCGGAGCTGACCCCGGCGCTGCGCGCCCAGGTCGACGCGGGTCGGCTGCACTGGGTGCCGCGCCGGTTCGCGGTCGAGGACCTGGACGGTGCCTGGCTGGTCCAGGTGGCAATCGACGACCCGATGGCGGCGGCCTCGGTGAGCGCCCTCGCCGCCGAGCGACGGATCTTCTGCGTCCGGGCCGACGACCGGACGGCCGCCACCGCCTGGACGCCGGCGGTGACCCGGCACGGCCCGGTCACCGTCGCGGTGCTCGGCGGCGGCGACCCCCGCCGGGCGATGACCGTCCGCGACGCGATCCGCGACCTCCTCGCGGTCCGCCTGGCACCGGAGCGGCTCGCCCCGACGCAGAGCGGGTCCGACGCTGCGGCCGCGATGGCCGGGGCGGCCGGGTCCGACGCTTCGACCGCGACGGCCGGCGCGGCCGGGCGGCAGGTTGGGCGGGTGGCGCTGGTGGGGGCGGGGCCGGGGGACCCGGAGCTGATCACCGTGAAGGGGTGGCGGCTGCTCACCGAGGCGGACGTGGTGGTCGCCGACCGGTTGGTGCCGGGGCTGCTCCTCGACGAGCTGCGCCCGGACATCGAGCTGGTGGACGCCTCGAAGATCCCCTACGGACCGTCCCGGGCCCAGGAGGAGATCAACCAGATCCTGGTCGACCGCGCTCTGGCCGGCGCGTTCGTGGTGCGGCTCAAGGGCGGCGACCCGTACGTCTTCGGGCGGGGCGGTGAGGAGCTGCTGGCCTGCGCGGCGGCCGGTGTGCCGGTGACCGTGGTGCCCGGGGTGACCAGCTCGATCGCCGCCGCCTCCGCGGCCGGGATTCCGGTCACCCATCGGGGGGTGGCGCACGAGTTCACGGTGGTCTCCGGGCACGTGGCACCCGACTCACCGGCCTCGCTGGTGCGCTGGGACGCCCTGGCCGGCCTGCGCGGCACCCTGGTGATCCTGATGGGGCTGAAGAACCTCGCCGCCATCAGCGAGACCCTGATCGCCCACGGTCGGCCACCGCAGACGCCGGCCGCCGTGGTGCAGGAGGGCACGACGGGTGCCCAGCGGGTGCTGCGATCCACCCTCGGCGCGGTGGCCGCCGACACGCTCGCCGCCGATGTGCGGCCGCCGGCCGTCGTCGTGCTGGGAGACGTGGTGGGGGCACTCGACGGCTGACCGGCGACCGAACGCGGCGGCGCGACCGTCCGGCGCCGGACCCGAGCCTCATCGAGGTCGCTGGCGACGCCGATCGGGCACGGGAGGGCACCGGCAGGGTAGATCTTGGACAGTTTCCGTTTCCGCGTAACGGAAACTGTCCAAGATTGCCAGCTGCGGCGGGTGAGGCACCGCAGTTTCGCGGGTGCCGGCTTGACCGGTGAGGGCGGATACGGACCGGGGAACCGGGGGTGTCGGTGGTTGTCGACACAATGTCGCTCATGTTCACCGTGAAGGACCCGCACGAGACGTGGCGAACGGACCTGCTCAGACCCGTCGCGCTGCGGTGTGCGGGCCCTGACCTGACCACCACCTTCGAGGACCTCCCCTCGCAGTGGCGCGCCGCCCCGGTCCGGACACTGCGGTGCACGGACGCGGACGGCTCCTGGGCCGCCCTGGTGACAGTGGTCCGTGGTTATCCGCAACAGCCGGGTGACTCGCTCGTCGGCAACGAGTTCGGCCGTGATCCGCACACCGCCTACGACCTGGACTCGCCCGGAAACCTGGTGTACGAGCTGCAGGTGACCGAGGACGACGGGTCCGACGAGCACGAGCTGCTGGAGTTCCGGCTCTTCGGCGACCCGCAGGCCGCCGGGGCGGAGGTGCTGCGGTGGGCGGGGAAGAAGGCGGCGTACTCGGTCCGCCCGTCGGTGGAGCGGGCCGAGACACGGCAACGCCGGGCTCGTCGACAGTTCGACAATCGCCAGGTCAGTGCGGCATCGCCGCAGGTCCGGATCGACGTGGTGGCCGGCGAGGCCGCCGCCGACCTCGACGCCATCGACAGGTCCGCGTTGTGCTGGCACTTCCCGCGCGGGAACACCGGCGCGTACCTGCGGTCCGCAGTGGTCGCACTGGCCGGCTACGGCGAGCAGCGGCCACACCTGCGGGGCCGGTGGCTCACCGCACGGGCCGAGGGCGAGCAGTTGGTCATCGGCATCGACGAGCTGATCCCGGCCAACCAGCGGCACCGCTGGGACAGCGCCCGCTGGCTGTGGGACCGTCGAGCGGCGACCACTCCGGCCGGGCCTCGCTGGCAGGTCGACCGGGTCGAGCAGGCCGCCCCCGCGGTCGCGGCCGTCCACCGTGGCGCGCTGCCCGAGGCGCTGGCCAACGCCGGGGTGCAAACGGATCCGGAGCTCGACGCGCTGCTGACCGGTGTGCCGTACCGGCTCTCCGACGCCGAGCTCACCCCGACCTGGGTGGCGACCCTGCACCGGGGTCTCGCCGACCTCGCGCCCTGGCGGCTGGACGCGGCGTACCGGGGGTGGCGGGACGGCCGGCAGGCACTGGGGCTGCCGGTCCGGGATCCGGTTGTCCTGTTCGGCCTCGGCGGCGTCGGCGCGGTCCGTAAACCGAAGCTCGCGCTCGACCACACCGGCGACGCCCCACTGCTGTGCCTGATCCACACCGGCAGCAGCGCGGTACTGCCGTACGCGCACTGGACGGTGCCCACCGACCTCGGTGCCCGCCTGTACGGGTGGCAACCGAGCCTGCCGTACCCGCACTGACCGACGGGGCCGGAGCGTAAGCGCTCCGGCCCCGTCACACGTGCGGTCGAACTACTGCTTGAGCATGTTGTCCAGCAGCAGGGCACAGCGGATCAGACCGAGGTGGCTGTACGCCTGCGGGTGGTTGCCCAGCCCACGCTCGGCCAGCGGGTCGTACTGCTCGGGGAGCAGCCCGGTCGGACCGGCGGTGAGCACCATCTGCGCGAACAGCTCCTCGGCGTCGGTGCGGCGGCCGGTGCGCAGGTACGCCTCGATCAGCCACGCCGTGCAGATGTGGAAGCCGCCCTCACGGCCGGGCAGGCCGTCGTCCCAGTGGTAGCGGTAGACGACCGGGCCGCTGCGCAGGTCCGCCTCGATGCGCAGGACGGTGGACAGGAAGCGCGGGTCGTCGCCCGGGAGCAGGCCGGAGAGCCCGATCCAGAGTGACGAGGCGTCCATGTCCTCGTCCCCGTACGCGACGCTGTACGCCTCGACGTCGGAGTGCCAACCCTGCTCCAGCACGTTGGCGCCGATCCGGTCGCGCAGGTCCTTCCACTCCGGCCGGTCCTGGCCGCCGTGCTCGCGCATGACGTGCAGCGCCCGGTCGACGGTCATCCAGCACATCACCTTGGAGAAGACGTGGTGCCGTGGTGGCAGCCGCGCCTCCCAGATGCCGTGGTCGGGCTCGTGCCAACGGCGGCGGACCGCCTCGACCATGTTCTCCAGGACCCGCCACTCGTCCTCGCGGACCGAGCCGCGCGCGTCGGCGACGGCCGCGATCAGGTCGGCGATCGGGCCGAAGACGTCCAGTTGGAGTTGGTGGTTGGCGAGGTTGCCGACCCGGACCGGCCGGGAGCCGGCGTACCCGGGCAGCGTGTCGATGACCGCCTCGGCGCCCAGCTCGTACCCGTCGATGGTGTAGAGCGGGTGCAGTCGCTCCGGGTGGCCGCCGGTGCGCTCGATGCAGCCGTCCACCCAGCGCAGCAGCGCCTCGGCCTCCTCGACGGAGCCGAGGTCGACGAGTGCGCGGGCGGTCAGCGCGGCGTCGCGCAGCCAGCAGTAGCGGTAGTCCCAGTTGCGGACGCCGCCCAGCTCCTCGGGGAGCGAGGTGGTCGCCGCGGCCAGGATCGAGCCGGTTGCCTCGTGGCAGAGCCCGCGCAGGGTGAGGGCGCTGCGCGCGACCAGGTCACGGGCGGTGGACGGCAGCCGCAGCGAGGCCACCCAGTCCTTCCACGGCTGCTCGGCCGCGGCCTGCCGTTCGTGGATCGGCACCCGGTGGTGCTCCAGGCTGTGCGTGCCGAAGCGCAGCTCCAGCACGACCTGCCCACCGGCGGCGGAGAGGTCGACGATCGCCTTGGCGGTCTCGTACCCGCCGTCGTTGCCGACCTCCCACTCCACGCCGGGGGCGTAGAGCGCGACCGGCTCGTTGGAACCGAGCACCAGCAGGCCGTCGCCGAGTGGCTGCAACTGCACGGCTACCTGACCGAACTCGGGCCTCGGCGCGAACTCCACCCGGGCCTTGCCACTGCCGGTGAGCACCCGGATCAGTGTCGAGTCGCCGGTGATGACCGCGGGGCTGTCGTCCGGTGTGGTCTCCCGGGCCGGCTTGTCCAGCCAGTCGGTGACGGTGAGCCCGGACCACCGGGTCTCCACGGTCATCGTGCCGGAGCGGTAGCGCTGGCCCAGCGGGATGCCGCCGCGTTCCGGGGCGACGCTGAAGTGACCGGCCGGGCTGCCACCCACCAGGTCGGCGAAGATCGCCGCCGAGTCGGGCTTGGGGTGGCAGAGCCAGCTCACCTTGGCCTCGGGGGTGAGCAGAGCGACGGTACGACCGTTGGCCAGCATGGAGTGCCGCTCGATCGGCACGGCCCGCTCGCCGAACAGCCAGTGCCGCCGGGTCTCCAGCAGCAGCGCCAACGCCCGGGCGGCCTCCAGCGGATCGCCCACCCGGTAGCTGGCCTTGGTGTCCCCGGGGCCGATCTTGATGCCGAGGTCGGGACCGTGCAGGTGGCCGAACGCGTTCTCGTCGGTGATGTCGTCGCCGATGAACAGCACCGCGCTGGAGGCGAGCTGGGTCCGCAGTTGGTCGAGCGCGGTGCCCTTGTGGGTGGCCACGACGGAGAGCTCGATGACCTCCTTGCCCTGGGTCACCGTGACGCCGTCGAAGGTGGCCGGGCCGGTGCGGACCGCCTCGATGGCCGCGGCGGCCACCTGGGGGTCGACCCCGCGGGTGTGCACCGCGACGCTTGCCGGCTTGCGTTCCAACCGGATGCCCGGATGCTTGGCGGCGATCTCGCGTAGCGCGTTGCGAACCTCGGTCCGCACCGCGACCAACTCGGGGGAGAGCCGCTCGACGAAGCCGATGTCGAACTCGGAGCCGTGGCTGCCGACGAGGTGCACCTCGCTGGGCAGTCGCGACAGCGCGGCCAGGTCGCGCAGCGCCCGGCCGGAGACGACCGCCACGGTTGTCTGCGGCAGCGCGGCGAGCGCGCGGACCGCGGCCACCGACTCGGGCAGCGGGACGGCTGTGCTCGGGTCCTCCACGATCGGCGCCAGTGTGCCGTCGTAGTCGCAGGCGACCAGGAGTTGGGGGACCCGGGCGATCCGGCCGATGGCGGAGCGCAGCTCGGGGTCCATCACCCCGGTGGCCGTGGCCGCTCCATCGTTGACGGTCGTGTTCACTCGGCCTCCGCCTCGGGAACTCCGAGCTCGGAGAGGAAAGACTTGGCCCAGTGGCCCACGTCGTGGGTACGCAGGTGACGTTGCATTGTCCGCATCCGGCGGCGTGCCTCGGTTTTCTCCACGTGCACTGCCCGGAGCAGGGCGTCCTTGACCGCGTCCGGGTCGTGCGGGTTACACAGGAAAGCCTGGCGCAGCTCCGTTGCGGCGCCGGCGAACTCACTGAGCACGAGCGCGCCACCCTGGTCGGCGCGCGACGCCACGTACTCCTTCGCGACCAGGTTCATGCCGTCTCGTAGCGGTGTCACCATCATCACGTCGGCAGCAACGTACATTGCGGCGAGTTCACTGCGACTGTACGACTGATGCAGGTAATGCACTGCCGGCACGCCGACCCTGCCGAATTCGCCATTAATCCGGCCAACCTCGCGCTCGACCTTGACCCGAAGTGCCTGGTAGTGCTCGACGCGCTCGCGGCTGGGCGTGGCCACCTGCACCATAACCGCGTCGGGAACTGTCAACTTTCCGTCAGCAAGCAACTCGCGGAAGGCCTTGAGGCGCAACTCGATGCCCTTGGTGTAATCCAGCCGGTCCACGCCCAGGATGATCGTCTTCGGGTCGCCCAACTCGGCGCGGATCTGCTTGGCCCGGGCCTGGATCGCCGGGTCGGCGGCCATCCGCTCCATCTCCTGGGTGTCGATCGAGATGGGGAAGGCGCCCGCCTTCACCTGCCGACCGTCGACCTGGATCATCTGCCCCTCGTAGCGCAGCCCGAGCAGGTGCCGGGCCAGCCGGACGAAGTTCTGCGCGGCCAGCCGCTGCTGGAAGCCGACCAGGTCGGCACCGAGCAGGCCGCGCAGGATCTCGGTGCGGAACGGCATCTGCATGAACAGCTCGATCGGCGGGAACGGGATGTGCAGGAAGAACCCGATCCGCAGGTCCGGGCGCAGCTCACGGAGCATCGCCGGGACCAGCTGGAGCTGGTAGTCCTGCACCCAGACCGTCGCACCCTCGGCCGCGACGTCCGCGGCGGCCTCCGCGAACCGGGCGTTGACCAGCCGGTACGCCTCCCGCCAGCGGCGCTTGTAGGCCGGCGTCTCGACCGCGTCGTGGTAGAGCGGCCAGATCGTCGCGTTGGACTGGCCCTCGTAGTAGCGCTCCAGCTCCTCGGCGCTGAGCGGGACCGGGTGCAGCCGGATCCCCTCCAGGTCGAACGGCTCGGGGGCGGCCCCGGTGCCACCGGCCCAGCCGACCCAGGTGCCCTGGTGTTCGGCGAGCACGGGGTGCAGCGCGGTGACCAGCCCGCCAGGGCTGCGTCGCCACTGCCGGCCCTCGGGTGTGCTCACCTCGTCGACCGGCAGACGGTTCGCCACTACGACAAAGGAGCTACGGACGGTCACGATCGGCCACCTCCGGGTACTGACGGGTCCACCGCGAATGAGCGTACTGAGCGTAGCTGCGGCGTCTTGTGCCTCGTGCCGGAGTCTCCTACCCGCCTCGTACGCGCCGAAATCCCCAGGGTGATCTTGTCGACAGCCCGTCGATCAGAGGTCGATGATCGGCAGGGGATGATCGACTCCGGTTGCATGAAAACGGGTTATCCAGACGCGGGGGACGGCCCGATTTCCATAAAGTCGAGTGGATCATGGGCCGGCGGAGGCGCGCCCGCGTACTCCTGGGGCGGGGTGATGTGGGCGAAGCGCGGCGTACCTGTCAGGATTGACGATGGCGTGCGCGTGGCCGGCTCCCGGCCGGCGGCGGCGGGCGGATCTCACAGCCCGCGCCGCGCCGCCGATCAGGCGACAGCAAATCGACGGAGGTAGCCCGCACCGTGGCCCAGTACATCTACGTCCTGGAAAAGGCACGCAAGGCGCACGGCGACAAGGTCGTGCTCGACAACGTGACGTTGAGCTTCCTGCCGGGGGCCAAGATCGGTGTGCTCGGTCCGAACGGCGCCGGTAAGTCCAGCCTCCTCAAGATCATGGCAGGGCTGGACAAGCCGAGCAACGGCGAGGCCCGACTCATGCCCGGCTACACCGTCGGCATGCTCGCCCAGGAGCCCCCGCTCAACGACGCCAAGACCGTGCTCGGCAACGTCGAGGAGGCGGTCGCCGAGACCAAGGCCAAGCTGGAGCGATTCAACAAGATCGCCGAGCAGATGGCGACCGACTACTCCGACGAGCTGATGGAGGAGATGGGCAAGCTCCAGGAGGAGCTGGACCACCTCGACGCCTGGGACGTCGACTCCAAGCTCGAGCTGGCCATGGACGCGCTGCGCTGCCCGCCGCCGGACGCCGACGTGACCCAGCTCTCCGGTGGTGAGCGCCGCCGGGTCGCGCTGTGCAAGCTGCTGCTGGAGGCACCCGACCTGCTGCTGCTCGACGAGCCGACCAACCACCTGGACGCGGAGAGCGTCTCCTGGCTGGAGCAGCACCTGGCCAAGTACGCCGGCACCGTCATGGCGATCACCCACGACCGGTACTTCCTCGACAACGTGGCCGGCTGGATCCTGGAGCTGGACCGTGGCCGGGCCATCGGCTACGAGGGCAACTACTCCACCTACCTGGAGAAGAAGGCCGCCCGGCTGGCCGTCGAGGGTCGCCGCGACGCCAAGATGAAGAAGCGCCTCACCGAGGAGCTGGAGTGGGTCCGCTCCAACGCCAAGGCCCGGCAGACCAAGTCCAAGGCCCGCCTGGACCGGTACGACGAGATGGCCAACGAAGCGGAGAAGACCCGCAAGCTCGACTTCGAGGAGATCCAGATCCCGCCGGGCCCGCGGCTGGGCAGCACGGTGATCGAGGCGGTCGACCTCAGCAAGGGCTTCGGCGACCGGCTGTTGATCGACAACCTGTCGTTCTCGCTGCCGCGTAACGGCATCGTCGGCATCATCGGCCCCAACGGCGTCGGCAAGACCACCCTGTTCAAGACCATCGTCGGGCTGGAGCAGCCGACCGGCGGCCAGGTCCGGGTCGGCGAGACGGTCTCGCTGTCGTACGTCGACCAGAACCGCGAGGGCCTCAACGGCGACAAGACCGTCTGGGAGGTCGTCTCCGA
The DNA here is from genome assembly GCF_040648275.1 of Micromonospora sp. NPDC049171. Taxonomy (NCBI): domain Bacteria; kingdom Bacillati; phylum Actinomycetota; class Actinomycetes; order Micromonosporales; family Micromonosporaceae; genus Micromonospora; species Micromonospora sp. NPDC049171. The sequence goes on from NZ_JBEZDJ010000028.1 coordinate 50,942, forward strand.
CGGGCTGGACTACCTGATGGTGGGCAAGGTCGAGATGCCGTCGCGGGCGTACATCGCCGCGTTCGGCTTCAAGGGACCGGACCAGCAGAAGCCGACGAAGGTCCTCTCCGGCGGTGAGCGCAACCGGCTCAACCTGGCGCTGACCCTGAAGATCGGCGGCAACGTCATCCTGCTCGACGAGCCGACGAACGACCTGGACGTGGAGACGCTGTCCAGCCTGGAGAACGCGCTGCTGGAGTTCCCCGGCTGCGCCGTGGTCATCTCGCACGACCGGATGTTCCTGGACCGGGTCGCCACGCACATCCTGGCCTGGGAGGGCGACGACCAGGACCCGTCCCGGTGGTTCTGGTTCGAGGGCAACTTCGAGGCGTACGAGAAGAACAAGATCGATCGCCTCGGCGCGGAGGCTGCCCGGCCGCACCGGGTGACCTACCGCAAGCTGACCCGCGACTGACCGGCCGAGAAGGTGTCTGACCGGTTCGTCTACCACTGCACACTGCGCTGGTCCGACCTGGACGCGTACGGCCACATCAACAACTCGCGCTTCCTCACCCTGTACGAGGAGGCGCGGGTGGCGTTGATGTTCGCCGGTGGTCGGGCGTGGGGGGTCGGCTCGTTCGCCAACGGGGTGGTGATCCGCCGCCACGAGGTCGACTACCTGCGCCCGGTCGACTACGCCCTGGGTCGGGCCACCGCGGAGGCCGCGCCCACGGTGCGGATCGAGCTGTGGGTGGAGGAGATCCGGCACGCCTGGTTCACCGTCGCCTACGAGCTGTACGACGGCGAGGTGCTGGCCAGTCGGGCCCGCTCGGTGCTGGTGCCGTTCGACCTGACCCGCCAGGTGCCCCGGCGGATCACCGCGGAGGAACGGGCCTTCCTGAGCACGTACGCACCGCAGGGCGGTCTGGCATGACCCGGCCGGGCACGGCCGAGCCGGGACGGACGGCGACGCACGGTGTGGCCGGGGTGGCGGACGCCGGTGCCTTCCTGGCCCGGCTGGTCCGGTTGGAACCGACCGCACCGGTCCGGCTGCGGCCGGCCGGTGTGCCCGGCCGGATCGCCCTCTGGGCCCGTCTGCCGTGGCAGGTCCTGGTGGTCCGGACGGTGGCCGCCGGGCCGGCCGACGGCACCGCCGGGGACGTGACGGTGGCCGCCGCGGAGTTGCTCGCCGAGCTGGAACGCGGTGGCACCGCCCTGCCGGTACGCCGGGACGCGCAGTGGCGGTGGCCGCTGCCCCCGGCGGGCAGCCGGACGGTGGAGGCGCTGCCCGTCGTCGAGGTGCGCCGGATCGCGGACGCGGCGGCGGGCACCCTGCGCACGGCCACCGAACAGGGCGTGGCCGGCCGTGCGGTGGGCCAGCGGGCGCTGCGGGACGCGCTGCTCGACCACGTGGCGGTGCTCGTCACGCCGGACGGGCCGCCCGCCCGGCCGGTCGAGGTGTCGCAGCGGCTGGTGCAGGGGGTGGTCCGGATGGGCTTCCTCGGTGCCGCCGACCGCCCGGCCGCCGGCCACGACGAAGCCGCCGTCGAGGTCCGGGTGGCCGGACGTTGGGTCGGCCTGGCGGGACCATACGGAGCGGCATGGTTGCAGACGGCTACGGATCTTGCGGTGACGCCCCTCACTCCTCGTCCGAACGGATGACCCCTGCTCATTCTTCTGGGCAGGGGCGGTCGTTGGGGGGGTGCTACAACTCGGCTGTCCGGGTACCGTCCATCCTCGGATCCAACGCACCGTAGGCGACTGGATCCGCTGGGGAGTGAGGTGCGACGAGCGATGCCGTGGTGGTCATGGCGCCCCGGTCCCGCCGACGGCGGCGATCCGGGAACCCGAAGCGGGATCACAGTGGAGAGCGCGGTCCGGGTCGGGCCGCCCAGCCCTCGCCAGCCGGGGGACGACTGCCCGGCCAGCGAGCGACCAGTGCTGAGCGAGATGTTGGCCACCGTCGAGCCGGTGAGTCTGCGCCGCGTCTGCGACGCACTCGACCTGCTCGACGTGCGCTATCTGGCCGATGGCGACGGCAACCTGCTGGCCATGTGGGAGCGGCACGCCGTGCTGGTCACCCTCGAAGGGCCGGAGGACGAGATCCTGGTCATGCGGGCACGCCCGCACGCCACGGTCCCGCCGGACTGGGCCGACCGGGCCTATCGGGTGGTCAACGAGTGGAACCACACCCGCCGGTTCTGCAAGGCGTACATCGGCGACCCGACCGAGCGCGGGCAACTACCGATCTACGCCGAGCTCCAGGTGCCGCTCGGTGCCGGCACCCACGACGCGCTGTTGGTCGAGATGCTCGACTGCGGCGCGGCGGTCGCCACCAGCTTCGTGGACTGGCTGCACGACGAGGGCGCGCTGCTCTGACGCCACGGGTGGTGCGGCCGGGTCAGACGCCGTCGGCCGGGTCGTCCATGACGTTGACCATGAAGTACGCGGCCCGTTCCAGGTAGTCCCAGAGTGTCGCGGCGATCTCCGGCTCGAGGTCGAGCCGGTCCACGGCGCGGCGCATGTTGCGGAGCCAGGCGTCCCGTTCGGCGGCGCCGATCCGGAACGGCGCGTGCCGCATCCGCAGCCTCGGGTGGCCACGCTGGGCGGAGTACGTGTTCGGGCCACCCCAGTACTGCATCAGGAACAGGGTCATCCGCTCCGCGGCCGGCCCCAGGTCGTCCTCCGGGTACATCGGTCGCAGCAGGGGATCGGTGGCGATGCCGGCGTAGAACTCGTCGACCAGCCTGCGGAAGGTGGGCTCGCCGCCGACCGCTTCGAAGAGGGTCGTCGAAGCACCGGGACGCTCGGATTCGCCTGCGGGGTTCACCGTTCCATCCTGCCAGGTGCGCCGTACGCCAGCCCGACCCGCTCGGCGTGCGTCGGATCACGCCGGGCCGATGCGTCCCGCTGGCGGGCGCTCAGCCCGCGCGCGGGGCGGACGGGCGTGTCCCCTGGGCGCTCAGCCCGCGCGAGGCGGACGGGCGTGCCCCGGGTCAGGTGACCGCGTGCCGGCGGTGGCCCTCGCCACTACGCGGCTCGGGAGGGCCCGCGGCCGCGCCGCCGGTGTCGTCCGGATCGTCGGGCGGCGCGGCATTGGCCGCCGTGGCCGCCGCGATCGCGTCGTCGATCGTCTGCCGATCCGGCCACCACAGCGCGGCCACCGCCATCAGCACCACGCCGACCGCGCTCCACACCCCCACCACGAAGGGGATGTTGTTGAAGCGATCGGCGATCAGACCGGTGGCCAGCACCGCGAAACCCTGGATGACCTGGACACCGGTCGCCATCACCCCGAAGGCGCGGGCCCGGAAGCCGTTGGGCAGCGCCTGGACGAAGAGCCCGTTGGCCATCGGCAGCATGCCGGCGACCGCGAAACCGCAGAGAGCGGCAAGCAGTGCCACCGCCAGCGGTGGCGGATCGAACAACGTCGGCACCAGCATCAGTGGGGCGATCACCGCGAGCGGCCGCATCAGCTTCAGCCGGCGGGCCGGGCCGAACAGGCGGCTCACCAGCAATCCGCCAAGGATGAAGCCGACCGGGCCGGCCACCATGATCACCGCCTGGGCCGTGCTCGCGCTCATGCCGCCGCTGCCCTCCTCGTTGGCCCAGCCGACGGCCAGCCCCTCGGGGAGGATCGAGAAGAGCATCGCGCTGAACACCAGCACCGCGATCGCCCGCAGCACCGGTGTGCCGAACACGATGGTGAAACCCTGGCGGGTCTCCTGCAGCAGGTGGCTGCGGTGTGCCGGGTTCGGCACCGCCGGGCGGTCGCGCACGCCGAAGCGGACCAGCAGCGCCGAGACGCCGAACGTGGCCGCGTTGAACAGGAGCGCGACCCGCGGGTCGATCGAGGCGACGGCGGCACCGAGCACGTACCCGACGATCTGGGCCGCCTGCCCCACGCTGGCGTTCAGCGACAGCCCGAGCACCAGCCGGTCTCCGGCGAGCATCTGCGGCATCAACGCCGACTTGGCCGCCTGGCTCGGCGGGTTGGCCAGCGTGGCGGCGAAGATGAGCACCAGTACCGCCTGGTACGACAACAGCGGGATGGCGATGAGCAGCATCAGCGCCATCCGGATGAGGTCACACGCCACCATCACCCGCCGGTACGGGTACCGCTCCGCGAGTGCGGCGAGCACCGGACCACCGAGCAACCAGGGCAGGAAACTGACCGCGAAGGCCACCGCGGAGAGCCCCACCGAGTGGGTCTTCTGGTAGACGAGCAGGGTGACGGCGGCCTTCGCGACGTAATCACCGACCCAGGAGAGAGCGCCCGCCGTGAAAACGGCGCGGAACTCCTGCTGGGCGAACACTTCGCGAAAAGTGGCGGGGTCTTCCGCGGAAGGTCGCTCGTCGGGCACCGTCGCCTCCATCGGCCTCCGAATCGGCCGCTCGTGGCAGCCCGGCCGGAGGCGCTCGTCAGATCTACGGATCAGCGAGGTTGTGATCACGCTTTGGCGGGAACGCGTGCTCCGGATTCTGCCCGATCGTCTGACAACTATCTAGGCCGAACGGGTCATTCGTCGCTTCCCCGACTGAACGAACGGACGATACCTGAGGGGCCGGCTGGCTCGCGACCCCCGAATCCGAGGACAGTGCCGGGTGGGTCAGGTGGCACCGCCCTGACCCGTCTCACCGTCGGGCAACGGCCGGGGCGGCAGCCCGGGATAGATGCGGGCCGCCGCGATCTGCGCGGTGATCCCCGAGTTTTCCAGTGCCTCCGCCAGCCGCCTGCGCAACTCCCGGCCCACCGCGAACTGCCCGTCCGCGGTCGTCTTCACCACCGTCCGGATGACCGCACCGTCCACCGTCACCTGCTCGACACCCAGCACCTCCGGCGCCTCCACGATCTCCGGCGACAGCTCCGGGTCCACCGCGATCGAGGCGGCGGCGGTGCGCAGGACGGCGGTCGCCTCCTCGGTGCTGTTGAACCCGATCGGCAGGTCCACCACCACGAGGGCCCAGCCCTGGCTCTTGTTGCCCACCCGGATGATCTCGCCGTTGCGGATGTACCAGAGCACCCCGCGACCGTCGCGCACGGTGGTGACCCGGAGCCCGACCGACTCGACCACGCCCATCGCCTCGCCCAGGTCGACGTTGTCGCCCACGCCGTACTGATCCTCGATCAGCATGAACAGGCCGGCGATCAGGTCCTTGACCAGGCTCTGCGCGCCGAAGCCCAGCGCGACACCGGCGATCCCCGCGCTGGCCAGCAGCGGCGCCAGGTCGAAACTGAACTCGCGCAGGATCATCAGCAGGGCGATGCCGAAGACGAACGCGGTGGTCAGGCTGCGCAACACCGAGCCGATCGCCTCGGCCCGCTGCCGTCGTCGCTCGGGCACGAACTCGGTCGGGTCGACCGCGGCGCTGGGCACCCGCTCACGCAGCGGCCGCAGCATGGTCGGCACCGCACCGTCGGTCGTCGTACGGACCAACCGGTTGAGGGTGCGGTGCACCGCCCAGCGGGCCACCATCGCCAGCGCCACGATCAGCAGCACCCGCAGCGGCTTGAGCAGGATCCAGTAACTGCCCTCGGCGAACCAGGCCGACCTGGTCATTCGGTACAGGAATTCGCAGGAGGAACTGCCCTGGCAGTTCACCGACCCGACGGTGGACAGGGCAAGGGGCGTCACGCTGGCGGCACTCACCCTGTCTTCGTACCGCAAGGACCCCGCGCGCCCGCCGCCGACCCACCGGCCGGGTGACCGCCCGACCGGACGCTGGCGAGCAGTGACGATCGCTTCCTTGTAAACCCGGGGGGTGTCTCCGCCTCCGGGCACGACGATGCCCCTGACCGGCGGCTAGGAGCATCGAGGCTCAGAATCAGTCGAGGTGACCCGCGTTCCGGGGTCGGCTGGTGGCGAGGGCCCGCTTCACCCAGCCCAGAAAACGGGCGTACATCTCGACGGGGTCCGGTGTGGTCCGGTACAACTCGGCCAGGTCCCGGCCCGCCTCGGTCAGGCAATCCGCCATGTCGACCCCGAGCAACCTCGGCGCGTCGGAGTATTCGGCCACCAGTTCGGCTTTGGCACTCTCGCACGGCCAGGGATGCACGCAGTTGGCGCAGAACCAGAAGGGCCGGACCGGGCCGTGCCTTTGGCGGCTCACCGCTGAACCCCCCGATATCTGACCGGCGACCAGCGGCTCAGCCGGCGCAATGGAGGGTGCTGGTTGTTGATGACCGAGTTCACCGACCCGAAGACCACCCCCGGTGCCCGGGTCGCCCGCTCCAGGTCGTCCGTGATCCGTGCGATGGCGGCCAAGCGACTGCGCGCGTCGAACAACTGCCGCCGGGACAGCCGAAGTGTTGTCTCCAGGTCGCGCACCCGTTCGTGAAGGTGCTCAAGCTCGGCTTCTGGCTCCACTGCAACCTCCGGGGATCGGTTCCGGTTGAGCACCCGCCCCCGCCGGGGCGGAGCCAGCAGGGGCGGGGCGTGACTCGATCCCACCCCGACTCCCTTCACCTAGGGCTCGCTCACCTTGAGCGACTGCTCAGTTTGTGGGTTTGCCCACAAACTCCACGAAACGCAGAGTACGCATCGATGAGGAAGGCCACAAGAGGTTTGCCCACAAACCTGCAAGGATGGCGGCATGGAACCGCGACGCACTGCCGTCCAAGCGCCCATCCAGCTCCGGATCGCTGACGACATCCGGATGCAGATCGAGCGCGGGGAGCTGGCGCCGGGTGACTCCCTGCCGACGTTGGCGGAGATCTGTGAGCAGTGGTCATGCAGCATGAACTCAGCCCGTGGCGCTATGAACCTGTTGAAGGCGCAAGGCTTGGTCGATGCCGGACGAGGCAAGGCTCCCCGGGTGCGCGTTCCGGTGAGGAAGGTCGTTCGGTCATCGGACCGGCACCAGGTTGAGAAGGATCGCGCCATCCGGCCTGAGTCCGAGCGAGCTGTCATCGGCGAAGCCGAGACGAACCTCAACATGTCGATCGCAGAGCAGAAGTTCAGCGCTCACTACGACGTGATCGATGCAAGTCCGGAGTTGGCGGAGGTCTTCAAGGTCCCGAGTGGCGAGCCGCTGCTGCGGCGACGGTACGAGGCGCATGACGGCCAGACGGGACACCTCCTGTCCTACAGCGTGTCCCACCTTCCGGTGGCGCTGGTCCGCAACAACCCGGCGATCTTGGACGACAACAACGAGCCCTGGCCGGGAGGCACGCAACACCAGCTTCTGACCGTGGATGTCGAGATAACCCGGATGGTTGATGAGGTGACCGCAAGGATGCCGACGACGGTAGAAGCGCAGACATGGGGACTGGCGGAGGGTATCCCCCTTCTGTCCTGCCGTCGCATCTCCTACGACCTGGACGGGAGTGTTGTGGAGATCTCCGATGCCGACTATCCGGCAGACCGAACCGAGTTTCGCTTCGTCACGGAACTCAAGCCCTGGCCGAAGAAGCGCCAAGCCGGCAGCGGAACTGACAGGGGCAACTAGGGGAGACCGGAGTGTCGAACGCTTCAAGGCAGGCAGATCACGAGTTCTTGCAACGCGCCATCGAGATATCGAGGCGCGCGCTCGAAGGCGAGGGTAAGACGCCGTTCGGATCGATAGTGGTGCTGGCCGGCGAGATCATCGGCGAGGGGACGAGCAGTGTCGTCGAACTTCGCGACCCTACCGCCCACGCCGAGGTTATGGCCTTGCGGGACGCGGGATCCCGGACGGGAACGCACCTATTCACTGGCGGAACGATGTATGCCAGCAGCGAACCTTGCCCCATGTGCCTTGTAGCTTGTTACTGGGCAAGGCTTGATCGAGTGGTCTTCGGCGCGACAAGCCACGACGTCGCCACTTATGGGTTCGAGGATCTGCAGCTATATCGCGAGCTGACCTATCCGGCTCCCCGACGCTCTATCCGGGAAGAGGTAATATCGGGCCAGATGCGAGAGCAGGCGGTTTCGGTATTGCGTTCCTGGGCGGACAAGTTGCCGACGCCAGTAGATCCCAAATACTGACGCACTCCAGATGGTGCCGGATGGGCTGCCCATGGTCGTCGTGTTGCCTTACCCTGCTCATTGCTGCGGTCAGCCATCAACTTGGCTCGACACCCTTACTGGGTCCAACTTTCAAGAACTCAACACGTACGTTCTGCGTATACAGCTCGCGCTCTTTGAGGAATCGAATCACGTGAGGCTGCCGCTCGTGCGCATCGAATGCCTCTCGGTTCGCGTAGCACTCATAGAAGACCCGAGCGAGCGGTGCCCCCTCGACAGAGTGCGTGGCGTAGATCAGAGTCCCCGGCTCGTGGGCACGGATTCCGGCCCCGGTTTCAGCTACAAGAGCGTCAAACGCCTGTGCGCTCTGGTCGTCTTTCAGGTCGAATCGCACCACTAGTGCGAACATACAACCAACCCCCTGATTGGAGCTGAGAGTTGCGATTCGTGTACGCAACTCCAGCCGTACTCATGTGCGGCCACCCGTATTCTATTGCGGATTTCCTTCGGGTGGTAGGCGGTGCCTGGCGGGGTGTCTGGGCAAGTAGTGTGTCCCACCTGATGCTTGACGGATCCGTCCCAGGACATGCTTGACGTTTGGCCTAGGAGTCGTCGCCCGCGTCCCTCCGACCGTCTCGGTCGGGCAACTCGGCGAGAAGCCGTTCGTACTCGTCCTGGTTGCCGATCGCAGCCCGGTGTTCCGGGTGGCAGACGTAGTGCCGGATTGCTGCGGCGAGAAACCCGGCGTCGATGTTGTCGGTGCGCAGGGACTTCCGGCTCCACGGAATACCGCGTCGCCGCACCAGCTGGGGTTCCGCGATCGTCATCCGGAGCCGCGAGGGGCGGTCGACACCTGGGGGGATCTGAGCGGCCGGTAGGGCCTCCCACGGCACAGTGAGTGAGCCGAGAGCCCAACGCTGCCGTATCCCGTAAGGATGGAGTTGTACCCCGTAACCCCGCCACGCCTCGACCAGCAACAGCACGATCAGCACAAACCAGGGGATATTGGCAAGCATGTCGAACGTCGACGCAATGCCTGCCCTGGTCGAACGCACCACTGCGCCGATGCTGGCCGATGCAGGCGCGAGGAAGCCCAGGGCAATGAACACCTTCCACGCTGGCGCGGGTGTGGCGAGGGCCGGAATCTGCGGCTGCACCACGAAGTAGGCGGGACGGATCCCCATGGTGATGAGCGCCAGGACCAGGACCGCCAAGGTAAGGAAGAGCAGCGGGAAGAACAGGCGCTGCCCAAAGGTGGGCACGAACCCGACGGCCGCGACGTTCACGCTTGCCACCAGTAGGCCAAGCATCAAGACGACGTGCCGGTGCTGCACCATGGCAGCCGAAACCTTGCCGATCATGCCCGTGACCATACGAGCCGGCGGTTGCAGGAATGGTTAGCCGATCGGTCGACGCAGAACAACGAAGCGTCGATGACCGGGCAGGCCCCACCCACTCCACGGGGTGCGGACGAAGGCCGACGGGATGGCTGAGGGCGGCAGCCGGGGAGGGGCGGAGCCGAAGATCATCGGGCACAACTGAGACCGGCAAGGGCTGTCAACCACTGTCAGGCAACGGCAGAGTTCGCCCAGGCTGGGACGGCGATCCGCCCGGATGCGCATGATCCTCATACCCCATGAGGGATTAGTGCGTGCAATCCGGGGTCCGATCAGGGACTATTGGCGCAACGGACGTCGGTGATCGGCTCGGCGTCGACCGTGTGGGCCGGCATGCCCGGACCCGGTCGGCGGCGGTCCGCAGCAGCCGCTGAACCGGGAGGGTGATCGCGATGCCTGACATACGACCCACGGTGGGCTCCGGCGCGTTGGTCCTCAACGCCACCTACGAGCCGCTGTGTGTCGTGTCGGTGCGTCGCGCCGCGATCCTCGTTCTCTCCGCCAAGGCGGTCTGCGTCGCCGATGGTGACGGCATCCTGCACAGCGCCCGCGACGCGCTCCCGGTGCCGTCCGTGGTCCGGCTGACCCGCTTCGTCCGCGTGCCGTACCGCACGCACGTCGGGCTGTCCCGACGGGCGATCTTCGCCCGGGACGGGTGGCGGTGCGCCTACTGCCGGGGCCCGGCCGAGACCATCGACCATGTCTTTCCCCGCAGCCGGGGTGGCCGGCACGCCTGGGAGAACGTGGTCGCCGCGTGCGCCAGGTGCAACCACACCAAGGGCGACAAGACACCGGCGGAGATGGGGTGGCGGTTGCACGCGCTGCCCGCAGCGCCGAAGGGCACCGCCTGGCGGGTGCTCGGGCACCGCGCTCCCGACCCCCGCTGGGCCGACTGGCTGGACCTGCGGGAGCCGGAAGCCGCCGCCTGACAAGCGTCGCGGGCTCAGGCCTGCTGTGCCGTGGCCCGGCGCGCGGCCCGCTCGTGGCGGTCGACTGCCCGAGCGTGTGCGACCGCCAACAGCCTGTCGATCTCGGGCAGCAGGTGCGGGCCGGGCATGACGACGCTGGCGAAGCCGTAAAGCGCGTAACCCGGGTGCGGCGTGAGGGTGTCGAGCCGGGCGAAGTCGAACTCGTCCCGGTGGTCGTCGAACGCCCTGGGCGGGAAGCCGAAGCGTCGTTCGAACTCGTTCCGGCCCAGGTCCAGGTTGAGGCGGAAGACGCCGGGGCGGTCCAACTGGGCGGCCTCGTCGAAGCCGGGCACGTCGTGCTCGACGATGGTGGCGAACGGCTGCCGGCGGTCCGGGCCGACGAAGAAGAACCGGTCGCCCCAGGCCGCCTCGGGTGAACCGTTCTCCGCACTCGCCACAACCTGCTCGACGCCGGGCAGCGCGACGATCCGATCGGCGAGCACGGCCGCGTCGACGCCGGTCGGGACGTGCAGGACCGCGTCGGCGTGGTCGACGGCGGCCCGGTCCAGCGGGAGATAGCGGTAGTCGTGCGTCCGCTGCTCGGCCGGCCCGATGTCGGACGCCGGCACGTACCGGGGAAGGCCGGTCTCCTGCTGGAGTCTGCCCTCGTAGGTCGACGCGTCGGGCGCCCCGATGCCCAGCGCCGGGCTCGCGCCCAGGCTGCCGACGATCACCGCGTACCGGTCGCCCAGCAGCGACGCGACGATCGCGCCGGCGCCGGCCCACGACACCTCGGTACCGGCCAGGGTCATCGTGCCCGGGTGGCGCTGGAGGTGCGTGTTGTGCCCGAAGGCCAGCGTGGGCCCACGGTGTGCCTCGGCGGACCGGATCGCGAGCAGGTTCTCGGCCATCAGCGCGTCCCGGACCGCGGCCAGGCGGACGAAGCGTTCCTCCTGCGCCAGTGGGGCGGCCGCCGCGGCGTGGTAGCGCAGCAGGGCGACCGCGGACGTCGCGTGCACGAACGCCGCCGTCCAGCCCGCGGACTTCCCGGGCGCCCGCAGGTACAACTCGGTCAGCAGGTCGTCGGCGAGCACCCGCAGTCGTCCGGCGTCGGTCGAGCGCCCCACCGACCGGCCCGGCTCCCAGATGGCGGCCGTGTCACTCCACCGCGCCTCGTCCCCGACCAGGTCGTCGATCTCGGCGGATCGATCCAGGCCGAGGAAGTCGCAGACCCGGGTGAGGTGGCGCCGAGGGCTCGGGGCGTTCGCCAACTCCAGGGGGGCGTCGAAGCCGTGGAACGTCAGGCGTTGCGCGGCCGGCCGTTGCGCGTTCCACTCCCGCATCCGCAGCAGGAGGTCGCGGTTGGCCGGCGCGGTGCCGAAGTCGTGGCTGAACCCCGCGGAGAGCGCCCGGTCGAGGGGCACGGCACCGCCCTGCGCGAACTCGTCGGCGATCAGCCCGGCGGCCCGATCGCTCTCCAGGGCGATCGACCGGTAGCCGTGCTCGGCCAGCGACAGGAAGGCGTCGTTGCGCAGTTGCAGGAAGGCGGACTCGCCGTGCGTCGGCTCGCCGAGCGCGAGCAGGTCCGGGGAAGCCGCGAGCAGGTCGAGAAAAGCTGGCATTCCATAAACCGTATCGTTGAACCAGCGGTTGAAGCTTGGGAGCGACGGAGCACTGGTGACGGCCACACAACCCTCAAACCCCGGGGTACGCCGCCCGGTCGACCTCGCGCGCGCCCACGGTCTGTCCGCGCAGGCCGTCCGCAACTACGAACGAGACGGCGTCCTGCCGCCGGCCCCGCGCACCCCGAACGGCTACCGCCGGTTCACCGAGATCCACGCCAGGGCGTTGAGTGCCTACCTCGCGCTGATCCCGGGCCACGGCTACGCGGCCAGTGGCGAGATCATGCGGGCCGTCAACCGGGGCGAGATCGCCATGGCGTTGCGCGTCATCGACGAGGGTCACGCCCTGCTCCAGCGCGACCGGGAAACCCTGGACGCGGTCGAGTCGGCGGTGGCGGCGCTCGGCGCGACGCGGCCGCAACCGCAGACCCGGAAGGCCGTGCCGATCAGCGTGCTGGCCCACCGCCTCGGTGTTCGGCCGGCCACGCTGCGCAAGTGGGAACGGGCCGGGGTGCTGCGGCCGGTGCGCGATCCGGTGACCCACTACCGGGTCTACCTCCCGGACGACGTCCGCGACGCCGAGTTGGCCCACCTGTTGCGCCGTGGCGGATACCGGCTCGACCACATCGCCGGGGTGCTGGGTCAGGTGCGCGGCGCGGGCGGCACCGAAGCGCTCGCCGCGTCGCTGGGTCGGTGGCGGCAACGGCTCACCGAGCGCGGCCGGGCGATGCTCACCGGGGCCGCCCGGCTCGCCGACTACATCGACGATGGTCAGCCGCTTGGACGCGCCCTGACCAGCGAGGCGAACACCACCACGTTGTCCGAGTAGCCGGTCTCGCCGCCGACCCACTGACCGCCGCAGGTGATCAGTCGGAGGCTCGGGCGGCTGAAGTCGCCGTACACCTCGTCCACCGGCAGGCGTCCCTTGTCGAACTTCTCCACCGAGTTCACCTCGAAGACCGCCACGCTGCCGTCGGTGCGGCTGACCTCGATCTGGTCGCCGTCGCGCAACTCGCGGAGCTGGTGGAAGACCGCCGGCCCACTCGTGGTGTCGACGTGCCCGACGATCACCGCCGGGCCGTACTGGCCGGGGGTGGGCCCCTGGTCGTACCAGCCGGCCTCCTGGGCGCGGGCCGCGTCCGGCACGGCGATCGTGCCGTCCGGGGCGATGCCCACCTCGTGCACGGGCGCCCGCACGTCGATCTTGTCAATGGCGAGGCTTGTCGGACGGCTCGCCGTCAACACCGGGAACTTCCTCGGCGGCGGTCGGAATCCGGCGCTGAGCCGGTCCGGCAGCAGGCTCATGCCGGTCACCTGCTCGACGCCGAGCATCGCCACGATCAGCACCATCACCGCGGCGATGGCCAGCACCGGCAGCCCCGGACCCGTACCGAAACGGGGTCGCAACGACCGTGCGGCGGTCGGGCGGTTCGGTGGCAGCGCACCGGCGGCCGGATCCGGGGTGGCGACACTTGCCGACCCGGCCTGCCCGGCGGCCCGACCCAGCCGGCCGGAGACACGAACCAGCAGGCGTACGGAGGCGCGCAGCGCCGCACCGGCCCGGAGGCGGGCGCGGTGCTCCGACCGCGTACGCGCGGATCTGCGGGTCATGGGTCACCCGGCTCAGGAGCCGGCTCCACTCCGACGTCGGCCGCCGGCCATCCCGAGCGCGACAGCCGTGGCGACAAGTGCCACCCCGCCGAGCAGCAGCAGTGAGCCGGTGCCGCGACCGCCCGCCGTTCCGCCACCCCCGGTCGCCGGTCCCTTGCTCGGTGAGGCCATGTTCAGCACGGTCAGCGTGGTCGACGACGTCTGGCCGTTGTCGCAGCGCAGGTCCACCGGGTAGTCACCGGCCGGCTTGTCCCGGGCGATGGTGACCTGCCCGGTCAGGAACCCCTTGTCCGGCTTGAGCATCACGTGCCCGAACGCATCGGAGTGCACGCTGGACTTGCGGTCGTTGTTGTCGTTGTCGCAGCTCGCCTTGATGCTGACCCGGCTGCCGGCCTGGACGCTGTTCGGCGTCACCTCGACGAAGACGTTCTCACCGGCACGCGCCGACGCGGCCGACATCAGGACGAACGCCCCGACCAGCGCGACAAGTGCCAGTGCGGACGAGAGCGCGCGGTTGATCGTGCGGATTGCCTGCATGATTTCCCCCCAACCGGCGACGACCGCCGGAACCTCCGCCCCTCGTTCCGCCTCCACGCCGCACAGCGGCACTCCGGACGGAAGGAAGGGCGTCCCCTGGGCACGCGCTGCTTTCCCGCTGGCTCGGGGCCAAACCCGGGTCAGCCGCGGCGGGGCGAGGGCAGGGGGGTGATGGGGTGCCAGCCCAGCGGGGAGGAGAGGACCATCGTGCTCGACGGTTGGCCGTACGGGGCGAGCCGGTCGATGACCGCCTCGAAGTCGCCGATCGAGCCGGCGGCCACCTTCAGCATGCTGCACGCGTCGCCGGTGATCCGGTGGATCTCCAGGATCTCCGGCCAGTCGGCCACCGCCGGGTCGTGCAGGATGCAGCGCGCGCCGTAGCAGGACATCCGGATCAGCGCGACCACGGTGCGGCCGGCGCGGGTCAGGTCGACATGGGCGTGGTAGCCGGTAACGACCCCGGCCTCCTCCAGCCGGCGAACCCGTTCCGCGACGGCCGGTGGGGACAGGTGCACCCGCCGGGACAACTCGCTGAACGAGAGCCGCGCGTCGGCCTGCAGCTCCCGCAGCAGCGCCCAGTCCATGTCGTCCACGCTCAGACCTTACTTTCGTGAACCAAATTCGCCTAGTTGCCTTCGGTTTGCCAGGAGAAGGCGGTGAGAGCCGTTGATTCGGCATTCCGCAGGCCGATCCGACCGCGAGATCATGACGTCGGCCAGTCCGGGCGAGGGAGACGAGATGGTGGATCAGACGGAACGGCGGGCGCCGAACCGCCGTGCCACGGTGCAACCGGTGACCCCCGGGCAGCGTGCCGCGCAGGCGGCGCGCACCGGTGGCGAGCCGACCCTGGAGTTCGCCGACATGGTGCCGTACGACGCGTACGTGCAGGCCAGCGCCCTGCACAAGATGCAGCACCCGCTCAGCAGCGACCCGGGCGAGATGTCCTTCCTGATGGTCAGCCAGATCATGGAGCTGTACTTCGGGCTGACCTGCCACGAACTGCGGGAGACCCAGCGGCTGATCCGCGCCGACCAGGTCTGGGAGGCGCTGGCCCCGCTGGGCCGCGCCAAGCTGCACCTGGAGGGGCTCAACGCCGCCTGGCAGGGGCTGCGGTGGATGAGCCCGGCCGACTTCAACAGGTTCCGCAACCTGCTCGGCGAGGCCTCCGGCTTCCAGTCGGCGATGTACCGGCAGTTGGAGTTCCTGCTGGGGCTGCGCGACCCGACGCTGATCCGCCCGTTCCGCCGGCAGGCCGAGGTGCACGCCGAGCTGAACGCCGCCCTGACCACCCCGAGCCTCTGGGACGACGTGCTCGCACTGCTCGCCCGGCACGGCTTCGACCTCCCCGCCGACCTGCTCGACCGGGACGTGGCAGTCGAGCACGACCCGCACCCGCTGGTCGAGGCGGCCTGGGTACGGATCTACGACGACCACGGCCCGGACAACCACCTGCGGCTGCTCGGCGAGGCGCTCAGTGGCGTCGCCGAGGAGTTCGGCGACTGGCGCTGGAACCACGTCAAGGCGGTGCAGCGGACGATGGGTGCCAAGGTCGGCAGCGGTGGCTCCGCCGGGCTGGCGTGGTTGCAGCGCAGCATGTCCCGGGTGGTCTTCCCGGAGCTGTGGTCGGCCCGGACCGCGATGTGACCGGAGAGCGAGACATGCACACCCCAGAACAAGAAGCGCACCATCTCGACGAGGCCGACCCCGGCCACCGGCACCTGTTCCACGTGCCGCCGGCCGACGGTGGCGACCACCCCGAGGCGGCGTACCTCGCCGGCAACTCGCTCGGCCTGCAACCCCGGGCCACCCGCGACGAACTCCTCGCCGACCTGGACGCCTGGGGGCGGCTCGGCGTCGAGGGGCACCTGGAGGCGCAACGGCCCTGGCTGCCGTACCACGAGCTGTTGACCGCGCCGGCGGCCCGACTGGTCGGCGGCCGGCCCGCGGAGACCGTGGTGATGAACTCCCTCACGGTCAACCTGCACCTGCTGATGGTGAGCTTCTACCGCCCGGCCGGCGTGCGCACCCGCATCGTCATCGAGGACGCCGCGTTCCCCTCGGACAGCTACGCGGTGCGCAGTCAGGCCCGGTTCCACGGCCTGGACCCGGACGACACGGTGGTCCGGTTGCGTCCGCGCCCCGGGGAGGACGCCCTGCGCACCGAGGACGTGACCGACTACCTGGCCGCCGAGGGCGACCGGGTGGCGCTGGTGCTGCTCGGCGGGGTCAACTACCTCACCGGCGAGCTGTTGGACATCCCGGCGATCACGGCCGCCGGCCGGGCCGCCGGCGCGATCGTCGGCTGGGACCTGGCCCACGCGGTCGGCAACGTGCCGCTGGCCCTGCACGACTGGGACGTCGACTTCGCCGCCTGGTGTTCCTACAAGTACCTGAACTCGGGACCGGGTGCGCTGGCCGGCGTGTTCGTGCACGAGCGGCACCTCGGCGACGAGACCCTGCCCCGGTTCGAGGGCTGGTGGAGCACCGCGGCGGCGACTCGGTTCGAGATGACCCCGGAGTCCCGGCCACCATCCACTGTGGAGGCCTGGCAGATCTCCAACCCGCCGATCTTCGCGATGGGCCCGGTGCGGACCTCGCTGGAGCTGTTCGACGCGGTCGGGATGACCGCGCTGCGCGCCCGCAGCCAACGGCTCACCGGCTGGTTGGAGTCGCTGCTCGACGAGGTCGTCGTCGACCGGCCGCTGCGCGTGGTCACCCCGCGCGACCCGGCCCGGCGGGGCTGCCAACTCTCGGTCCGCATCGGCGCCGGCAGCGCCGCCGAACTGACCAAACGCCTGCGGTACGAGCACGGCGTCATCGCCGACGCCCGGGAGCCGGACGTCGTCCGGTTCGCCCCGGTGCCGCTCTACTCGACGTACCACGACTGCTGGCGGGCCGCCGCCGCGCTGGCGGCGACCGTGGGGAAGGTGACCTCTGTGAGCGCGAGGAGTGAGCCGGGGTTGCGAGCCCCGCAGTCGGGAACGAAGGGCGGCTCAGCGTGACCGCACGACGCGACGAGATCGCGGTCATCGGCGCCGGGTTGGCCGGCTGTCTGGCCGCCTGTTTCCTGGCCCGACGTGGCTACCCGGTGGCCCTCTACGAGCGCCGCTCCGACCCGCGTGCCGGCACCGCCGAGCGCGGTCGCTCGATCAACCTGGCGCTCTCCGAGCGCGGTCTGGACGCGCTGCGCCGGATCGGGCTGGCCGAGCAGGTGCTGACCGACGCACTGCCGATGCGCGGCCGGATGATCCACCCGGTCGAGGGGGAGCAGCAGTTCCAGTCGTACAGCGCCGCCGGTGACCGGGCGATCAACTCGATCAGCCGGGGAGCGCTGAACAACGCCCTGCTGGACGAGGCCGCGGCGCTGCCCGGGGTGCGGGTCGTCTTCGACCACCGGCTGGTCGGGCTCGACCCGACCGACGGCACCCTGAGCTTCGAGACCCCGCAGGGCCCGGTCGCCGCCAAGGCGTCGGTCGTGCTGGGCGCCGACGGTGCCGGCTCGGCGGTACGCGGGCAACTGCTCGCGTACGGGTTGCTGGACGAGAGCGTGGACTTCCTCGACTACGGATACAAGGAGCTGACGATCCCGCCGCTGGGCGGGGACTTCGCGCTCGAGGAGGACGCGCTGCACATCTGGCCGCGCGGCACCTCGATGATGATCGCGCTGCCCAACCCGGACCGCTCCTTCACCTGCACGCTGTTCTGGCCGAACGAGGGCGACGGAAGCTTCGCGGCACTGGACGACCCGGCGGCGATCGAGGAGCACTTCGCCAGGCACTACCCGGACGTCATCCCGCTGGCACCGAACCTGGTCGACGACTACCAGCACAACCCGGTGGGCGTGCTCGGCACGGTCCGCTGCGCGCCCTGGCAGGTGTTCGGCAAGGTCGGCCTGCTCGGCGACGCGGCGCACGCGATCGTGCCCTTCTACGGCCAGGGTGCCAACTGCGCCTTCGAGGACGTGGTCGAGCTGGACCGCTGCCTGGACGAGTGCGCCGACGACTGGTTGGCCGCGTTGCCGCTGTTCCAGCGACGCCGCCAGGAGAACGCCGAGGCCATCGCCACGATGGCGTTGACCAACTTCGTGGAGATGCGGGACAGGGTGGCCTCACCGGTCTTCCAGGCGCGGCGGCGGGTGGAGCACGCCCTGGAACGGGCCCTGCCCGGCCGGTACGTTTCCCAGTACGAGCTGGTGTCCTTCTCCACCACGCCGTACGCGGAGGTGCGCCGCCGGGTGCGTCGACAGCACCGGGTGCTCGGGGCGGTCGCCGGCGGGGCCGCGCTGCTGCTGCTCGGCGCGATCGGTGCGGCACTGAGCCGAGGGAGGCGCGCGTGAGCGACAACTGGGATCCGCGACTGATGGCCGGCCACGCGCCGGCCGGCCCGCAGCGGCTGCGCAACTTCGTCGGCGGCGAGTTCGTCGACGGCGGGCCGACGTTTCCCAAGGCCAGCCCGGTGACCGGGGAGCAGGTCTTCGAGGTGGTCGAGGCGTCGGAGTTTACGGTGGACGACGCGGTGGCCGCCGCCCGGGCCGCGCTGCGGGGGCCGTGGGGCCGGATGGGGGAGCGCGAGCGCGCCGAGGTGCTGCGCCGCGTGGCCGACGAGCTGGAGCGCCGCTTCGACGACCTGGTCACCGCCGAGGTCGCCGACACCGGCAAGTCCATCACCCAGGCCCGCACCTTGGACATTCCGCGCGGGGCGGCGAACTTCCGGGCGTTCGCGGAGATCGTGGCGACCGCTCCCACCGAGTCGTTCACCACTGTCACCCCGACCGGCGGCCGGGCGCTGAACTACGCGCTGCGCAAGCCGGTCGGCGTGGTCGCGGTCATCGTGCCGTGGAACCTGCCGCTGCTGCTGCTCACCTGGAAAGTCGCCCCGGCGCTGGCCTGCGGCAACGCCGTGGTGGTCAAGCCCAGTGAGGAGACACCCGCCTCGGCGACGCTGCTCGCCGAGGTGATGGCCGCCGCCGGCGTACCGGCCGGGGTGTTCAACCTGGTGCACGGCTTCGGGCCGGACTCGGCGGGCGAGTTCCTCACCCGCCACCCGGGCGTGGACGCGATCACCTTCACCGGCGAGTCGGCCACCGGTGGCGCGATCATGCGGGCCGCCGCCGACGGGGTGAAGGCGGTCAGCTTCGAGCTGGGTGGCAAGAACGCCGGCCTGGTCTTCGCCGACGCCGACCTGGACGCCGCGGTGGCCGGCTCGGTGCGGTCCAGCTTCACCAACGGCGGGCAGGTGTGCCTCTGCACCGAACGCATCTACGTGCAGCGTCCGGTCTTCGAGGAGTTCACCGCCCGGCTGGCGAAGCGGGCCGGTGAGCTGGCGTACGGGTGGCCGACCGACGAGGCCACCGCCACCATGCCGCTGATCTCGCATGAGCACCGGGCGAAGGTGCTCGGCGCGTACGAGCTGGCCCGCGCCGAGGGCGCCGAGGTGTTGACCGGCGGTGGCACGCCCACCTTCGGCGACGCCCGCGACGGCGGGTCGTACGTGCAGCCGACAGTGCTCACCGGGCTCGGCCCGGACGCCCGCACCAACCGGGAGGAGATCTTCGGCCCGGTGGTGCACGTGGCGCCGTTCGACACCGAGGACGAGGCGTACGCCCTGGCCAACGGCACCGAGTACGGCCTCGCGGCGACCGTGTGGACCCGGGACGTGGGCGTCGCGCACCGGGCCGGTGCCCGGCTGGACGCCGGCATCGTCTGGGTCAACACGTGGTTCCTGCGTGACCTGCGCACCCCGTTCGGCGGGGTGAAGGCGTCCGGCATCGGCCGGGAGGGTGGCGTGCACTCGTTGAACTTCTACTCCGAGTTGACGAACGTCTGCGTGGACCTGTCGTGAGCCGTGGCGAGGGAGCGGGCATGGAAGCTGACATCGAGGCCGCCAACCGGGAGCTGGCCGACGCCCGCAGCACCGGCAAACCGTGCCCGCCACTGCGGGGTCGGCTGCTGCCGGAGGGCGACGTCGAGTCCGCGTACCGTGTGCAGCAGCTCCAGGCGCGGGCCTGGCAGGGCCGCGGCGAACGCCGGGTCGGCGCGAAGATCGGGCTGACCTCCCGGGCGGTGCAGGAGACCTTCGGGGTGTTCCAGCCCGACTTCGGCATGCTGACCGACGCCATGGCGGTCGACGACGGCGTCGAGGTGCCGATCGGCAGGCTCCTCCAACCGCGGGTCGAGGCGGAGATCGCGTTCGTGCTCGACAAGGATCTCCCGGACCCGCAGCTCACCACCGTCGACCTGATCCGCGCGGTCGACCACGTGCTGCCGGCCATCGAGATCGTCGACTCGCGGATCGCGGCCTGGGACATCTCCATCGTGGACACCATCGCGGACAACGCCTCCAGCGGGCTCTTCGTGCTCGGCACCACGCCGCGCCGACTCGCCGACGTCGACCTGCGGCTGTGCGGGATGGTGCTGGAGCACGCCGGTGAGCCGGTCTCGGTGGGTGCGGGCGCGGCCTGCCTGGGCAACCCGCTGCACGCCCTGCGCTGGCTGGCCGGCACGCTCGCCCGCGCCGGTGACCCGCTGCGCGCCGGGGACGTGGTGCTCTCCGGGGCGCTCGGCCCGATGGTGCCGGTCACCCCGGGAGCCGCGTACGAGGCGCGGATCTCCGGGCTCGGCTCGGTGCGTACGGCCTTCACCCGAGGGGAGTCAGCGTGAGCGTCGGCGTGGCGGTGCTCGGTTCCGGGAACATCGGCACCGACCTGATGATCAAAGTGCTCCGGCTGAGCGACAGCCTGCGGATGGTGGCGATGGCCGGCATCGACCCGGCCTCCGACGGTCTGGCCCGCGCTCGCCGGCTCGGCGTGGCCACCACCGCCGAGGGCGTGGACGGCCTGGTCGCGATGCCCGAGTTCGCCGACGTCGAGCTGGTCTTCGACGCCACCTCGGCCGGCGCGCACCGACGCCACGACGAGGTGCTGCGCGCCCACGGCCGCACAGTTGTCGACCTGACCCCGGCCGCGCTCGGCCCGTACGTGGTGCCGCCGGTCAACCTCGACGAGCATCTGCACGAGCGCAACGTCAACATGGTGACCTGCGGCGGGCAGGCCACCGTGCCGATCGTCGCCGCCGTCCGCCGGGTCACCCCGGTGGCGTACGGGGAGATCGTCGCGTCCATCGCCTCCCGCTCGGCTGGGCCGGGCACCCGGGCCAACATCGACGAGTTCACCGAGACCACGGCGCGGGCCATCGAGGTGGTCGGCGGGGCCGAGCGGGGCAAGGCGATCATCGTGCTGAACCCGGCGGACCCGCCGCTGCTGATGCGCGACACCGTCTACTGCCTCTGCCCGGACGCCGACGCCGACCGCGCCGCCATCGCCGCCTCCGTGGCGGACATGGTGGCGACGGTCCAGGAGTACGTCCCCGGTTACCGCCTCAAGCAGGACGTGCAGTTCGACCGGGTGCAGGCGTACCTGCCGACGCTCGGGCGGCAGCTCACCGCGTTGCAGGTGTCCGTCTTCCTGGAGGTCTCCGGAGCCGGGCACTACCTGCCGGCGTACGCCGGCAACCTGGACATCATGACCTCCGCCGCGCTGCGCACCGCCGAGCGGCTGGTGGCCCTGCGTTCCTCGGAGGTGGCCG
This sequence comes from Micromonospora sp. NPDC049171, assembly GCF_040648275.1. Classification (NCBI taxonomy): domain Bacteria; kingdom Bacillati; phylum Actinomycetota; class Actinomycetes; order Micromonosporales; family Micromonosporaceae; genus Micromonospora; species Micromonospora sp. NPDC049171. The sequence continues at coordinate 72,525 of NZ_JBEZDJ010000028.1, forward strand.
CGTCATGACCGAGCTGTACATCCAGGACGTCACGTTGCGCGACGGCATGCACGCCATCGCCCACCGGTACACCGTCGAGCAGGTGCGCACCATCGCCGCCGCGCTGGACGCCGCCGGGGTGGCCGCCATCGAGGTGGCGCACGGCGACGGGCTCGCCGGATCCAGCGTCAACTACGGCCACGGCGCCGCCAGCGACGCCGAGTGGATCTCCGCCGCCGCCGAGGTGCTCACCACGGCGAAGCTGACCACCCTGCTGCTGCCCGGCATCGGCACCATCGCCGACCTGAGGGCGGCGAAGGCGCTCGGGGTGACAAGTGTCCGCGTGGCCACCCACTGCACCGAGGCGGACATCTCCGCCCAGCACATCTCCTGGGCCCGGGAGAACGGCATGGACGTGGCCGGGTTCCTGATGATGTCGCACATGAACGATGCGGCCGGGTTGGCCGGGCAGGCCAAGCTCATGGAGTCGTACGGGGCGCACTGCGTCTACGTCACCGACTCCGGCGGCCGGCTGCTGATGTCCGACGTGGCGCAGCGGGTCGACGCGTACCGGCAGGTCCTCGACCCGGACACGCAGATCGGCATCCACGCGCACCACAACCTGTCCCTCGGGGTCGCCAACAGCGTGCTCGCCGTCGAACACGGCCGGGTCACCGGGTCCGCGCCGGTCGGCCCGGACGCACCCCACGGCCGGACCGTCCGCGTCGACGCCTCCCTCGCCGGCATGGGCGCGGGAGCCGGCAACGCACCGCTGGAGGTCTTCGTCGCGGTCGCCGAGCTGCACGGCTGGAAGCACGGCTGCGACGTGTTCGCGCTGATGGACGCCGCCGACGACATCGTCCGCCCCTTGCAGGACCGGCCGGTCCAGGTGGACCGGGAAACGCTCTCCCTGGGGTACGCCGGGGTCTACTCCAGCTTCCTGCGGCACGCCGAACGGGCCTCCGCGAAGTACGGCGTGGACGTCCGGTCGATCCTGGTCGAGCTGGGCCGGCGCCGGATGGTCGGCGGACAGGAGGACATGATCGTGGACGTGGCACTCGACCTGGCCGGCAAGGAGCCCTCATGATCGGACCAGACATCGCCGGGATCGCCGACAAGCTGGGCGCGGCGGCCGACACGGCCACCGCGATCCCGCAGCTCGCCGCCGAGACCGGCCTCGACGTGGACACCGCGTACGGCGTGCAGGCCGCGCTGGTGCAACGCCGGCTGGAACGCGGCGAGCGGCTGGTCGGGCTGAAGATGGGGCTGACCAGCCGGGCGAAGATGGCCCAGGTCGGCGTGGACGAGGTGATCTGGGGGCGGCTCACCAACGCGATGCGGGTGCCTGACGGTGGCGTGGTTGACCCGGCCGCGTACATCCATCCCCGGGTCGAGCCGGAGGTGGCGTTCCTGCTGGACCGGCTGCCCGAGCCGGGTGAGCCGGTCGGCGACTTCGCCGACGCGGTCCGCGCGGTCGCCCCGGCCATCGAGTTGATCGACTCCCGGTACGCGGACTTCCGCTTCTCGTTGCCGGACGTGATCGCCGACAACACCTCGGCCGCCGCGTTCGTGATCGGGCCGTGGTCGCCGGTGCCCGACGGGTTGGACAACCTGGGCGTGCTGCTGGAGGTCGACGGTCGGGTGGCGCAGGTTGGCTCGACGGCGGCGATCCTCGGCGATCCCCGCCGGGCGCTCGACGAGGGCATCCGGCTGGCCGGCCGGCACGGGGTGCGGCTGGAGTCCGGCTGGGTCTTCCTGGCCGGTGCCGCCACCGCCGCCGTGCCGCTGCGTCCGGGCGCCCATGTCCGTGCGGTCGTGGAGAAGCTGGGCACGGCGTCTTTGCGGGTGTCCTCGTGAGCGCGGCCGTGGGGGTTCCGGGCAGCCCGACCGGCTCCGGGCGGTCAGGCTTGATCCCTGCGCCGGTCGGGCTGCCCGGAACCCCTGACCTGGTTGGGGTCCGCGTCGCCGTGCCGGGTGGGGGTGGGTCATGAGTGGGGTCGCGCGGGTGGTGGCCGGGAAGGCGACTCCGCGGGGGGCTTTTCCGCACGTCAAGGTGGCGGGTGGGTTCGTCTTCGTCTCCGGTACGTCGTCGCGGCGGCCGGACAACACGTTCGCCGGTGTGTCGGTCGACGAGTTCGGTACGACGAACCTCGACATCCGGGTGCAGACGCGGGCGGTCATCGAGAACGTGCGGGACCTGCTGCGGTCGGTCGGCGCGGACCTCGGCGACCTCGTGCAGGTGAGCACCTACCTGGTCAACATGAACGACTTCGGTGGCTACAACGAGGTGTGGGCGGAGTTCTTCGACGCGTCCGGGCCGACCCGCACGACGGTGGCGGTGCACCAGTTGCCGCACCCGCACCTGCTCATCGAAATCCAGGCCGTGGCCCTTCTCCCCTCCGGAGGTCAGTCGTGAGTGAGATCGCCGAGCCGTTCAGCTTTCCGGGCTGGATCGCGGACAACCAGCACCTGTTGAAGCCACCGGTGGGCAACAAGGAGATGTTCCCCGGCGGGGACGACTTCATCGTGATGGTGGTGGGCGGGCCCAACCAGCGCACCGACTTCCACGTGGACCCGTACGAGGAGTTCTTCTACCAGGTCAAGGGCAACATGCATATCAACCTGATGACCCCGGAAGGGCCGCGTACGGTGCACGTGCGCGAGGGCCAGATGTGGATGTTGCCGCGCAACACCCCGCACTCGCCGCAGCGCCCGGAGGCCGGCTCGATCGGCGTGGTCGTGGAGCGGGTCCGCGAGGAGGGCACCCTGGAGACCTTCCAGTGGTACTGCCCCGAGTGCGGGCACCGGGTGCACGAGGTGGAGTTGCAGGTCCGCGACATCGCGGCCGACCTGCCGCCGGTGTTCCAGGCGTTCTACGCCGACGAGGCCGCCCGCACCTGCGCCAACTGCGGCACCCTGCACCCGGGCAAGGGCTGATGCCGGCAGGCGTGGTCGACGTGCACACGCACGTCGTACCGAAGGGCTGGCCGGACCTCGGCGCGGCGTGCGGCGGGTCCGGTTGGCCCTGGTTGCGGGTCGACTCCGAGCGCGCCGCCATGATCATGGTGGGGGAGGCGGAGTTCCGCCCGGTCGGCGCCGAGTGTTGGGACGCGTCGCGCCGGCTGGCCGACATGGACGCCGACGGCGTGGCCGTGCAGGTGGTTTCGCCGACGCCTGTCTTCTTCAGCTACGACCGTCCGGCCGACCAGGCGGTGAAGGTCGCGCGGATCTTCAACGACCTGACCCTGGAGGTCACCGCGGCCGGGGGCGACCGACTGGTGCCGTTCTGCCAGGTGCCGCTCCAGGACCCGGACGCCGCCTGCGCCGAGCTGGATCGCAGCCTGGCCGCCGGGCACGTCGGCGTGGAGATCGGCAACCATGTCGGCGACCGGGACCTGGACGACGCCGGGGTGGTCACCTTCCTGCAACACTGCGCCGAGGTGGGCGCGCCGGTGTTCGTGCACCCGTGGGACATGCCGGGCGGTCCGCGCCTGGACCGGTGGATGGCCCGGTGGCTCACCGGGATGCCCGCCGAGACGCACCTGTCGGTGCTGGCGATGATCCTGGGTGGCGTCTTCGACCGGGTGCCGGAGACGCTGCGGATCTGCTTCGCGCACGGTGGCGGCAGCTTCCCGTTCTGGCTCGGCCGTGCCGACAACGCCTGGCACCGCCGTGGCGACCTGGTCCGTGGCGCGTCCGCCGCCCCGCCCAGCAGCTACCTCGACAGGTTCAGCGTCGACTCGGTGGTCTTCGCGGCGCCCGCGCTGCGGCTGCTCGTCGACACGCTGGGGGAGGACCGGGTGCTGGTCGGCAGCGACTACCCGTACCCGCTGGGCGAACGCCCGGCCGGCGCGGTGGTCCGCGACGCCGACTTCCTCACCGACACCCAGCGCGACAAGCTGCTCTCGGCCAACGCCCTGCGCTTCCTCGGCGAGTCGGCTATATAACGAAAGACTTCGCGGATATACTCGGCGCATGAAGACTGTTATCGATCTTGACGATGAACTGCTCGACCGGGCCCGCCTTGAGCTCGGCACCAAGAGCAAGAAGGACACCATCCATGCCGCGTTGCGGCTCGTCGCGGAGCGCAGCGAGCGGATGGAGGCCATCCGGGAGCTGATTTCGATCAACCGGGATTGGACCGGCCTGCTCGAGGACGACAAGACACCGCGCGGGGAACAGGACGCCGCGTGAACCTGCCGGTTGGGCTGTACCTCATTGACACGTCGGCCTGGAGTCGCGTCCGTCAGCCGATCGCCGGCAAGCGGATCATGACCATCCTCGGGGAACAGCTCGCGGCGACCTGCGTGCCGCTCGACCTCGAAGACGGGCGGAGCGCCCGCGACTTCCGGGATGCCATGACGATACGCGCGCGCCGCGCGGAGCTGATGATCGACCTTCCGATCACTCAGGCCGTGGCGACCAGGGCGCGCGATCTGCAACTGGCGCTGACGGCACGCGGTCACCATCGGGCGGCCAGCCCCGTCGATGTCCTGGTGGCGGCAGCCGCTGCCGAATACTCCGCGATCGTCCTGCACTACGACCGGGACTTCGATCTGATCAGTGACGTCGGTGGGCCGCGCAGTGAATGGGTGGCGCCTGCGGGCACGCTCAGCTGATCCGGGGACGTCGTGTCGGAGGCCGCCAGCCGGTCAAGAGCGGGCAGGATGAGGACATGGCCGAGCCGCACGACCTGACCGCGTTGGAGCAGGCCGCCGCGATCGCCCAAGGCGAGCTGTCCAGCGTCGACCTGGTCGAGCACGCTCTGCGCCGGGTGGCGGCGCTCGGCGACACCGTCGGCGCGTTCGTCACCGTCACCGAGGACCTCGCCCGGCAGGCCGCCCGCGCCGCCGACGCCGTGCCGGCCGAGGCACGCGGTCCGCTGCACGGTGTGCCGACCGCGATCAAGGACCTGACGCTCACCGCCGAGGTCCGCACCACCTTCGGCTCGGCCGCGTTCGTCGACTTCGTCCCGCCGGTCGACGCCGACGTGGTCCGGTTCATCAAGGCCGCCGGCCTGGTCAGCCTCGGCAAGACGACCACCTCCGAGTTGGGCAGCTCGCTCTACTCCGAGGGCCGGGTCGCGCCCCCGGCCCGCAACCCGTGGCAACTGGCGTACACCGCCGGTGGCTCCAGCGGCGGCGCGGCGGCGGCGGTCGCGGCCGGCCTGGTCCCGGTCGCCCAGGGCTCCGACGGCGGCGGCTCCCTGCGCATCCCGGCGTCGCTCTGCGGCCTCGTCGGCTACAAGCCCAGCCGTGGCCTGGTCTCCGGTGGGCCGCTCGGCTTCGGCGCGTTCGGCCTGCCCACCAGCGGCCCGCTCGGGCGGACCGTCACCGACGTCGCCGCGCTGCTCGACGTCATGGCCGTGCCGGTCCCCGGCGAGCCCTACCTGCCGCCGACCGCGCCGCCGGGCGGCTACCTGGCCGCCGCGCGCCGCGCCGAGCCCGGCCGGCTGCGGATCGGCCGGTTCACCACGCCGATGCTCGCCGACGAGCCGGTGCATCCCGACTGCGTGGCCGCCGTGGACCGGGCCGCCGCGCTGCTCACCGCGGCCGGGCACGAGGTGGTCGAGGTGACACCGCCGCTCGGGCCGGCGGCGTGGCCGCTGTTCGAGATCCTCTGGTACGTGCTGGCGCTCACCCCGGTGCCGCCACAGCGGGAGGCGGAGCTGCTGCCGCTGACCCGGTGGCTGCGGGCCCGGGGCGCCGAGATCTCCGCCGGCACCCTGGCCGCCACTCTCGGGGAGTTGCAGGCGCAGGTCCGTCTCGGTGCCCGGCGCACCGCCGGATGCGACCTGCTGCTCTGTCCCACCCTGGCCGCCCCGCAGGCACCCGTCGGCTGGTTCACCGCCGATGGTGACCCGGCGGCCGACTTCGACAGGCAACGCCGCTTCTCGCCCTACTGCGCCATCTTCAACGTCACCGGCGATCCCAGCGTCTCCCTGCCGATGGGCACCACGAGCGACGGCCTGCCCGTCGGGGTGCTGCTCACCGGCCGGTACGGCGACGACACGCGGCTCATCGCGACCGCTGCGCAACTGGAACACTCCAGTGACGGATGGGATCGGCACCCCGCAATCTGGCGGGCCGTCGACTCCGCTAACGTGAATGGTGACGGCGTCGGGCGGTCGACATCATGATCGTCCATCCGGCCCGGTTGTTCGAGGTCGTCCTTCTTCCGCCTGGGGGCGTTGGGATTGTCTGTTACCGAGACGTTGCTGGTCTTCGTCGGCATCCCGTTGGCCGCGGTGCTGGTCATCGCCGGCCTGTCGTACGCCGGTAGCCACGGTGGTGCCACCGGCGGTGGCGGTAGCGCCAAGCGCTACCGGCCGGGCCGGCCCTTCGACTTCACTCCGGTCTGGTTCCTGGGCCGCCCGGAGCAGCTGGCCGACTCGGCCGGCACCGCGCTGGAAGCAGGGGCGCAGGCGCCCGCGCTGACCAGCCACAAGCTCGAGCAGGCCAGCGTCGAGGCGCCGGCCGGTGGAACCGGAGGCGCAAGTGACCGTTGGTGAGAAGCAGGCCGGGTCGGGAAATCCGCCCGAGGTGCTGGACGGGCCCTTCTCGACCCGCCAGCTGCTGCGCATCGACGAGGCGCTACGCCTGGCCGACAAGGGCACCGGGCTGGTCTTCTCGGTCTTCGTCGGCGGTCTCGACGAGCCGATCCGCGAGCACGCCCAGCGGCTGCACCGTCAGCTCGCCGACCCCGACAAGTCGGTGCTGATCGCCGTGTCGCCCAACCAGCGCCAGCTGGAGATCATCACCGGGCGGTACGCGCGCAAGCGCATCCCCGACACGTACGCCAAGCTGGCCGCGCTCTCCATGGCAGGGGCGTTCAGCGGCGGCGACCTGGCCGGCGGCATCATCAACGGCCTCGACCAGCTCGCCAGCCACGCCGGCAAGGGCTGAGCCGCTGCCCGTACGACTCGCAAGATCGCCCTCGATCCAGGAAATAGGGGCCTCGGCTACGGCTGAGGCCCCTATTTCCACGTCAACACCGTTGCGTTAGGTGGAACGGCTGTTCGTCGACCAGCACTGCCTCGCCGATCATGGAGTTGTGGTGGGTAACAGAACGCCCGTAAAACCCCCAAAGTCGGCACCACAACTCCATGATCGCCAAGCCGGGCCCAGATCGGGCACTTCCTGTCCCGGGTCGACCCGCCGGCTACAGCCCTAACGCAACGGCGTTTGATTTCCACGTTCGAGCACGATCTTCCGAGGTGGTGGCCCGGTGCTGGCGTGTGTGAGCTGGTTCAGCGCGGCCAGGCGCTCGGATCCAACCTCATCGTCCACGGCTCGTCCACTGTCACCGCGTCGTTCGGGCCGATAGTGCCCAGCAGCTCGTAATGGTCGCCCTCGCCGAGCCGATAGCGGTAGATCACCGGGCCGAAGTCGCCTCGCTCCACCCGCCAGTAGTGCGGGATACCCGCCTCCGCGTAGAGGGCGGGTTTGGTGAAGCGATCGTGGCGGCGGCTCCCCGTCGACTCGACTTCCAGGACGAGCGCGATGTTCTTGGGTTCGGCCCACATTCGCCCGCGCGGTGCGCTTGGTAGCAACACCGTCAGATCGGGGATGAGAATACCGCCGGGGACCTGCACCCCGATCTCCCGAATCACCCGCCAACCGGCGGGGGCCGACTGGCGAATCGCCATGCGAATCTCGTCCGCCAGCTCATGGTGCTCTGGCCCGGCCGGGGGAGTCACGTGCAGGCTCCCGTCGATGATCTCGTAGCGGTTACCGTCGGCAGGTAGGTCGAACAGATCCTGCTCGCGCCAGCCCCGATCCGGGGGCCGCCACTCGTAGGTCGGCTGGGCCATCACGTCCACCTCCTCTCGCAACCATAATGGCCCGGTGCCGGCGAGGATTCGCGTCCACGCCGGCACCGGGCCGCGTACTCCCTGCTGGTCAGCTCTGCTGCGCGTCCTTCGCGCGGGCCTTGAGCGCCCGCACGACGCCGTCGCGGCCCTCGGCGACCAGCCGGCGCAGCGGGCCGGGATGCCCGTCACCGGCCAGCCACGCGTCGGTGGCCGCCACCGTGTCGTCCTCCACCAGGTAGGTCGGGTACGCCAGTTGCGCGAACTCCTGCGCGGGCTCGCTGTCCCGGGTGGCCCACACCTGGCTGACCGCCGCGAAGTACCGCTCCCGGTAGGGCGCGACCAGGTCCACCTGCGCCGGGTGGGCGAGGCCCTGCAACAGCGCCCGGTGCCGCCAGTTGGGCAGGGCGTCCGGGCCCGTCAGCAACGCCCAGACAGCCGCCTTGTTGTCTGCCGTCGGCACCAGCGCGTGCGCGTACGCCGCCTCCCGCTCGCCGCTGGCGGTGCGGTCACCAGCCAGTTCGGCTTCGATCTCGGCGGCACCGGCCGCGCCGTTGGCCACCAGCGCGGCGAGCACCGACCAGCGCAGCTCGGTGTCCACGGTCAGCCCGGCCGGCGCACCCGTGCCGTCCAGCCAGCCGCGCAGCGTGGCCAGGTCCTCCTCGGAGCGGGCCGCCGAGGTGAACGCACGCGCCCAGGCGAGCTGGAACCCGCTGCCGGGCTCCGCGCTGGCGAGCGCGTCCCGGGCGGTCCGGGCCAGGTCGGCCCAGCCGGTCGGCGCCCAGGCCGGGTCGGCGTAGAGGACGAGCGCGGTGGTCGCCTGCCGCAGGGTGGCGGTGACCAGGTTGATGTCGGTCTCGGCGGGCAGCCCGCTCAGCGTGAGCGCCACGTAGTCGCGGGCGGACAGCTCCGCGTCGCGGATCATGTCCCATGCGGCGGTCCAGCACAGTGCCCGCGCCAGCGACGACTCGAAGCCACCGATGTGCTGCACCACTGTCGCCATCGAACTGTCGTCGAGGCGCAGCTTGGTGTAGCTCAGGTCGTCGTCGTTGAGCAGCAGCACGTCGGCGGCCCGGACACCGCGCAGCTCGGCGAGGTCGGTCCGCTCGCCTGTCACGTCCACCTCGTGCCGCTCGCGGCGCACCAGCCGCCCGTCGGTCAGGTCGTACAGGCCCACGCCGATCCGGTGCGTGCGCAGCGTCGGGTACGCCGTCGGCGCCTCCTGCCGTACCACCACCTGCTCGTACGTGCCGTCCGCGCCGATCGTCACCTCCGGCCGCAGCGTGTTGACCTGCGCGGTCTCCAGCCACTGCGCGGCGAACTTGCGCAGCTCCCGGCCGGACGCGGCCTCCAACTCGGTGAGCAGGTCGTCGAAGGTGGCGTTGCCCCAGGCGTGCTTGCCGAAGTAGGCCCGCAGCCCGGCGACGAACGGCTCCTCACCCACGTACGCGACGAGCTGCTTGAGCACGCTCGCGCCCTTGGCGTAGGTGATGCCGTCGAAGTTGACCTCGACGGCCTCCATGTCCGGCATCTCGGTGTAGACCGGGTGGGTGGAGGAGAGCTGGTCCTGCCGGTAGCCCCAGTTCTTGCGGATGGACAGGAACGTCGTCCACGCCTCGGTGAACCGGGTCGCGTTGGTGTTGCACCAGTGGCTGGCCCACTCGGCGAACGACTCGTTCAGCCACAGGTCGTTCCACCAGCGCATGGTGACCAGGTCACCGAACCACATGTGGGCCAGCTCGTGCAGGATCGTGTTGGCCCGCTGCTCGTACTCGAAGTCGGTGACCTGCGAGCGGAACAGGTAGTGCGACTCGGCGTGCGTCACGCAGCCGAAATTCTCCATCGCGCCGGCGTTGAAGTCGGGCACCCAGAGCTGGTCGTACTTCGGTAGCGGGTAGCGCACGCCGAACTTCTCGTGGAAGAAGTCGAAGCCCTGCTTGGTGATCAGAAACAGGTCGTCGGAGTCCAGGTACGGTGCCATCGACGCCCGGCAGAACGCCCCCAGGTCGATGCCGTCGTGGCTGTCGCGCACCTCGTGGTACGGCCCGGCGCACATCGCCGTGATGTAGGTGCTCATCCGGGGCGACTCGGTGAAGTGCAGCGTCTTGAGCGACTCACCCGCCGGCTCCTCGCGCTGCACCGGCATGTTGGACACGGCCCGCCAGTGCGCCGGCACGGTGGCGTGCCAGGTGTAGACGCTCTTCAGGTCGGGCTGGTCGAAGCAGGCGAACACCCGCTGCGCGTCGGCGGTCTCGAACTGGCTGTAGAGGTAGGTCTCGCCGTCCACCGGGTCGACCGTGCGGTGCAGGCCCTGCCCACTGTTGGAGTAGGCGAAGTCGGCGTCGACCACCAGGGTGTTGTCGCTGTCCAGGCCGGACAGGACCAGGCCCTTCTCGGCGGACCAGTCGGAGAGGTCGACAGGCGTGCCGTTGAGCGTCGCGGACCGCACCGACTCGGCGGCCAACTCGATGAAGGTGCTCGCACCCGGCTCGGAGCAGCGGAACCGGACCTCGGTCGTCGACCGGAACGTGCGGCCGTCGGCCGCCAGCACGGCGCTGGACAGGTCCAGACTGATGTCATACCCCGTCACGTTGAGCAGGCGGGCCCGCTCGGTCGCCTCGACCTGCGTCAGGTTGCGCACTCCCGGCACTGTTTGTCTCCATCCCACATGTCGCCGTACGCCCGGCGGCGCCCGTTCGCCTACCGCTCGTGACGGCTGGCCCGATTCGAGTGTTCCATGTACGGGCAGCCCGCGGTGGCCGAGGTCACGCTCTCATCCGGGTGCCGGTCGATGCACTGCGGGGTGAAGATTCTCCGGAGACGCCGACCGCCGCCGGCGCCACCCGTCGCGAAGGGATCCCACCGTGACCGAACGTGTCACCGCCGACATGTGGTTCGACCCGGCCTGCCCGTGGGCGTGGATCACCTCCCGTTGGCTGCTTGAGGTCGAGCAGATCCGGGACGTGGACATCCGCTTCCACGTGATGAGCCTGTCCGTGCTCAACGACGGCCGGGACGAGCTGCCCGAGGATTACCAGGAGTTCCTGAAGACCGCCTGGGGCCCGGTGCGGGTCTGCATCGCCGCCGAGCAGCGGTACGGCAACGAAGTCCTGCGCCCGCTCTACACCGCGCTCGGCACCCGGATCCACCTGGGCAAGGAGGAGCGGCGCCACGAGCTCTACGTCGCCGCGTTGACCGACGCCGGCCTGGACCCGGCGCTGGCCGCGGCCGCCGAGAGCACCGACTACGACGAGGCGCTGCGGGCCAGCCACGAGGCCGGCATGCGCCCGGTCGGGCAGGACGTCGGCACGCCTGTCGTGCACGCGCCCGGCCCGGACGGCAGCCCGGTCGCGTTCTTCGGCCCGGTGATCACCCCGGCCCCGAAGGGTGAGGCCGCCGGTCGGCTCTGGGACGGTGTGCTGCTGGTCGCCGGCACCCCGGGCTTCTACGAGCTCAAGCGCACCCGAGAGCAGGGCCCGATCTTCGACTGAGACATGCGCGCGGGGCTCCCCTGTCAACGCCGGACGATGGCAGGGGAGCGCTCGGTCGGCGTGTCGCGGGTCGGCGCGCCTGCCCCGTCACCGGGAGACCGCCGGGCTCGTTGGCCTGCATGTCCGCCGCAGCGACCCGCAGGAGGGCCGCACCCCGCAGTTCGTGGAGGCAATCCCGATGGCCAAGCACCGCGCGTCCGGTGACGATCAACTGACCCGGCCGGGGGTGATCGAGACACCCGGCGCGGCCTACTGGTCGGTCGACGACTCTCGCTGGCCGGCGGTCCGCCCCGACCTTCCCGCCCACGTGGCGGACCTGCTCGCCCCGCCCATCGTGGTCGGCGTGGCCCGGGTGCCGGTGACCTCCCGGTTGACCCCGGTCGTGCCGGTGGCACCGCAGCTCGCCGATCCCGCGCCGCCGGTCGGCGCGGCGATCGAGCCCGTGCCGGCTCCCGTCGCGGCGTCGGTTCCGGTCCTTCCGTCGGCCGCCGCGCCGGCCCAGCCCGCGCCGCCCCCACCGGCCCCGGCCGCCCCGCGTCCGGTGCCGACGCCGCCGCTGAGCCCGCGGCCCGTCCCGGCGCCGCCGCCCGATCGCCCGGTGCCGGGGCCGCCGGCATCACCTCGCCGCGCCGTGAACACCGGGCCGGCCGCGGCCGGTCGACGGGGCAACGCCGGACCGGCGGCGGCGGGCCGGCACCGGCGGGGCGCAACCGACCGCGCCAGCTGACCGGCTCGGCACTTTCATCTGGTGGACCCGGCGTGGGTCCCCGTCGGGGGCGACACCGCCGCCGGTAGCGTCAGCGGGCATGACGGTCGTGCATCCGATCTCCCGGGCGTGGGTCACCACTGGTGGCACCGGCGCGCAAAACTACGACGAGTTCGCCGACGACGCGGAGATCACCGCGATCATCGAGGCGAACCCGCACAGTGCTCTCGGCATCGAGATGCCGCATCGCGCCCCACAGAGCCTGGGCACGTCGTTCCTCGACGCACTGCCGGCCGCGGCGGCCCGCCTCGCCGAGGCGAAGGCCGACGGCAGTTACACCCCCGCCGAGCAGGTGGTGGTGCTCTACCGGATCAGCGCGCCCGGCGACGAGCCGGCGTACGGGCTGTTCGCGATGGTGGACACCGACCAGATCTCCACCCGGGCCGACGAGCCGGGCCTGGTCATCCGCAACGAGGACGTCTTCATCGCCAAGGTGCGCGAGCGGGTGGCGCTGGCCGAGGCGCTGGGTCACCTGCTCTCCCCCGTACTCCTGCTCCAGACCGGCCGGGGCGACGAGCTGCACGCCGCCCTCGCGGCGGCGACCGAGTCGGCCGGCGCGCCCGCCGCGACGGACACCGACCAGTCGGGCCGCACGCACGCCATCTGGCTGCTCGGCCCCGGCCCGGAGCAGACCACGCTGACCGACCTCGCCGGTGGCGGGGAGCTGGTCGTCGCCGACGGTAACCACCGCAGCCTGGCCGCCCAGACCGGCGGTCTGCCGCGCTTCCTGGCCGTGGTCACCACGCCCGCGTCGGTGGCCATCCAGCCCTACAACCGGCTGGTCAGCGAGCTGACCACCACGCCGGCCGAGCTGCTCGACCGGCTGCGGGCGGCGGGCGCCGAGGTCACGCCGATCGACGGCCCGGTCGAGGTCCCGGCGGCCGGCGGCACCGTGCACCTCCGCCTCGGCGACCAGGGGTACGCGGTACGCCTGCCCGCCACGGCCGCGGGCGACCTGGAAAACCTGGACCACGCGCTTGTCGAGCGGCTGCTGCTGCGCGACGCGCTCGGTCTGGACCCGGGCGACAAGCGGATCACCTACGTCGGCGGCGACTACCCGGCGAGCTGGCTCACCGGTGAGGTCGACGCCGGGCGGGCCGAGCTGGCGATCCTGATCGCCCCGGTGACCGTGGCGGACTTCGTCGCGGTGAACCTGGCCCGGGAGAAGATGCCTCGCAAGAGCACCTGGTTCACCCCGAAGGCCCGCGGCGGTCTGGTCGTCGCGGAGCTGCCCCGCTGAGCGGTCGCGCACCCGACCGTGTGACGAACCCGGCTCTCCGACGCCGCCCGCGCGACGTCGGAGAGCGCGGCCTGAGAGACTGCGCGGTATGCGCGTCTACCTGGGATCCGATCATGCCGGTTTCGAGTTGAAGGTGCACCTGGCCAACCACCTGGCCAAGCAGGGGTACGACGTGGTCGACGTCGGCCCGCACGGTTACGACCCGGACGACGACTACCCGACGTTCTGCCTGCACACCGGCGACCAGGTGGTGGCCGACGAGACGGGTCTCGGAGTGGTCATCGGCGGGTCCGGCAACGGTGAGCAGATCGCCGCGAACAAGGTCGCCGGGGTCCGCGCGGCGCTGGCCTGGAGCGTGGAGACCGCCCAGCTCGCCCGCCAGCACAACGACGCCAACGTGATCGCGATCGGTGCCCGTCAGCACACCCTGGACGACGCCACCGGCATCGTCGAGGCGTTCCTGAACACGCCGTTCTCCGGCAACGAGCGGCACGCCCGTCGGATCGCCCAGGTGGCCGACTACGAGAAGACCCGGCAGTTGCCCGAGCTGCCCTGACCGTGGGGTCAGCGCGGCGAGCGGGGCAGCTCCTCGCGGGGCACCCAGTTGCGTCGGACGACCACCACCCGGGCCTCCGCCTCGGCCAGGTCGTCGTCGGTGGGTCGGGCCGCGTCCCGGGCCCGTAGCGCGGCGCTGAGCCCCACCTGGGACGAACCGGAACCGACCAACCCGCGCAGCCCCCGCTCGCCGTCGCGCTCGTCGCCGCCGGAGTTCCGGCGGCGCGGGGACGGGTCGTCACCGTCGTGCACACCCGTGGTGCTGGCCGTCGGGCTGTCGGTGCTCCGACCGGCCGTCTCGGGGTCGGGGTGGTGGTGGCGCAGCCGTCGCCGTCGTCGGTCGGGGTCACCCATCAGCCGACCGTACCCTGCCCGGCGGGGGATTCGGCACTGTCGTGCCGGTCCGTGTCCCGGGCGGGGTCGGCGACCGGTTTGCCGGCTGGTTACCCTCGAATTCAGGCGGTGGCGATGCCGTCGGTCAGGGGGAGGACGAGATGGCAGACCAGACGCAGCCGTGGGCGGAGCGGACCGTGGAGGTGCCACCGCAGGCCGGCGTCGGGGTGCCGCCGCAGCGCGACGGGTTCCGCCGGGGCGTGGCTCCGGTGGGTCAGCCGCGCAGCCCGCGGACCGAGCCGTTCCCAGTGGTCGAGCAGGAGCCGACCGGCACCGGCTGGCCCGGTGAGCCGGCCCCACGCCGGCCGCTGAGCTGGCGGATGGCGCAGTTACGTCGCGGCGGTGAGTGGAGTGCGGCGGCCGGGCTCTTCGCGTTCGTGTGCTGGGGGATCTGGGCGCTCTCCGGCCAGGGTGACCTGAGCGGCCCGCTGCTGGTGCTGGTGCTCAGCCTGCTGGTGGCGGTCGGCCTGTTCGCCCTGTCCCGGCTGGTCGGCCGGATGGTGTGGGAGCGGCAACTCGGTCGGGTGCGGCGCAGCGCCCGGGGCGCCCACCTGGCGACCGCGGTGTTCCTCGTCGGCCTCGGCGTGGCGTGGCTGCAGCAGACCGAGTGGGTCGTCTCGGCCTGGAACTGGATCTCCTCGAACTGATCGTGGCCGCGTACGGGCGGGTCGGCTCGTCGCCGCCCGCCCGTACGCCCGGTCGCGGCCCGCCGCGACACCGGTCGTCTCCCCACCAGGCAAGGCTGCTGCTTACCCGGCCGGCCACGGTTCATCCGTGGCCGGCCGATCCGACTGTCACCCCGCTCTGGGCCGACCGGCAGCGGACGGCAACCGTGCTGCCGGCCGTCGTCGGCGAGCGGGTGCTCGTCGGGGACGGCACATCGGTGCGGCTGCTCGACGTGCGCGACGGCACCGAGGTATCCCGCTGGAGCCTGCTGGAAGCCCTGGTGGGCGGCGACGGACAGTGGCAGGCGTTCGTTGCGGCCGGCGCGGACCGGTTCCTGCTGCGCTGTGGGGCACGGACGCTGTGGCAGGTCCCGAAGAGCTGGGGCAGCCTCGCCCGCAGGGTCGCGTCGTGCGTGCAGGTCACCCGGTAGGTGTCGCCGGGCTTGACGGTGACCGGCTCCGCGTCGTCGAGGGCTCGCCGACGCGGGCAGCGAGTCGATCCAGTCGGTCAGCCACCCCGACCAGTATGTCCGGGTCGTCGGCGGGACGGTCCGCGTCGACCCGTTCGAACCCGGTTCCGGGTACGCCGGGCAGGCCAGTTTCCACCGGGTCCCCCGGGGACGGGGGGTATCGCTGCGACTGGCCGGCGACGCGGGCGCCTACCTGCGCCACGACCGGGGGCGGCTGACCGCCGGTCCCACCGCCGGCGCCCGCACCATCCTTCTTCTCAGCTGACCTCAAGGGTGCGTCACCGGCCACCCGGTGTCGACGAGTTCGCGCAGTTCCCGCAGGGCCGACGGCCAGGCATAGCCACGGACGAAGTCGTCCACCCGGAAGGAGGCGGCCTGGCCGTCGTCTCGCAGTTGACGGCGGATGGCGGCGACGAAGGAGCCGGTGTCCTGCCCGGTGATCGCGACGACGCCGGGTGGAAGGTCGACCAGACCGCTGGCGCCCACCGCCGTCGACACGACGCGTAGGCCACCGGCGACGTACTCGAGGATCTTGATCCTCGATCCGCCCCCTTCCAGCAGCGGCACGATGCCCACGGTCGCCTCCCGCATCAGCGTTCGTACCGTCTCCGGGTTCGGCACGAGGGAGACATTCGATGCGTTGCGGCAGAGTTCCGCGACGCCGGCCGAGGGATTCCGCCCGGCGACGACGAGTTCGATGCCCGGGACGTCGGAGACGAGCCGGCGCCAGGCCGGGCTGAGCAGCAACCAGCGCAGACCGTCGACGTTCGGTTTCCAGTCGAGGGCGGCGAGGAAGAGCAGCCGGTCCGGCCTCGAGATGGGCGCGACGGTGATCTGCTCTGGCCAGATGCCGTTGGTGCAGACGACGATCCGACGCGGGCCGTGGGGGGCCAGCAGTCGGCGATCGGCCTCCGTCGTCACCACAACGGGAAGATCGCGGGCGACGATTCGCTCCATCCGCCGCAGCAGCGCCACCTCGGCGCGCCACAGCGGGCGCTGCGCGTGGGGGACCTTTCGGGCCCGCTGCCGAACCAGGTCGGACTCGACGTTGTGCATGCTGACCAGGATCGGGCCGACCGTCTCCGGTAGGTGACGGGCCAGGCGCGCGATGTTGGTGTGGTCGATGACGCAGGCCCGGAAGCGATCGAACCGCCGCAGCGCGATCCGGAGGTTGCCGAGCAGGGCGGAACCGCTTTGCAGTACACCGCCGACGGTCTGGTATTTCGGGAGTGTCAGCAGATCCCGCAGCGCGTCGGCGACAGCCCGGCGTGGTCGGTGGACGGTGATCGTCTCGTACCCGGCGCCGTCGGGAAGAACATGGACGGCATCCGGGCACACCACGACGGTCGCGCCGCCTGCCGCGAGCACCCGGGCGATCGCGTCGGTTCGCAGCGTCGCACCGGAGTCGGGTGGTATGTGGAACTCCTTGGTGATCAGCAGAACTGGTGCCGCTGGCGACGTCAGGTCCGGAGGAGACATCGGCGCTCCAGGTCGGAAGGGACGGTCGGCGTCAGTGGGCGGTGGTACCGCCGAGTCGGGCTGGAGGTATCGGGTCGGTCTCACGGAACCGGTCGGTCTCGCCGACCTGGTCGGACTCAGCGCCGGTGAAGGGTCCGACGGCGGCGTGGGCGGCGCGGCGGCGCACCGCGAGGTGGGCCGCGAGCAGCCAACCCCCGCCCACGACGATCTCGCTCAGGGTGCAGATCAACCGGCTGGCCAGCGCCACCACCCCCGCGACCGGGAGCGGCAGCACCGTGGCGAGCGCGAGCACGAGGACCGCCTCGCGCACCCCGACCCCGTCCGGGACGATGACCACGAGGACACCGCTCACGGTGGCGAGGCTGAACGCCGCGACGCAGATCAGGTACGACCGGCCGGGCGGCGCGCCGGCCGCGACCGCCAGCAACCAGACGTGGTGCCCGGAGACCATCCAGGAGACGGTCTGCGCCCCGATCGCCCGACGCATCCCCCGGTCGGTGACCCGCATCGACGACGGACGGCGGAGTAGGCGTGCGACCGTACCCGCGGCCTGGTTGATCAGGCCGGGGAAGAGCAGGAAGGCGAGGACCGGCACCGCCGCCAGCACCAGCCACCAGGCCCGACCACCCAGGACGGCCGGTCCGGCCGCGGCACCGACGGTCAGTCCGCTGAGGTTGACGATGATCGTGCTGAACAGGAAGACCGCTGCCATCCGCACCGGCGGCACCCGTTCCATCCGACCCATCTGGATGATCGCCGGTAGCGCCCACAGCTTGCCCGGGATGAACTTGCTCAGGAAGGCCACGAAGAAGATCCGCGCCGACGCCCAGCCGCCGACCGGGCCCCCGATGTCCACCAGCAGCGCCCGCCAGGACAGCAGGCCGAGCACCAGTCCCACCGAGATCACCAGGAAGGAGGCGGCGAGCAGTAGGGCGAACCAGCCGGCGCTGTGCCCCTGCGCCAGGGTGCCGACCAGGGACCAGTCCTGATCGCGAAGGGCCACCACCGCGCCGACCAGCATCGCGACCACGAGCGCGGTGACGAGCACCCGGCCGAGCACGCGCCGCCAGGAGCCTGGCCGTCTGGCAGGCCGGGCCGCTTCGACAGGTGGGGGCACTCGCGCGTACGACGGGGTCACAGGTCGAGGTTAGGCGGGAAGGCTTGGCACCACCTTGGCCCGACGGGCGAGCGCGGCAAGGATCGGACATGCGGGCGGCGGGCGATCACACCGGTGCGGCTCGGAGCCTGCTCCGGCGGGGAGCCGCCGCGGCGCAAACACGGGACCGAATACCGCTTCTGCAAACAAAGTTAAGCGATAGGGAAAACGCCGGCGCACCGTGGACGCCGGACACGTCCGGAAGTAGGACGATGAGAGTCCCTAAGGAATGGTACATGACAATAGATTCCGCAGCGCACCCACCGAGCGGAGCAACGAAGCGGCGAGTGTGGGTGGCCACACCTGCACAGATAGCGCCCGGCATTCGACTTGTCGTCGGGACGGGTGCAAAACTGGTGATCATGGAAAAGAGTAAAATTTCGATGATCCCGATTCTGCCGACAAGGGAGGGATTGAGCACCCCCGCGGCCCCGACACGGGCGGCATCCTCGATAAGGTGGAACAGGAAAGCGCTCAACGAAATAGGTGGGCTGTTCACCGGGGTGGAGACCGCACCAAACCGCCGTACCTCGCGACCGGAGGAAACCGACCTCGACGTACGGGTCTCGGCAGCGGACGCTTTCAGCCCAGCGCCAGGCCTGGACCACCGCGGTCCCGCTGGTCACACCAGACACCGACGCCGGTCGCCGCGGCGCAGCGAACAAGTCTTCCTGTTCAAGGCCCGTGACGCGGTGGCGGTCCGGCCCGGACCGCCACCGCGTCACGCTGCCCGGTGATCGGGACCGATGCTCGGCCGACGCCACTGGATCCGCCCGACCAGCGCCAACTGAATCGAACGGCGGCGACGGTGGGAGAGAAATGCCAGCTACCTTCCGCGCCAATTCATCGTAGTCGATGACCCTTCACCTCAGGTCACCAGCATCCCGCCCAAAGAGCCCATGGAATGGCTTGAGCGCGGGATACACGCTAAATGCCGCGCATTTAGGTCGAGTCCGGATTTTTCGGGGCACGCCGGAGTCTCGGACGCGCATAACGGCAAGATAAATTGCCAGGATCGCGGCCTGACCAGCGCATCACGCGCGGGGTCGGAGTTTGCGCGATTAGGCCCTGGAACCCTTTGCCAACATCCCAGCGCGACGTATTCAATCGATGAACATCTTGATGTATGTTCGATGAGGGTCACCGCTGAAACTGTGCGTGGCCGGGCCGTCAGCATGCCTGGTAAATCGGTGAGGATGGCTAGCCCATGGCAGATCACGTGCTGGTGCGGATCCTGGGGCCTGTCGAACTGGCGGTCAACGGACGGTCGCTGGACGTCGGCCCCCGGCAGCGCCAAGCGGTGCTGGCGGCACTGGCCGTCGATGCCGGCACCCCGGTCTCGATCGACGCCCTCGCCGAACGGGTGTGGGGTGACGACGCGCCGGATGCCCCCCGCAGCGCCATCTACGCCCACATCGCCCGGCTGAGACGGGTGCTTGGCGTCTCGGCCGACGTCCGCACCGTACAACTCGGTCTGAGCCGGCACGGCGCCGGCTACCGGCTGGATGTGGACCGTCGGGTGGTCGACCTGCACCGGTTTCGCTGGCTGATCGAGACGAGCCGGCACGCCGAGGACTCCGCCGACCGGATCCTGATGCTGCGGGAGGCGCTCGACCTATGGCGGGGTGAACCCCTGCCCGTGCTGGGCGGCGAGTGGGCCGCCCGGACGCGGGCCGGAATCCAGTCCCAGTACATCGGCGCCTCGGCCGCCTGGGCCGCCGAGGAACTCCGGCTGGCCAACCCCGAGCCGGTCGTCGACCGGCTGACCCAGCTGGCCGGTAGCCATCCCCTCGCGGAACCCCTGGTCGCGCTGCTGATGCGGGCACTGTGCGCGGTCGGACGCACGGCAGAGGCGCTGCGGTGCTACGCCGACACCCGGGAACAGCTCGCGGACCGGTTGGGCGCCGAGCCCGGCCCCGAACTGCGCGAGCTGCACGTGGCGATCCTGCGGGGCGAACTCGGCGAGGCGCCGGGCGGGCTCGCCCCGGCGCGCGAACCCTCGCTCGGCCCGGAACCCCGGCAACTACCGGCGGACCTGTCGCGGTTCACCGGGCGGGTCCGGGAGCTGGTCCGGGTCAGCGAGTGGTTCGCCGCCGACCGGCCCGACGGCGCCGCGACCGTCCTGGCGATCCACGGACCCGCCGGGGTGGGAAAGTCCGCCCTCGCGATCCACGCGGCACACCGGCTGAGCAGACGGTACCCCGACGGCCAGCTCTATCTCGACCTGCGCGGCTCAAGTCTGGACCTGCCACCGCTGGAGCCCGCGGAGGGATTGGCCCGGCTGCTACGCGCCCTGGGCGTACCCGCATCGAGCGTACCGGCGCAGGCCGACGAGGCCGCGGTGATGTTCCGGTCGGTCGTGGCTGCCAAGCGGCTACTCCTGGTGCTCGACAACGCCGTCGAGGCCACCCAGGTGCGCCCCCTCCTGCCGGGGGTCGCCGACTGCGCGACGCTGGTGACTAGCCGCCGGGCGCTGGTCGGCTTGGGCGACATCGGGCAGGTCCACCTGGGCCCGCTCTCCGTCGCGGAGGGGGTACGCCTACTCGGCCGGTGGATCAACGACGACCGGCTTTCGGCGGAGCCGGAAGCCGCGGCGGCGATCGCGCGGCGGTGCGAAGGGCTGCCCGTGGCCCTCTCGGCGGCCGGCGCCAGGCTCTCGGCCCGGCCAGCCTGGCCGCTGGCCGAGCTCGCCGGCCGCCTCAGGGACCCTGATCGCCGGCTCGACAATCTGGAGTTCGACGGCGTAGGCGTCCGGGCGAGTCTCGCGGCATGCTGGCAGCAGCTGACACTTAGCGCCGATCCGACCGAGCGGGCCGCGGCGGACGCCTTCACCCTGCTGGCCGCCGCGGGAGTGGCGGAGTTCGACAACGCCTCCGCGGGAGTGGCGGAGTTCGACAACGCCTCCGCGGCACGCCTGTTGCAGCGGCCCGTCGCAGTCGCCGAACGGCTGCTGGAACGGCTGGTCGACGCGCGGTTGCTGGAGTCCGCCCTCCCCGGCCGCTACCGGATGGGCGGCCTGCTCGGTCTGTACGCCCGGGAGCGGCTCGTCGGCCGGCACGGGTGCGGCGTCGAGGAGGGACAGACCGGCGCCAGGCTTCCGGCAGGGGACCCGCTGGCCGCGGCCGATACCGTCGGCGTATGGGCTGGTCGCGGTGGCGCGCTCTGGGATATCTGACCCTGACCCTGGACGACGTCGTTCCCCGGTTGTGGGGGCGCGGGATGAGCTTCGTTCCGCTCTGACGACCGGCCAGTGCGGTCGTTCCCGGATCAGCCCCGCCAGCGGTCCGGCCGTCGCACCGGAAAACCGATGCCAAGCTTCCGGCAAGCGACCCGGCCGCCGCGGCCGATATCGTCGGCACTCATCCGCCGGTCCTGGCCGCACGCCGGGCGGTCCTGGCCGCACGCCGGGCGGTCCCGGTCGCGCCGGGCGGTCCCGGTCGCGCTGACGCGAGGGAGACAGCATGGCGTCATTGGACGCTGTGGCCGTGATCGTGCCGAACTACAACAAGGCCAAGACACTGCGCGCCTGCCTGGACGCGATCTACGCCCAGACCCGGACGCCGATGGAGGTGATCGTGGTCGACGACGCGAGCACCGACGGATCCCGCGACATCGCCCGGGGCTTTCCCTGCACCCTGGTGGAGCAGCGGATCAACCGGGGGGTGTCGGCCACCCGCAACGCCGGGGTCGCCGCGAGCACGGCGCCGCTGTTGTTCTTCGTCGACTCCGACATCGCCCTCGCACCGGAGGCGATCGAGAACGCGACCCGCGTCCTGCGTTCCCGACCCGACCACGCGATGGTGCAGGGGATCTGGGCTGCCGAGCCACTCTTCGACGACGGACCGGTGGAGGTGTACCGACTCCTGCACGAGCACTTCTGGCGCCGCCGGACGGTGGGCCGGGCCACCGCGACGATGTTCTCGCTGAGCCTGATCCCACGGGCGGTGTTCGTAGCGGCCGGCGGGCTGGACGAGGAGCTGCGCAGCGGCGAGGACGTCGAGTTCGGTACCCGGCTACCAGCCCGGTACCGCACAGTGGTGACCGACACGGTGGTCGGCCGGCACGACGACGTCGATCGGCTGCTGCCCTTCCTCTGGGAGCAGCTCAGCCGCGCCGCGAACCCGGACGTGCTGCTCAAGACCTGGTCGCGTCGGAACAGCGGGGCGGCGGGTACCCGGATGCACATGATGTCCCCAGCCGGCCTGCTCCTGGCGGCTCTGTGCTGCCTCACTGTCGCCGGCGGCCTGCTCCGGCCCTGGCTGCTGCTCCTGCTGCCACCGCTGTTGCTGGGTTTCCTCGTCGTCAGCCGAGAGTTCCTGGGATTCGTCCGGCGCCGCAAGAGTGCACGCTTCACCGTGTTCGCGGCCGGGATGCATCTGCTGTTCTACACCGCCGCCGGACTCGGCGCCGCGGTCGGGCTGTCGACCGCCGCGATGGCGCTGCTCCGACGCGCCGCCGGTCGCTCCCGCAACCGGCGGAGGCCCCTGTCCACCTGATCCCCGGACCACTGATCCCCTGTCGAATCCGATCCCGTCGAGGTGATGCGCTGATGGATGACCGAGAGGTGCTGATGGAGCAACGGCCGGCACCGCGACCGACGCCGGTCCGGACGGGCTGGGCGGCGCGGTTGCGCCGGCGGCCCGGTGTGCGGTGGTGCTGGGGCACCCGTCTGGTCGTGACCGCGTCGCTGGGTTGGCTGCTCTTCGTGCTCGTGCACCGTCCGCTGAGCGGTCGCCTGGTGCTGTGGGCGCCAGTGGACCTCATCCCGCCGTTGCTCTTCGCGGTGATCCCGCTGGTGCTGCTGGCCGTGGCGCCATTCGCGCGACCGGTGCGGTGGCGCATCATGGCGGTGCTCGTGGTGGCCGCTCTACTCGGGTACGGAAACAGCGGTGTCAATCTCGCCACCCTCTGGCACACCCCGCCGCCGGCGCCGCAGGGAGCGATCACCGTGGTCGCCTGGAACACCGAGTTCTGGGACCAGGACTGGGCTTCCGGCGGCGGCGTCGACCCCGATCCGCACTACCGGTACCTTCGCGACCTGGACGCCGACGTCTACCTCCTGCAAGAGTATCTTCACCTCGACGCATCGGCCACGGACAAGGACGACGAGGCGGTCCGGATCGACGCGACGGCCCGGTTGCGGGCGGAGTTCCCCAATCATCAGATCGCGGTGGCCGGCGAACAGATCACTCTGTCGCGGCTTCCCATCGTCGCCCAGACCGGCCTGGACATCCGCCCCTGGTTGCCGGGGAGCCGGAAGGACATCCCATCCGGGCTGGACGACTTCCAGGATTCATACACCACCGAGACGCTCCGGACCGATCTCCTCCTCGGGGGGCAGACGGTCTCCTTCTACAACACCCACATCCATCAGCCGCCGCACTCGTTCGCGATCCACCGGCGGGCCGGACGACAGGCCAATCGCGAGAACGACTACCGGCGGCAGGCCAGCTACCGCGCGCTACGCGCCGATATCGACGACAACCCGAATTCGGTGGTGGTGGGAGCCGACCTCAACACCTCGCCCGCCATGGGAATCAGCCGGTTGCTGCCGGACGGACTGGTCGACCACACCGGGACGCTACCGGACCTCTACCCGGCCAGTTGGGCGGCGGGCGAGACGCCGCTGTGGCGGGTCGACTGGCTGCTCACCAGCCCCGACGTCTCGGTGCACGCCTACCAGTTGCGCGACCCGGCCGGCCTCTCCGACCACCGGGCACAGTGGTCGGTCCTGTCGGTCGAATAGGTGCCACCGCCGCCAAGGAACCACCAAGCGGCGGACGCCGCCCAGCCCTTAGCGTCGAATGCCATGAGCCTTCAGCAGCCATTGGTGTCGGTCATCATCCCGAACCACAACCGTGAGCGGGCACTCGCCCTGTGCGTCGACTCGGTCCGGTCGCAGACGTATCCGCGGATCGAGATAATCGTCGTGGACGACCACAGTACGGACGGCTCGCTGCGGGTGGCGGGCGAACTGGGTGTGACCGTGCTGCGCACCGCGGCCAACGGCGGTCCCTCGATCGCCCGCAACCTGGGTGCAGCCCGGGCGCGCGGTGAGATCCTGTTCTTCCTCGATTCCGATGTGGCACTGGAACCGGACGGCATCGCCTCGGCGGTGGCCGAACTGCTGACCGATCCCCGGCTCGGCGCGATCTGCGGACAACTGCAGCCGGAGCCGCTGTTGCGACAGCGGCGCCTACAGGAGTACCGGGCGCTGCAACTGCACTGCTGGTTCTACACCTCCACCGGGCGGACGGTCGGGTTCGGCCTCCACACGGCGCTCTTCGGCATCCGACGGACCGTGTTCGAGGAGGCCGGACCGCTCAACCCGCGGTTGCGCCACAACGAGGGGCCGGAGTACGGCTACCGTCTCGGCCGGCGCAGCTATGAGGTACGCACCTCGCGGACGATCCGGGGTCGCAAAGACAGCGACGCGACGCTGCAAGTGATGCTGCCGAAGGTGTTCCGCCGGTCCCAGGCGCACGCGATGGAGCGCGATCCCGGCGTCCCCTTCGCTGGCCTGCCCGCGCGGGTGGTGGCCAGCGGGCTCTGCCTCGCCGCCGTGGCGACGCTGCCATTGCCCCTGCTGGTCGGCGGTGCCGGGCTGCTCGTACCCCCGGCGCTGCTCGGCATGGCGCTGCTACTGGACGCCGACACACTGCGCTTCGTCGTTGCCCGTCGCGGAACGCGTTTCGGGCTCTACTTCGCGGGCGTGCACGTGCTGCTCCTCGTCACCTCGGCCACCGGCGGCGCGATCGGGGTCCTGCGACGGATGGTCGCCCGACCATCGGGACGGACCTCCGGTCCGCGCCGTGACGCCGCGGCGCCGCCCGGACCGCGCACGGCGTAGTCAGCCGCGGCGGTCCCGCATCGAATCGTCCGGTGGGTCATGCCCAGCCTTCGTCGAAGGCGGGCGATCTGCGAGCAAGAAAAGGGCAAGGTGCCGAACGGCTCGCCGCGCATAGTCTGCAGCGAGTTCCGCTCCGCCGGCACCACAACGGAGGGAGTAATCGTGGCGAAGCTCATCGGCATCGACGAATGCGATCAGCTGACGACCAAGGAGGTGCACGACCTCTACCGCCGTCATGTCAGCCGTACCCAGGTGTCCCTGATGACATCGTTCGGATTCGGCCGGGACCTGGTCGACAGCGCCGAGGGCGCCTGGGTCAACATGCGCGACGGCACCCGGGTGCTGGACCTCTCCGGCGGCGTCGGGGTGCTGAACCACGGCCACAACCACCCCCGGATCCTGGCGGCACGCGAGCGGTTCGCGCGGGACAAGCGGATGGAGGTACACAAGGCGTTCTTCTCGCCGTACCTGGCTGCGCTCAGCCACAACGTCGCGCAACTGCTGCCGGCCGACCTGTCCATCTCGTACTTCCCGAACTCCGGCGCCGAGGCCAACGAGGGCGCGGTGAAGATGGCCTACAAATACCACGGCGGAAAGCGGAACACGATTCTTCGGGCAGACATCAGCTTCCACGGCAAGACGCTGGGAGCGGGCAGTCTGACCGGTTCATCGGAGAACAACTTCCGATTTCCCGGACTGCCGGGAATCGTGGTGTATCCCTTTGGCGACCTCGACGCGTTGCGCCGGGCGGTGGCCGAGGCCCGCCGACCGGACGGCGGCTGTGACGTCTACGCCATCCTGGTCGAGCCGTTCAGCGCCTCCACCATGCGTCGGTGGTCCGAGCCCGCGCTCCGGCAGCTGCGTGAGCTCTGCACCGCCGAGGAGATCATCCTGATCTTCGACGAGATATACACGGGCTGGGGAAAGACCGGCAACCTGTTCTACTTCATGCGCCACGACGGCCTGGTCCCCGACATCCTCACCTACTCGAAGTCACTCGGTGGCGGGAAGGCGTCGATCTCCGGGTACACCGCGCGCGAGCCCGTCTTCCGCAGGGCGTACGAGCGGTTGACCGACGTGATCCTGCACAGCACCACCTACTACGGGTTCGGCGAGGAGACGGCGACCGCGATCGAGGCGGTCAACGTCGTGGTCGAGGAGGACTTCCCCGCCCGGGCGAGGGAGATCGAGCGGATCCTGACCTCGGGGTTGGAACGCGTCCAGAAGGCGTTCCCCGACACGATCATCCGGGTGGCCGGGGTCGGCTCACTGCACGGGGTGTTCCTCGGCGGCGGGCCGAAGCTGCTCGACCTGGCCGCCAAGTTGGTGCCCGGCTTCGCCGGCGACCCGCAGTTCCGGACCAAGCTGATCACACTGTCGGTGATCGCCCACCTGTACCGGCACCACCGGATCATGACCTACTACAGCCCGAACGGCGAGAACCCGCTGATGGTCGCCCCGACGCTGGTCATCGAAGAGGCCGATCTGGAGCACTTCCTGGACGCGCTGGAGGCGACCCTCGCGGTCGGTCTGCGGCGGCTGCTGACCGCGTTCGTACGGGAGAAGGCGGTGTCGTCGTGGTGATGCGCGTCGTGGTGACGGGCAGCGGCGGGATGCTGGGCAGCGGCCTGGTGCGACGGCTGCGCGCCGACGGTCACCAGGTGCACGGCGTCGACATGCGACCCGTCGACGACCCCGACCACACCGTCGCCGACATCCGCGACCGGGCCGCGCTGAAGGCGGCCCTCACCGGTGCCGACGCGGTGGTGCACACGGCGGCCGCGCTGCCCAGCTATCCGGAGGACGAGATCCGCTCGGTGATCGTCGAGGGAACCCGCACCGTGCTGACCGCCGCCCGGGACAGTGGCGTGCGCCGGGTGGTGCACATCTCCTCCACCGCGGTGTACGGCCTGCCGACCGTCGTGCCGACCACCGAGGAGTACCCCCGGGAGCCCACGGACGCCTACGGCCGGGCAAAGGCGTCCGCCGAGGAGATCTGCGAGAGCTTCCGCGCCGACGGGCTCTGCGTACCGATCCTGCGACCGAAGACCTTCGTCGGCGCCGGCCGGATGGGCCTGTTCGCGATGCTGTTCGAGTGGGCCGAGGAGGGCCGACACTTCCCGGTACTCGGCCGCGGCGACGTACGGATCCAGATGTGTGCGATGGAGGACCTGCTGGACTGCGTCGTGGTGGTCCTGACCACCGACGCCGAGACCGCCAACGACACCTTCAACGTCGCGGCCAACCGCTTCGGCACCCTGCGGGAGGACTTCCAGGCGGTGCTCGACGCCGCTGGGCACCGCCGCCGGGTGCGCTCCATCCCGGCGCAGCCGGCGCTGTACACCCTGGAGTTGCTCCGCCGGGCCCGGCTCTCCCCGGTGTACGGACGGTTGCTGCACAAGTTGCTCGGCGATTCGTACGTCAGCACAGAGAAGGCCCGCCAGCGGCTCGGCTTCGAGCCCCGGTTGTCCAACCAGGAGGCGCTGCTGCGGGCCTTCGACTGGTGGCGGCAGCGACCGGACGACGGCGACCGGCAGGCGGGCCGCACCAGTAGGGAGCCCTGGAGCCAGGGCGTACTGCGGGCCGCAAAGGTCTTCTTCTAGCCCGGGGGTTGCTGTGCACACCACGTGGTCAACCGAGGCAACCCCCACCCCTGCGGCGGGAGAGCCCGCCGGCGATCGCCGCCGCGGCGGGCTTCCCAGAGACATCCTGACCCTCCTCCGGCCGGGCCAGTGGGCCAAGAACCTGCTGGTCGTCCCCGTGGCGCTGCTGGATCTCGACGTGTGGAGCCTGGGTGCCATCCTGCGGGTGGGGTGGGCGATCGTCGCCCTGACGATCGCGTCGACGCTCGTGTACACCCTCAACGACATCGCCGATCGACACCGCGACGGTGGCCACCCGACCAAACGGCACCGCCCGATCGCCTCCGGCCGCATCTCGATACGCGTCGGTCTGCTGCTGGCGGCCGTTCAGGGCGTACTCCTCGTCGTACTGTGCGGGCTGCAGCCGTGGCCGCGGATCTGGCCGGTCGCGGCCTACCTGGCGCTGGCCATCGCGTACTCCTTCGCGCTCAAACACGTGCCGCTGGTGGACATCTTCGTGGTGGCGACCGGCTTCGGGCTGCGGCTGATGCAGGGCTACCTGGTGCTCGGCGTCGACCCGTCCGGCTGGTTGCTGACCAGCGTTTTCAGCCTCTGCCTGCTACTGACCGTCAGCAAGCGCCGGCAGGAGCTGACCACGGTCGGTGGCGCGCACCGTCCGGCGCTGCGCGGCTACACCGTGCCGCTGATCGACCAGCTGATGGTGCTCAGCGCTGTCATGTCGGTCGGATCCTACCTGCTCTACCTGCGCACCGAGGCGCCGCTGGGCGCCAACGGACTCGTCGCCGCGGTGCTGTCGGCGCCGCTGGCACTGTTCGCCCTGTTCCGCTACCTGCAGCTGGTGCTCGTCGCCGACGGCGGAGCGGACCCGGTCCGGCTGCTGCTCCGAGACCCGGCGCTGGTCGTCAACTCGCTGCTCTGGTTGGCCGTGTCGGGCGGCTTCCTGCTGGCTTCCCGTACCCCATAGGAGAGAACCTCATGACGACGACAAAGTACGACCTGACCGTCGCCCTGACTTACTACGACCCGTACGTGAGCGGGCTGACCCACACCGCGCGTTGTGTCGCCGAGGGCATGGTGGAGCGGGGCTGGCGGGTAGCGGTCGTCGCGGCGCAGCACCACCCGGGCCTGCCCCGACGCGAGACCATCGCGGGCGTGGACGTCTACCGGTGTCCGAAGCTGGTCCGGATCAACCGGGCGTTCGTCGCGCCCAGCTACCCGGTCGTCGCCTCCCGACTGGCCCGTGCCTCGTCGGTGCTGCATCTCAACCTGCCGATGGCGGAGGCGGCGCTGGTCGCGGCGGGGTGCGGTGACACCCCCATCGTCAGCCACGTGCACATCGACCTCTACCTGCCTCCGTCGACGTTCAGTCGGGCCCTGATGCGCGCCTCGGACATCACCTCCCGGGCTGCGATCAGGCGCTCGGCGGCCACGGTGGCCTACAGCGACGACCAGGCGATGGGGTCGAAGTTCTGGCCGCTGATGCGGGACCGCTTCACCCCGATCGCCGCGCCCTGCCTGGACCGGCGGGGCGGGGCACCGCGCTACCGGGAGACCACCGGGCTCCACGTCGGGTTCCTCGGCCGAATCGTGCAGGACAAGGGGATCGTCTACCTGGTCAAAGCGTTCCAGCGGATCGCCGACCCGGACGCCCGGCTGCTCATCGCCGGCAACTACGCCACGGTCGCCGGTGGCAGCAACCTCGCCGACGTCAAGGCCGCGATCGCCGGCGACACCCGGATCCGCGTCCTCGGCGAGCTCCGCGGTTCCGAGATCGACGACTTCTACGCCTCGATCGATGTCTTCACCCTGCCGTCGGTGGCGGAGACCTTCGGCATCGTCCAGGCCGAGGCGATGATGTGCGGGATACCGTCGGTGACCACCGACATCCCCGGCGGCCGGTACCCGGTCGCGGCCACCGGGTTCGGCGAGGTCGTCCCCCCGCGCGACCCGGTGGCGCTGGAGGGCGCCATTCGCCGGATGGGGGCCGTTTCACCCGACTGGCGTGAGCTCAAGGCGAAGGAGTCGCGGGAGCGGTTCTCGGTCGGCGCCTGTCTGGACGCCTACCAGAAGCTGTTCGAGTCGCTGCGGAAGCACCCGCGGTGAACCCACTCGTCTCGGTCATCGTCCCCAGCTACAACAGCATCGTCACGCTGGAGCTCTGCCTGCGCTCGGTGGCCACGCAGACCTATCAGCCGATCGAGCTGATCGTCGTCGACGACGCCAGCACCGACGGCTCGGCGCAGGTGGCCCGGGCGATGGGCGCCACGGTGGTGGGCACCGGGTCCAACAGCGGCCAGTCCGTGGCCCGCAACCTCGGTGCCGAGCACGCCACCGGAGAAATCCTCTTCTTCCTCGACTCGGACGTGGCGCTCGATCCCACCGGGGTCGAGATCGCGGTCTCCGTGCTGCGGGACCAGCCCGGTGTGGGCGCGATCTGTGGCGTCTACGACGCCGAGCCGCTGCTACCGGGCACCCTGGCCACCCGGTACCGGACGGCGCAGCAGTACGTGTGGTTCAACGAGGTGGAGGGGACGATACCCGGCCTGCACACGGCCCTGTTCGCCATCCGGGCGGAGGTGTTCGCCGAAACCGGGCCGTTCGACCCGCGGCTGCGGCACACCGAGGACCAGGACTACGGCTACCGGCTCGGCCGCCGCTACGACGTGCGGGTCACCACCGAGATCCGCGGCCGGCACGACCACGACGCGACGCTGCGGACGATCCTGCGAAAGGTGTTCCACCGCACCCGGATGGGAATGCCCCTGTGGTTGCGGCACCGCACCCTGCCCGGCGGCGCCGCGACCGGATCGCGGGCGCTGGCGAGCGTGGCGGTGGCCGGCGCGGCGGCGGCGCTTCCCCTGCCGCTGCTGGTCGGCCCGGTCGGCGCGGTGGCGACACCGGCGCTGGTCGCCACCGCGATCGGGCTGGACGCCGCCACCTACCGCCACGTCTTCGCCACCGGTGGCGTCGGCTTCGGCGTCTACTTCACCGCCGTGCAGTTGCTCGTCACCCTCACCGCCGCCGTGGCGGCGGGGGTCGGCGTGGCGCAGTACGCCCTCACCCGCCGGCCCGGCCCGCCCCAGAGCCACCCCACCAGCCACGCGAACGCGTGAGATCCATCCCCGGAGGAGCCATGAGTCACTCGAATCCGCTGGTCTCGGTCATCGTTCCGCACCACAACCGGCGCGACGCCCTGGCGCTCTGCCTGCGGGCCCTCGCCGCGCAGACGTACGCGCCGATCGAGATCATCGTGGTGGATGACTGCAGCACCGACGACTCGGTCGCCGTCGCCGAGTCGTCCGGGGCGACGGTGCTGCGGACCCGGACCAACAGCGGCCAGTCCGCGGCCCGCAACCTCGGCGCCGGGCACGCGGGCGGCGAGATACTGTTCTTCCTCGACTCCGACATCGCCCTCGACCCAGACAGCATCGGCAACGCGGTGGCCATGTTGCGCGACGACCCGAACCTCGGCGCGGTCTGCGGAATCCTGCACCCGAGGTCGCTGATCGCCGACAGCCTCGCCGCGCGGTACCGCGCGTTGCAGATGTACCACTGGTGGATGCCGACGGGCGGGCCGACCCGGGAACTGCACGCAGCGCTGCTGGCGGTGCCGGCCCGGGTCTTCGCCGAGATCGGCGGCTTCAACCCGTACCTGCGCGACACCGAGGCGGCCGACTACCGGGCCCGGCTCGTCCAGCGTTACGACGTAGCCCTCACCGACCGGATCCGCGGTTGCCACGATCACGACCCCACCCTGCGGATGGTGTTGCACAAGGTGTTCCGGCGCGCGGTGGCGAGCGCGCTGGAGTGGCGCCGGGGCGAGCTGCCCGGAGACTCCCGGTCCCGCGCGGTCGCCGGCGTCCTGGTCGTGCT
Source organism: Micromonospora sp. NPDC049171 (assembly GCF_040648275.1). Taxonomy (NCBI): domain Bacteria; kingdom Bacillati; phylum Actinomycetota; class Actinomycetes; order Micromonosporales; family Micromonosporaceae; genus Micromonospora; species Micromonospora sp. NPDC049171. Next base: position 103,855 of record NZ_JBEZDJ010000028.1, read on the forward strand.
CGCCACGCTGGCCCTGCCGCTACCGTTGCTGGTCGGCGCGGCCGGCGCCGCCGTGACACCGCTGCTGCTCGCCGCCGCCATCGGCCTGGACGGCACCACGTACCGGCAGGTGTTCGCGAGCGAGGGCCTGCTGTTCGGCGGGTACTTCTTCGCCGTGCATCTGCTCGTCACCCTCGTCGGGACGGTCGGGATGGGGGTCGGCGTCCTGCAGCGGATCCTGCTCCGCCGCACGACCAGCGCGGTCCGGCACTCGGTTCCGGTCCGCTGAACCGGCCGCTCCCTCGGTCGACAACGGCTGGGCATCTGCGCTGACAGCGTCGGTGAACCGGCTCGGAGGTGGTGGGTTGGTGTGACGCGCCTCGGGTCCCCGTGGCGGGGCCGGCGCGGGCTAGGGTGGGTGATCTTCGAAGTCCTGTGGCGTCGCGCACTGCACCAGCGGGTCGACCCGACCGCGATGGCGAGCACACCCGACGGCGTCCTGGTGCACGAGCGCTCGACCCGTCTGCTCTGGGTCGACCGGCAGCGGACGGCAACCGTGCTGCCGGCCGTCATCGGCGAGCGGGTACATCGTCGGGGGCGGCACATCGGTACGGCTGCTCGACCTGCGTGACGGCAACGAAACACGTCGCTGGAGCCTGCCCGAGCCCCTCGCGGCCGGCGACGGACAGTGGCCGGCGTTCGTGGCGGCCGGTGCGGATCGGTTCGGGCGCGCGAGCGCCGGGGTGGTGCCGTCGCGCTGGACCTGACCACCGGTGCGTTCCGCTGGCGGGTCAGCGCCGGGCCGGACGCGGTGGACCACGTCGTCCCGGCCGCCAGCGGGCACGTGCTGGCCACCGGGCGACCCGGTCTGCTGCTGCTCGTCGACGACACCGGTCGGCCCCGCGAGCGCCGCCTGGTCGACCAGCAGATCAGCGGGCTGCGCGTGTCGACGCCGGGTGTCCTGCTGGTGGCCGGCAAGGGCTCGCTTCTCGCGGTGGACGCCGCCACGCCGTCGGCGTGAGGGGTTTGTCGCCCCCGGACGCCCTGCGGCGTTGATCCCCGGGAACGTACGCGAGTTTCGGAGCAACCCCCCGGGGTGGACCCCGCGTGACTATCTCGAAACGGGGATCGGAGGCCTGAATGAGCGATCGCGACGAGGCGTTCGCCGAGTACTTCGCGGCACGGTCCGCTGCCATGCGCGCCACCGCGTACCTGCTGTGCGGTGACTGGCATCGGGCGGAAGACCTGGTACAGACCACTTTCGTCAAGCTCTACCGGGTCTGGCACCGGATCTCGCGGCACGAGGTGCTCGACAGCTACGTCCGCCAGATCCTGATCCGCACCTTCCTCGACGAGCGGCGTCGCGGCTGGTGGCGGCGCGAACGGGTGGGGGGCGAGGACGCCGAGCAGACGGCTGCTCCCGACTCGCCGGAGAGCAGGCTGGTGCTGCTCCAGGCGCTGGCCCGCGTCGCACCGCGCCAACGGGCCGTGCTGGTCCTGCGCTATTGGGAGGACCAGTCGATCGAGGACGTCGCGGCGCTGCTGGAGTGCTCTCCAGGGACGGTGAAGAGCCAGGCGGCACGCGGGCTCGACACCTTGCGCGGCCTCCTGGCACCCACCTACAGCGCGATCGAGATGGGGGAGCGATGAACGGACAAGAACTGCGCGACGCGTTGCGCACCGAGATGGCGAGCACCACCCCGCCACCACCACTGAGTACGCCGGCCGCGCTCGGCAGGGCGCGCCGGGCGCGTTTTCGCCGCCGAGCGGTGTGGGCGTCGCTCGGATCGGCGGCGGTGGTGTTGGCGGTCACCGGCTTCGCGGCCGTCGTCCGCCCGAACGACCCGGTCTACCAGCCGGCGGGTGGGGGTTTTCCGGCTGCGGGCTCGTCGACGGACACCAAGGAGCCGTGGCCGACCGGGCCCGACGGTCAACCACAGGAGGACCGGACCGCGCGGGCCGGATCCCAGTACGACCGGGGGGTCCGCCTGCTCAGCGAAGTCGTCGCAGTCGTGCCCCCCGGCTACACCGCGCCGGAGGATCCGGCTGACCAGCCCGCCGAACAGCGGATGTTGCGGACCCAGCAGGCGCAGTTCGAGGAGAAGGTGAACGGCGTCGACAGGTGGAGTTACCTGACCACGGTCGCCGTGGCCCAGGGCAACGGCACCGGACGGGTGATCGTCGAGGTGCACGACGCCGGCAACCAGTTGCCGACCGAACCGTGCGCCCTGGCCCGCACCTTCTGGGGCATGCAGGGCGAATGCCAGGTCGAGACCGTCGGGGCGGCGCAGGTCGGCGTGGTGGTCCGACCGGGCAGCGACGACCGGCTCGACCAGTGGTCGGCGTACCGGCACCCGGACGGCGTGGTGGTCTACGTGGCGCAGGGCGCGCAACTCGACGAGACCCGGCCGTCGTTGCAGAAGTTGCCGTTCTCGGTGCGGCAGTTGGCGGCCCTCGCCGTCGACGACCGGTTCCACCTGCGGTGAGCCGTCCCCGCCCGGGTTCCGGCCCGGGCGGGGGTCCTCGCCGCGTCCTACTCGACGTACGCCAACTGCACGAGGGTGGTGCGACGGCCGCGACGCACCAGCCGCCCCCGGCCGGGCGGTTGGACGGAGAGGTGGGCCTGCGGCCAGAGCTGGCCCTCCTGCCGCTCGCCGGACAGCAGCAGCCCGGCGCAGCCGACCTCCTTCATCCGCTGCGGCACCGGCTCGTGGACGGCCCGGCCGGCACCGCCACTGCGGCGCGCCAGCACCAGGTGGAAGCCGAGGTCCTTCGACTGCGGCAGGAACTCCAGGAACGGCGCCAACGGCCCGGCGCCGCCACCGGACAGTAGGTCGTAGTCGTCGCAGAGCACCACGACCTCCGGCCCCTTCCACCACGACCGGCTGCGGAGCTGGTCGACGGTCAGGGTGTCCGGAGGTAGCCGGTTGCGGATCTCGCCGGCGACGCCCGCCACCAGCCCCTGGGCGGCGGTGGCGGTGCCGGCGTACGCGGCGAGATAGGCGTCGGGCACCGCGTCCAACATGGTGCGCCGCAGGTCGATGACCGCGAAGACCAACTGGTCGTCGGTGAACTGGGCGGTCAGGTCCCGGACCAGCAGGCGAAGCAGTGAGGTCTTGCCGCTGGCCGAGTCACCGAAGACGAGCAGGTGCGGGTCGGTGCCGAACAGGTCGAGCATGGTGGGTCGCAGCTCCGCCTCGTCGAGCCCGAGCCGCACCCGCCCGTCGGCGGGCAACCCGGTGGCCACCTCGCCGTACCCGATCATGGTGGGCAGCATCCGGATGGCCGGCGCCGACGGGCCGGTCCAGGCCGTCGCCACCCGGGACACCAGGTCGTCCAGGCCCTTCGGCAGGGTGCGAACGTCGTCGCTGCCGTCGATGCGGGGCAGGGCGATGTGCGCGGTCAGGGCGTCCTGGGTCAGGCAACGGCCCGGCGTGTCGGCGCGCAGGTTCTCCGCGGCCTGCCGCTTGATGGACGAGTCCAGTGGGTCGTTCAACCGGAACTCGATCTTCGAGCCGATCACCGCCTGGAGCTGCATCCGCAGGTCCGACCAGCGGCCGGCGGTCAACACCAGGTGTACGGCGTACCCGAGGCCCCGGGCGCCGATGTCCTGGACGAGATCGGCGAGATCCTCGAACTCCGTCTTCAGCACCGGATAGTTGTCGATCACCAGCACGACGTCGGCGGCGGCCAGCTCGGGCAGCCGCCCCTCCCGGTGCATCCGCCGCATCGTGTCGATCGAGTCGATGCCGTGCGCGGCGAACAGCTCCTCCCGTTCGGTCATCAGCATGCTGACCTCGGTCACCGTCCGGCGGATCCGGTCCGGGTCCAGTCGACCGGCCACCCCGCCGACGTGCGGGAGCCCGGCCAGCGCGTTGAGCGCACCGCCGCCGACGTCGACGCAGTAGAACGCGATGTCCTGTGGGGTGTGGGTCAGCGCGGCACCGGCCACCAGGCTGCGCAGCAGCGTCGACTTGCCGGTCTGTGGTGCGCCGAGCACGCAGACGTGCCCACCCGCGCCGGAGATGTCCAGCACGAACGGTTCCTGTTTCTGCTCGGTGGGCCGATCGAGCAGACCGAGCGGGATCCGCAGCCGGCCGCGCCGCTCCACCGGGGCCACCAGGCCGTACGCCGGATCGGTCTCCAGCGGGCCGACGACCGAGTCGAGTGCCAGCGAGGCCGGTAGCGGCGGCAGCCAGATCCGGTGTGCCTGCCGTCCGTGCTCGCGCAGCCGGTCGACCACCACGTCCAGGGTGCTCGGCGCCGAGACGCTCTCGTCGGCCTCCGCCGACTCCTCGGTCGTCAACGGCTTCGGCAGGTGCCGGGCCACGTTGTACATCAGGAAGACCGTCGGGTCGGGTGCGGCGTCCACCACCTCCTCGCCGGCCGGCGGCCGGTACGTGCCGGACACGTACGCCGCCTTGAACCGCTCGAAGACCGTGGTGTCGACCTTCAGGTAACCCGACCCGGGCAGCGGTGGCAGCCGGTACGCGTCGGGCACCCCCAGCACGGTGCGGCTCTCCTGCTCGTTGAAGGTGCGCAACCCCAGCCGGTACGACAGGAACGACTCCAACCCGCGCAGTCGACCCTCCTCCAACCGCTGCGAGGCGAGCATCTGGTGGATCCCGATCGACCGGCCGATCCGGCCGATGGCGATGAACAGCTCGATGAAGTCCGGTTTGGCGGTCAGCAGCTCACTGAACTCGTCGATGATCACCATCAGGTTGGGCAGTGGCGGCAACGGCCGGCCCGCGTCACGCCGCCTGTTGTACTCGGTGATGTTGGCCAACTGCCCGGCGTCGAGCAGGATCTGCTGGCGGCGCTTCATCTCCCCCTGGATCGCGTCGTGCAGCCGGTCCACCAGGCCGGAGTCGTCGGACAGGTTCGAGATCATCGCCGAGGTGTGCGGCAGATGTTCCAACCCGGCGAAGGTGGCACCACCCTTGTAGTCGACGAGCACCAGGCTCAGCCGCTCGGGCGGGTGGGTCATCGCCAGGGTGAGCACCAACGTCCGCAGGACCTCGGACTTGCCGGAACCGGTCGCGCCGACGCAGAGCCCGTGCGGGCCCATGCCGCCCAACGCGGCCTCCTTGATGTCCAGGTGCACCGGGTTGCCGTCCGTCCCCACCCCGAACGGCACATTGAGGAAGTCGGGAAGCATCCGGGGCGCCCACAGGGAACGCACGTCGTAGCTCGCCTCGTCGACGATGCCGAGCAGCCCCCGCAGGTCGACTGTCGCCTCCAACGGGGCGTCGTCCACAGTGTCGGCCACCAGCCGCAGCGGCGAGACCCGCCGGGCCAGCGACTCCATCTCCGACAGGTCGAGCTTGTCGACAGTGCCGGTGGACGCGCCACGCAACCGCTCACGCTCGGCCAGGATCACCTGTGCCCGGGTGTCGGTGACCTTGCGCAGGTCCTGCACGGTGATCCGGTCGTCCTCGCAGAGCACCCGGACGTCCACATGGGACGGCTCGTGCTGCCGGTCGTCGACGAGCACCACCACCGCCATGCCCAGGTCCTCCGGGGCGAGACCGGCCTCGAGGTGACCGAGCGGGTCGGCCCGCCCGGCGGAGATCTGGTCGACCACGACGACCAGCCGACTGCCCCGGAACCGGTGCTGGGGATCGCCCAGCCGCCGGGCCCGGTTGACCTCACCGACGCGCCGGGACAGCTCCGCGGTGAGCAGCGCCGCCAGTGCCATCGGCTCGGCCGCCACCAGCCGCTGCGGGGCCGGCCCGTCGAACTCGCTCGGGTGCAGGCAGTGCGGAAGCCACTTCAACCAGTCGAACTCCGGCCCGGCGGTGCCGCCTAGCAGCCACGCGAGACGTACGTCGTCCGGGGCGTGCAGGGTGGCGAGCTGCGCCACCAGCACCCGTACCAGGTTGCGGGTGGCGCCCGGGCTGCCCACCACCGAGACCACACCGGTGACCGGCACCGCGACCGGCATGCCGTCGAGCAGGCGGTCCCGGTCCACCACCAACCGGGCGGCGGCCAGGGTGACCGGGTCCAGGTCGACCATCGGGTTGTTCTCGTCGGCCTGGAGGGTGACCCGGCGCCACAGGCGATCCTGCCCGTGCCCGACCCGCAGCACCAGGAAATCCGGGTCGGCCAGCCGCCGCTCCCACCGCCGGTGCGGGTCACGGAGCAGGTCCGGCAGCACCTCCGGGGCCGGGTGCCGGTGCTGGGCCGCGGCCCGCTGCGTGACCGCGTCCGCCCGGATCTGGTCGCGGATCCGGTCGATGTACTCCAGGTAGCGTTGCCGCTGTCGGGAGAAGCGGCGGGCCGCGCCGGTGCGCTGGGTGACGTACGCGGCGATGCCCCCGAACACCGTGGCGACGAGCATGCCGAGCCCGGCGATCATCATGATCGGGTTTTGGTTGGCCATCATCATGAGCAACATGCCGGCCCCGCCCATGATCGGGAGGAAGACCTGCATGACGCCCGCGAACCCACCGCCGCCGTCGGGCACCGCCGGTGGTGAGACCACGTCGAGCGCGGTCGGCTCCGGCTCCGGTGGTGGGACCCGGGCCGGTCGGTGAATCACCCGCTGCGTCATCGCGACCCCTTCCGGGCCGAACCGATCAGTGCCTCGGCCGGGTTACCGGTAGTGCTCCGACTGCCTAGAGTAGTACCGGTCGACACACCGAGCCGACCGTGCGGGGACGGAGGGTCATGGCAACCCGATTCACCCGAGTGACAGTGGTGGCCGGCGGGCGAAGCCTCGATATCAGTCTGCCGGCGGCCCGGCCGGTGCTGGAGTTCGTGCCGCAGGTCTGCGAGCTGCTCTCGCTCACGCCCGAGGCCGCCGGCCGCTGGAAACTGTCCACCGTGGCCGCCGGTGGGTTGGACCCACGCCGCTCCCTGGACGAGGCCGGCATCATCGACGCCGAGACGCTCTACCTGACCCCGCCCGAGCAGGCCCCCCTGCCACCGTTCGTCGACGACGTGGTGGACGAGGTGCAGACCACACTGGACGACGACGGCAGCGAATGGCGGGACGCCGCCCGGATGACGGGCAGTGCGGCACTGGCCGGTGTCGTGGTGCTGACCCTCACGTACGCGCTCACCACCATGCCGGTGCCGGTGGCCGCGGCCCCGGCCATGCTGTTCACGGTGGCCGCGTTGGCGGTGCTCGCCGGCCGCATGCTCGGCGCGCCCGGTGGCACGCTGCTGATCGCCGCCGCCGTGCCGGCCTGGTTGGTCGCCGGCGTCGCGGTCGCCCGGGCGGCCGGTTGGCCCGAGCCGGCCCTCTTCACCGCCGCCGCCCTGGGCGCCGGTCTCGGTGCCGCCCTGTTCGTCCTGGCGGGCGAACGGTGGTATGGCGTCGCCGCTGGCGGGCTCGCGGTGACGGTGCTCGGCGGGCTCGGCACCGCGCTGCTCGTCGCCGGGCTCGATCCGCAGCAGACCGCGGCCGTGGGCTCGGTCGTGGTCGTCTTCGCGGTGGGGCTCGCGCCGCAGCTCGCGCTCAGCTCGGCCCGCCTCGTCGATCTGCTGCGCCGGCAGGAGGAGAGCCAGTGGGTCGGCCGACACCTGGTCGCGGCGGCGGTCCGCCGGGGTCAGACCGTGCTGTCCGGTGCCGTCGTCGGCGTCGCGTTGGCCGCCACCGCAGCCTGCGTCGTGCTGCTGACCGGCCCGGCCGGCATCGGCGTGCTGCTCGGGGCGGTGCTGGGGTTGGTGTTCGCGCTGCGGTCGCGGGTCTTCACCCGTTTCGGGCAGGTGCTGTCCATGCTCGTCCCGCCGGTGACGGCGGCCACCGTGGCGGTGCTCGATGCCGTCCGCCTCACCGACGCCGACGAGGCGGTGCGGGCCTGGCTGGCCGTGGTCGGTGTCCTGGTGGTGGCGGGTGCGGTGCTCTGGGCCGGCCGTCCCCGGCTGGACGACGTCGGTGCCGCCCGGTTGCGACAGCTCTTCGACCTGGCCGAGGTGCTCGCGGTGGTCAGCCTCGCGCCACTGGTGATCGCGGTCTTCGGTGGCTTCGACTGGGCGGCCCGCTGAGCCGAGGGCCCGGCGCATCCGCTGATCAGCCGATCCGTGTGTTGCGCGGCGCGATCGCCGACGTCGGCCCGGACCGGTCCGCCGGCCGGACCGACCGCGCGAGGAAGGAAAGCGCCGCGTCCGACGCCGGTTGCGTGGCGACGGGTGGGGCCAGCCCGCGTTTCTGACGTTGCTGGGCGAGCAGGTCGCCGATACTGGTGATCGCCCAGACCGCGACCAGCAACAGGGCACCGACGACCAGGCTCGCGATCACCGTCGCATAGGGACGGCGCAGGTCGCGTGGGCCGCGCCGGGACCCGTGCAGGAGCGCGGCCTTGGCGGTGGCGGTGCGCAGTGCGTGCGCCTCGACCACCACCCGGTCCCGGCCGTCAGCCACGGCCGGACCCGGCCCCGTCGTCAGTCATGGTCGCGCCCGCCCCGGTGGTCTGTCATGGTCGCGCTTAGCCCCGTCGTCGGTCATGGTTGCGCCCAGCGCCGTCGTCAGTCATGGTCGGCGGCCCGGTTGGCCTCGTCGTCGTGTTTGGCCTCGGTGGCGGCGGCCACGTCGTCCGCATCGGCTGGCTTGATGCTCTGGGCCACCGCCACGATCACGTCGGTGAGCACCTGCTCCATCTCGGGGTGTGGTGTCGCGGCGCTGAGCACGGCCGTCCAGGTGGTGCCGGGCAACGGTAGAAACAGTTGCAGCACCGTCGAACGCACCCGGGTCAGGCCGCCCGGCGGGACCGTGGAGGCGACGTCGCGGTGCAGCACCCCCGGCCCGACCGGCGTCTCGACCTCCTCCGTCGTGCCGGTGCGTGGCAGCGTCTGCCGGACCAGCGCGAGACCGGCCGGCTGAGGCGCCGAGTTGAACCAGCCCAGGTGCAGCCCGGCACTGCCGACCGCACCGGTGGACATCCGACCCAACTGCACCAGGCTCAGCGACGCGCCGGCACGTTGACAGTCGGCGACGAGCTGCTCAAGGAACTGGAGAACCCCCCGGCGCTCGGGGGCGCGCAGGCGCTGCCCGAAGAACCGGTCGTCGACCATCCGTGCGGCGCTGCGCTGCCAGGACTCCGGATTGGTGTCGAGCAGCGCCCAGTCTGAGGGGACCCCGATGAACCACGGGAAATCCGGGTGTGGGGCATGGGGGTTGAGCTTCAGATCATGGGAGGGCAGCGGGTCGAGCATGGACACGTCGCTCACGCGGCACCCCTACGAATCGGTCGGGCGCAGCGCGGCAGCGGTCTGGGTGTCGAAGTCGGAGACCATCTTGCCGATCGCGCTGGAAAGCCCACCCCACTCGCCGATGTTGTTCATCAACTCAAGCAGGCTGGTCTTCCACTCGTCGCGGAAATCGGAGATCGCGCCCTGAATATCGGAATGATCATCGGTCAGGCCGTCGCAGTCGACCACCCCGCGATGGTCCGTCTCCAACTGGTCAGCGAGGGTGGTCAAGTTTCCACCTAGGCTGACCAGCGTCGCATAAGGATACTGAACGTACGTCATCCGGCCTCCCCGTCATCGCTCACCCAGGCTAACAACTCACGTCTATACGGGGGGACCCCGATGACCGAGTACCGACAGATCGGCCGGACGATGGTGCGAGCCCTCGACCCCCGCATCACCGCACGGGTGCGGGCCGAGCGGGAGCGCGACGAGACTCTCTCCGCCCGGCTCCGGCCGGGCGTGATCGCCGTGGTCGGGCCGGGCTCGGGCACCGGCCGCTCGACCGTGGCCGCCCTGCTGACCTCGGCACTGGCCCGCCACCAGGGCGGCGGGGTGCTCGCCGTGGACACCGGCCACGGCGGCGGCCTGCACACCCGGCTGGCGGTCCGGGCCGGTGGGTCCACCGAGGTGGTGCTCGCCGGCCTCGGCCTGCGCGGCGCCACCGCCGGTCGCCGGCCGGCCGTGGGTCATCGGTGGCTGCGGGAGCGCCTCGCGCTGGCCGAGCGGGCGATGCTGCTGGCCAGCCCCCCGGGCGACGCCGAGCCACCGGTGACGGCAGCCGAGTACGGCACGGTCTCGGCCACCCTCAGCCGTTGGTTTCCGGTGCGAGTCGTCGACACCCCGCCGCTGACCGACGATCCGGTCGTGCCGGCGGTGCTGACCCGGGCCGACCGGGTGGTGCTCGTGGCCCCGAACGACGAGCGCGGCCCCCGGTGGCTCGCCGACTGCCGGTCCTGGGTCGCCCCACTGCTGCGCGAGCCGTTCGACCAGATCGGCGTGCAGGTGCTGGTCGGCCAGGACGGGCAGCCGGTCGATGCCACGGCCGGGCAGCCGCCCACTGACCTGCCGACCTTCGCTCTGCCGTACGACCCGGCGCTGCGGACCACCGACGCGCTGCGCTGGGCCGACCTGGCGAGCGGCACGCAGGAGATCATTCTCGACCTTGCCGCGCAGATTGTGCGAGATATGCGACTCAGGTAGCGCACGAAGGTCGTTGCGTGTCTATGTTCGAATAACTGTGGGTCGAGTTCACGGGAGGGGCTCCGGATGGGCGCGAAGTTTTCGATCACCGACAATGCGGTCAACCAGCACTCGTCAAATCTAGACACTTCGGTCGCTGCGCTCAACAGCCAGGCGCGCTCGTTCATCAGCGCGATCGAGCCGCTGCCGGCGGTCTGGAAGGGCTCTGCGTTCCAGAGTTGGGACCAGCTGACCCAGCGGTGGAACACGGCGATGGCCGATCTCAACAAGGCTTTGACCGACATCACGAGCCGGGTCGGTTCGGCGGGGCAGCTCTACGACACCTACCACTCGGAGCAGACCAGCCAGTTGCAGTCGACCATGGGGTCGGCCAACTGGGACAGCGCGAAGTTCCGGGGCTGACGGGAAGGTTACGGGGATCATGGGTGACGTCTTCAGTTACGACGAGTCGACCGCCGGGTCGGCACAGGGCGACATTGCGTCGGTCGCCAACGGGGTCCAGGCAAGTCTCGATGATCTGACCAACTTCGTCACCCGGGTGAAGGCCAACTGGGAGGGCGACGAGATGGAGATCTACAACGGTATCCAGATGCAGTGGAACACTGCGGCGGACACCGTCAAGCAGATCCTCGACTCGGTGAAGGGTGCCCTGGGTCAGACCACGACCTCCGTGCAGGAGATGCGCGGTCAGGTGCGGGGGACTCTGCAGGGCTGATCCATTCGTGCGGCCGCGTCCGGGCATCGATCGAGGTCCGGGCGCGTCGTCGTGCTACGCGGTGCCGGGTGCACAGCCGCCCTATGCCGCGGCGTTGTGCGGGCTGCGGGTGCGGGCTGGTTGGCGTGGACACGGGGAGGTCCGGCGCGATGGCTGAGTTTCCGGGGCATCTGTTCAAGATGGATGGTGATCCGTCGGCGGTTCGGTCGTCGGCGTCGCGGTGGCAGGGCTTCGGTTCGGCGGCAACGCAGGCCGCCGCGCAGATCACCGGTTTGGACACGAGTCAGTTCGTGGGTCCGGA
>NZ_JBEZDJ010000029.1:0-95523 GCF_040648275.1 Micromonospora sp. NPDC049171
CGATGCCCGAACGTCACCACACCCGGCCTCGCCACCAGCACCTCCACCACAACCAAGATCAGTTGCACTGAAGCCTAGAAACCACCCGGCGTGTCATGGCAACAACTCCATGATCAACGCGGAGACCCCCAGGGGGTGGGGGTTAGGCGGAGGCTCGGTGGACTAGCTGGGTGTCCAGGAGGATGTGGGGGGCCGGGAGGGCCTCGCCGCGGATCCGGGCCACCAGCAGGCGGGCCATCTGCCGGCCCATCTCCTCCACCGGTTGGAAGACAGTGGTCAGCGGCGGGTCCGCCCGGAGGGCGATCGTCGCGTCGTCGAAGCCGATCACCGCGACGTCCTGGGGCACCCGCCGGCCGGCCTCCCGCAGCGTCCGCAGTGCGCCGAACGCCATCAGGTCGGACGCGACGAAGACCGCGTCCAGATCCGGGCAGGCATCCAACAGTCGGCGCATGGCGATCGCGCCGCTGCCCTCGCTGAAGTCCCCGTACGCGATCAAGTCGGGGTTGACGCCGGCCCCGGTGGCCTTGACCGCCTCGGTGTAGCCGGCCAAACGGGCCAGGCCGACGCCCATGTCCTGGGTGCCGGCGATGGTGGCGATGCGACGTCGCCCCTGCCTCGCCAGGTACTCCACCGCCTGCCGGGCCCCGCCAACGTTGTCCACGTCGACGAACCACGCCGGCTGGGCGCCCGGTTGCAGCATCCGGGCGGGCCGACCGCCGAGCACGGCGGGCAGGCCGCGCTCCTCCAGCAGCGTCGGCAACGGGTCGGAGTCGTGCAACGACAGCAGGAGTACGCCGTCGACGTGCTGGTTGGTCAGGTGGTGCTCGACCCGCTCCCGCTCCACCGGCGACTGCGCCATGGCCAGCCAGAGCTGCATCGGCGTCTCCAGCAGGCCGGAGCTGATGCCCCGGACGATGGCGGCGAAGAACGGCTCGGTGAAGACCCGCTCGCCGGACTCGGACACCACCAGGGCGACGGAGTCGGTCCGCTGGGTGACCAGCGCACGGGCGGCACGGTTCGGCACGTACCCCAGCTCGGCGATGGCCTGCTGGACGGCGGCCCGGGCCTCCGGGCTGACCTGCGGCGAGCCGTTGACCACGCGGGAGACCGTGCCCCGACCGACACCGGCGCGTGCCGCGACCGCATCGAGGGTCGGACGCCCGAGTGACCGGGTGCGCTGCGTTGTCATCGTCTGCTCCTCCGACGGCGGGCGGACCCGGCGCCACCTGCGAGAGGTGGACGCCGGGGCCGTCCTGATGGCTGGCCCGAGCCTATTGTGCGGCCAGACCGTTGCGCCGGATCACCGAGGCGTACCACTTGGCGCTGGACTTGGGAATGCGGACCTGACTGTCGTAATCGACGTGGATCATGCCGAACCGCTTGGTGTAGCCCCAGGCCCATTCGAAATTATCCATCAACGACCAGGCAAAGTATCCCCGCAGAGGCACTCCTGCGTCGATCGCCTCGTGCGCGGCACGCAGATGGGCGTCGAAGTAGGCCAGCCGGTCGACGTCGTCGACCTGCCCGTCGACCACCGTGTCGACGAACGCGGAGCCGTTCTCGGTGACGTAGAGGGGCAGGTCGGTGTACTCGTGCACCCGGCGCAGGGTCTCCACCAGGCCCGGGGCGTCGATCTCCCAGCCCATGTCGGTGACCGGGACGCCCCGAGTGACGAACCGGACGTCCTCGCTGCCCGGCCAGCACGAGGGGGCCGGGTCGGCCTCGACGCCCTCGGCCGGTGCGGCGACCACGTGCCGGCTGTAGTAGTTGACCCCGACCAGGTCCAGCGGCGTGGAGATGGTCGCCAGGTCGCCGTCGCGCACGTGGGCGAAGTCGGTCACGGTGCCGAGGTCGGCGACCAGGTCCTCCGGGTACGAACCGCGCAGCAGCGGGTCGAGGAAGAACCGGTTGGCCAACCCGTCGATGCGCCGTGCGGCGTCCCGGTCGGCAGCGGTGTCGCTGGCCGGGTCGACCGGGTAGAGGTTGACCGTCACGCCCACCTCGGCGGTCGGCCGGGTGGCCCGCAGTGCCTGCACGGCCAGGCCGTGACCGAGCATCAGGTGGTGCCCGGCGCGGACCGCGTCCGCCCCGTCGGTGCGGCCCGGGGCGTGCACGCCGGAACCGTAGCCGAGGAACGCGGAGCACCACGGCTCGTTGAGCGTGGTCCAGTAGCGCACCCGGTCACCGAGCGCGTCGGCCACCAGCGTGGTGTAGTCGGCGAAGCGGGCCGCGGTGTCCCGGGCCGGCCAGCCGCCGGCGTCCTCCAGGGGTTGCGGCAGGTCCCAGTGGTAGAGGGTCAGCCACGGCTCGATGCCCTTGGCCAGCAGCTCGTCGACAAGTCGCCGGTAGAAGTCCAACCCCTGCGGGTTGGCCGCACCGGTGCCGCCGGGCTGCACCCGGGACCAGGAGACCGAGAAACGGTACGACTTGAGGCCCAACTCGGCCATCAGCGCGACGTCGTCGCCGAGCCGGTGGTAGTGGTCGCACGCGACGTCGCCGGTGTGCCCGGCGACGACCCGACCGTCGGTGTGGCTGAAGGTGTCCCAGATCGACGGGGTACGGCCGTCGACGGCCGCCGCCCCCTCGATCTGGTATGCCGCGGTCGCGGCCCCCCACAGGAAACCGGGTGGGAAGGTCAGCCCGGGACGGTCGTCGAGAACGTCGACGGCGTTGGGGCTGGCGGGGTTGCTCACGACTTGACGGCACCTTCCATGATGCCGCCGATGATCTGGCGGCCGAACACGAGAAAGACGAGCACGAGAGGGATGGTGCCGATCGCGGTGGCGGCGAACACCTGGGAGTAGTCGGTGTAGTAGGCGTACGACAGGAAGGAGAGCGAGACCTGCAGGGTCGGGTTCTCCGGGGTGAGGACGGCGTACGGCCAGAGGAACGAGTTCCAGGTCTCCATGAAGGTCAGCAGACCGAGGACGCCAGCGGCGGGGCGCAGCGCGGGCAGCACGATGCTCCAGTAGATCCGGAACGTGCTCGCCCCGTCGACCCGACCGGCCTCGATCAGCTCGTCGGAGATCGCCTGGCTGGCGTACTGGCGCATCATGAACACGCCGAAGGCGGTGACCAGGAACGGCACGGTGACCGCGTAGAGCGTGTCGTACCACCCCAGGTCCTGCATCATGCCCCAGAGCGGGATGATGCCCATCTGGGTCGGGATCATCATGGTGACGATAATCGCCAGCAGGAGGACGTTGCTGCCCTTGAACCGCAGCTTGGCGAAGGCGAACCCGGCCAGCGAACCGGTGAGCACCACCGACAGGGTGACCACCGAGGAGACGATGATCGAGTTGATCATGCCGGTGAAGAAGTTGGCGGCGTCGTTGTCGAGCACCCGCCCGAAGTTGTCACCGAACGCGCCGGCGGGGGTTACCGGTGGCGGCACGTCGTTGATGGATTCCAGGCTGCGGGTGGCGATCACCAGCATGTAGTAGAACGGGTAGATCGACAGCAGCGCCGCCAGGACGAGCGCCACGTAGGTCAGCGGACTGGTGCGCCAGAGGCGCTGGGATCCCGAGATCATCGCGCTCTCCTCACTTCGCCGAGCGGCGGACGAGTAGGAAGTTGAACAGCGACACCACGACGATGATCATGAAGATCGCCCAGGCGACCGCGGCCCCGTAGCCGGCGGTGTTCAGGTTCTCGATTCCCATCTCGTACATGTACATGGCCAGCGTCTGGAACTCCCGCTGGTCGCCGCCGATGATGTTGCCGTTGGCGAAGAGCAGGGGCTCGGTGAAGAGCTGCATGCCGCCGATCGTGGAGAGGATGACCACGAAGATGAAGGTGGGCTTGAGCATCGGCAGGGTGATCTGCCAGAACTGCCGCCACGGGCTGGCGCCGTCGATCGCCGCGGCCTCGTAGAGGTCCTTCGGGATCGCCTGCATGCCAGCGAGCAGGATCAGGGTGTTGTACCCGGTCCACCGCCAGTTGACCATCGTGGAGATGGCGAACCAGGAACTCCAGCGCTGCCCGTCCCAGTCGACCGCGTCGACACCGACGAGGCTGAGCAGCCAGTTGAACAGGCCGAACTCCTTCTGGAACAGCATCCCGAAGACGATCGCGACCGCGGCCACCGACACCACGTTCGGCACGAAGATGGCCATCCGGAAGAAGGTCTTGGCGCGCAGGAAGGTCCGGTTGAGCAGGTTCGCCAGGAAGAGGGCGAGCAACAGCTGCGGGATGGTCGACAGGGCGAAGATGCCGAACGTGTTGACCAGCGCGTTCCAGAAGTACTCGTCGGACACCAGCCGGGTGTAGTTGTCGAAGCCGATGAACGAGTGGTCGCCGATCATGTCCCAGTCGTGCAGCGACATCCACGCGGTACGCAGCATCGGGTACAACCCGAACACGCCGAAGATCAGGAAGAACGGGGCGATGTAGAGGTAGGGCGAGTACTTGACATCGAGACGGTTGAGTAACCTTCCCCGGCTACGTCGGGAAGAGACGTCAGGAGGAGGCGGTGCTGCTGGCGACGGCGGTGCCGTCGTGGCCGACAGGCTCATGCGAATTTCCTTTTCCGGCGAGGCCCGGGGGCCCTCGCGCAGGGCGCTACGCGGAGGGGACCGGCCGGTGGCGTCCGGGAAGCCCCGAACGCCACCGGCAGTGAATCACTTAGAAGGCGCCCTGAGTCTTGGCGTCCTTTGTGAACTGCTCCCAGGCCTTTGCCTTGTCGGCCCGCCCGTTTTCGAACGCCCGCAGAGCCGGCTCGAACGCGTTCTCCTTCACCGACTGGTGCTTCGGACCCAGGTGGGTCGGCTGGATCTTGGCGACGCTCTCACCGAAGATCTTGCCGGTCGGCGCGTTGCTGAAGTACTCGTTGGTGTAGCTGAGGAACGCGTCGTTCTTCAGCGCCTCCAGGTTCGTGGGCAGCGGGCCCTTGAGCTTGAAGGCGTCCACCTGGCTCTTCGCGTTGGTCAGGTACTCGGCGAGCTTCGCCGCCTCCTTCGGGTACTTGCTCTGCTCCGGAACCGCGAGCCACGAGCCGCCCCAGTTACCGCCGCCGCCCGGCACGGACGCGACGTCCCACTTGCCCTTGTTGGCCGCACCGGAGTTGTCCGACACGATGCCGAGCATCCAGGACGGGCAGAAGGTGGCCGCGAAGGTGCCCTGCTTGAAGCCACCCGACCACTCCGGCGACCAGGTCTGCGCCTTGGCGGAGATGTCCGCCATCCCGGTGGCCGTGTCCCACGCGTTCTTCACCGCGGGGCTGGTGTCCGCGATGATGTTGTTTTCCTTGTCGTAGAACAGGTCACCGTTGCCCTGGAACATCACGCCGTTGGAGACGGCGGTGATCGAGTCGATGAACGCCTTACCGGTGGCCTGCTTGTACTTCAGACCGGCGTCGTGGAAGCCCTTCCAGTCCGGCCAGAGGGCCGACACCTGGTCGCGCTCGGTCGGCAGGCCGGCCGCCTGGAACAGGTCCTTGCGGTAGCAGACGGCGAGGCTGCCGACGTCGGTCGGCAGGCCGATCAGCCGACCGTCCGGCGCCTTGCCCAGCTCCCACTTCCAGGGCAGGAAGTCCTTGGAGTGGTCGGGGATCAGCGGCGCGAGGTCCACCCAGTTGCGCGGGTTGGCCTTGAACTCGTTGAGCACGCCCTCTTCCAGGGCGGTGACGTCCGCCGCACCCTTGCCGGTGGCCAGGTAGCGGACCAGCTTCGGCCGGTACTCGCCGAGCTGCGCGGTCTTGCGCAGCTCGACCTTGATGCCGGTGTCCTTCTCGTACTGCTTGACGAGCTCGTCGTAGCCGAACTCGCTGAAGGTATCGACAACCAGCTTGGTGGGCTTCTCGCCGGCAGCCGGCTTGTCGTCGTCCTTGCCGCAGGCCGCGAGACCGCCAATTGCGGTGATCGCGGCCAGGGCAGCGGCCGCCAAGCGGGTACGCCGCGTGGTGACAATCATTCGCTGACCCCTCTTTCCGGTGGTGAGGCTGGGTGGTTTGTGGTGGGGGGGTGCTCATCGCGCCAGGCCGGGAGTGCGTGAGTGACACAAGCCACCCTCGGGAGCGCTCCCATGAGATTGCCGGCGGGTAACGGGAGTGTCAATAGGACAATGGGAGCGTTCCCAGATCGTTACCGCTATGCTCCCCCAAAGGTCACACCCCATTCGGCCCCCACCGAACGCCCACCGCCGGGTCAGCAGAAGCGGCGCAGGAGCGTGGTGGTGCGGCGGGGATCGAACCGGAAGGGGTCGAAGGCGGACCCCGCCCAGTCGCGCAGCATCGCGTGCCGCGGGTCGGCCACGTCGCCCTGGTCCGCCAACGCGACCAGGAGCGCCTGGTAACCCGGTGGCCCGCCGACGCCCTCCGGCGGGCAGGCCCGCTCGCCATTTAGACAGAGCGGGTACCGCTGGTCGGGATCGACGGTCAGCGCGTCCTCCACCACCAGGTCGTGCTCCCACCAGTCGGTGAAGTCGTACGTGTAGGAGAACCGGCTGCCCTTGCCGAGCACCGCGTCCAACCGCACGTCCAGCTCGTCGTGCAGCGCCAACTCCCCGTCCGGGTCGGGCTCGCCGTACTGCACGGCGTCGATCTCGAACGAGTGCAGGTGGCAGTCTCGCCAACCCATCGCGTGCTGCACCACCCGGTGCAGCCGGTCCAGCGTGTAGCCGGCCGGGACGAGCACCCGTCGCCACACCGGCGGGCGGACGCCGGCGAGGGACACCTTCAGCTGGAAGATCTGACGCGGCATGCTGTCCTGTCCTCCCCGGGCCTAGGCTGCGAGCATGATCTGCCGAGCGTGCCGGGCCCGGCGTCATGACGACTGCCCGGGCCGGAACTGGTGCGACTGCCAGCACCGTACCGCCCAACCGACCCCTCCGGTCACCGGTCCGGCCAGCGAATGACCGTCGGAATGCCGATCCGGCGGCTCTGGCCGGAGCCGTCGACGCAGCCGCTCGACGACGCCGCGCTGACCGCGCTCTACGGCCGCGCCGACGAGCCCCGACTCCGGGTCAACTTCGTCACCAGCCTGGACGGCGCGGTCAGCGTGGCCGGCTACTCCGCCGGGCTGTCCGGAGAGCCGGACAAGCGGGTGTTCGGCCTGCTCCGGATGGTCTGCGACGCGCTGGTGGTGGCCGCCGGCACGCTTCGCCACGAGGCCTACCGGGCGGTCCGGCTCAACGAGCGTCGCCGCGCCTGGCGCCGCGACCACGGGCTGACCGACTACCCCACGCTGGTGGTCGTCTCCGCCGCACTCGACCTGGATCCGGCGCAGGCCGCCTTCGCCGACGCGCCGACCCGGCCGATCGTGCTCACTCACGCCGACGCGGAGCCGCCGCCCGGCCTGACCGACGTCGCCGACCTGCTGCGCTGCGGCACCGGGCGGGTCGACCTGGCCGCCGGTCTCGCCGAGCTGCACCGCCGCGGGCTCACCCAACTGCTCTGTGAGGGCGGCCCGCACCTGTTCGGCGCGCTCGCCGCCGCCGACCTGGTCGACGAGCTGTGCCTGACCGTCTCGCCGCTGCTGGCCGGGCCGGGACCGGGCCGGATCACCGCGGGCGACACCACGCCGCCCCGGCACCTGCCGTTGCGCCACGTGCTCGCCGCCGAGGACGGCGTCCTCCTGCTCCGCCACGCCCGCCGGTAACCCGCCGTCGCCCCGGCACACACCCAGCGTCGTGCGCGTGTCGGCGGATGGTGTCGTCCGACGCGTCGCGTGGCGACCTGTCGTACTCCTCGGGCAGGATGCAGGGCATGCTTCCCGACCGTGCTGCCCGACCGACCCGAGTCGCCCGATGACCGACGCCGACCTCGACAGCCCGGGCGAGGCGGTCGGGCGGGTGCTGGGCACCGCCGACGCCACTCCGTTGCAGTTCTGGACGGCCGTGGCGCCCGGCAGTTACCTGCAACTCGACGACGTGGTGGTCACCCGGCGGGAGCTGCCCGACCGGGAGCCGGTGACGATCGCCGGCGTGGTCACCCAGGTCCGGGCTCGGCACGAGGGCGCCCAGTTCGACTCCGACGTGTTCGCCATCGCCGACGGCACGCTGCCCGCGATGGTGCAGGAGGCGGCCGAGGTCACCACGACGCGTGTCGATCCGGAGCTGTACGTGCCGCCGACCCCGGGTGCGGTGGTGCACCGGGCCGAGGGTGACGCCCGAGCGCGGGCACTGCACTTCGACCGGATGGAGCGGCGCATCCCGATGGGCATGGGTCGGGACGGGGTGCCGGTCTACCTCAACGCCGACTTCCTCGACGGCAGCCGGGGCGCGCACGTCTCCATCTCCGGCATCTCCGGGGTGGCCACCAAGACCAGCTTCGCGACCTTCCTGCTCTACTCCGTGTTTCGCTCCGGGGTGCTGGGCGGCGACGCGGTCAACGCCAAGGCGCTGATCTTCAACGTCAAGGGTGAGGACCTGCTCTTCCTGGACCACCCCAACACCCGTCTCGACGAGCCCACCCGCGCGTCGTACGCGAAGCTCGGCCTGAGCGCCGGCGCCTTTCCCGACGTGCGGGTCTACGCTCCGCCGCGGGTCGGTGACGCGGCCGGCACACCGGATGTGAGCAGCCGGCTCACCGGGGTGGATTCGTTCTACTGGACGTTGAGCGATTTCTGCGCCGACCGGCTCCTGCCGTACGTGTTCGCCGACGCCGACGACGAGCGCCAGCAGTACACGATGGTGGTCCACTCGGTGACCGCGCACCTGGCGCGTTACGCCCAGCCCGCCGACGGCGGGGTGAGCATCGACGGGGTCCGGCTCGGGTCCTACGGCGACCTGGTCGACCACATCGTCGATCAGCTCAACGACGACGAGACCCGCTCCGACTGGGCGGGCAGCGCGGTGGGCCTGGGCACCGTCAACGCGTTCGCCCGGCGGTTGATCGGCAGCAAGAAGGACCTCGCCCGGCTGATCCGTGGCGACCTGGCCACCCGTCGCCCGCACTCGATCAACACCAGCGAGTCGGCGCAGGTCACCGTGGTCGACCTGCACAACCTTCCGGATCGCGCCCAGCGGTTCGTGGTCGGCGTGACGCTCAAGAGCGAGTTCGAGCGCAAGGAGAAGTCCGGCACCGCCAAGCCGCTGCTCTTCGTCGTCCTGGACGAGCTCAACAAGTACGCCCCCCGGGAGGGCTCCTCCCCGATCAAGGAGGTGCTGCTCGACATCGCCGAGCGGGGCCGCTCGCTCGGGGTGATCCTGATCGGCGCGCAGCAGACGGCGAGCGAGGTGGAGCGGCGCATCGTCACCAACTCGGCGATCCGGGTGGTCGGCCGGCTCGACCCGGCCGAGGCGTCCCGCCCGGAATACGGCTTCCTCCCGCCCGCGCAACGGCAGCGGGCGCTGCTGGCCAAGCCCGGCACGATGTTCGTCAACCAGCCGGACATCCCGGTGCCGCTCTGCCTGGAGTTCCCGTTCCCCGCCTGGGCGACGCGGGTCTCCGAGGCGGGCCGCGCACCATCGGAGACGCTGCGCTCGATCACCCAGTCCGCCGACCCGTTCGCCGTGGTGGGCTCCGGTGGCGGCAGCACCGACGACGACATCCCGTTCTAGGCAGGGGCCGGCACACCCAATGAAGATCCTGCACACCTCCGACTGGCACGTGGGAAAGGTGCTCAAGGGGCAGTCCCGGGCCGACGAGCACAAGGCCGTGCTGGCCGGGGTGATCGACATCGCCCGTGCCGAGCAGCCGGATCTGGTGATCGTCGCCGGTGACCTCTACGACACCGCCGCGCCCAGCTCGGAGGCGACCCGCCTGGTCACCCGGGCGTTGACCGCGCTGCGCCGCACCGGCGCGGACGTGGTCGCGATCGGCGGCAACCACGACAACGGCCCCGCACTGGACGCGCTGCGTCCGTGGGCCGATGCCGCCGGCATCACCCTGCGCGGCGGGGTGCGGGAAGATCCCGACGAGCACGTCATCGACGGCACCACCGCCGGCGGTGAGCGGTGGCGGCTGGCCGCGCTGCCGTTCCTGTCCCAGCGGTACGCGGTGCGCGCGCTGGAGATGTACGAGCTGACCGCCGCGGAGACCAACCAGACGTACGCCGACCACCTGGGCCGGGTGCTGGGGCGACTGACCGAGGGTTTCGGCGAACCGGACCGGGTGCACCTGGTCACCGCGCACCTGACGGTGACCGGCGCGGCCACCGGTGGCGGCGAGCGCGACGCGCACACCGTGCTGGGCTACGCCGTGCCGGCCACCGTCTTCCCGGCCACCGCGCACTACGTGGCGCTGGGCCACCTGCACCGGGCACAGCGCGTGGCGGGCCCCTGCCCGGTGCGCTACAGCGGCAGCCCGCTCGCTGTCGACTTCGGTGAGCAGGAGAATGTCCCCTCGGTGACGGTTGTCGAGGTGACCGCCACCACCGCCGCCCGGGTGCGGGAGGTGCCGGTGACCGCGGCGAGCGCGCTGCGCACGGTGCGGGGCACCCTGGCCCAGCTCGCCGAGATCGAGGCACCGGACGCCTGGCTGCGGGTGTACGTACGGGAGCAACCTCGCGCCGGCCTGCGCGAGGAGGTCCAGGAGCTGCTCCCCCGGGCGCTGGAGATCCGGATCGACCCGGAGCTGCTGGCCGCGCCGGGCAGCGGTGCCCGCATCGCGCAACGATCGGGTCGTTCGCCCCGGGAGTTGTTCGGCGACTACCTGGACAGCCGGGGCCACGGCGACGAGGGCGTCCGGGAGCTCTTCGACGAGCTTTTCGAGGAGGTCGAGCACTGATGCGGCCGATGCGGTTGGACATGGCCGGGTTCACGGTCTTCCGGGACGAGACCACCGTCGACTTCACCGACGCCGACTTCTTCGCGCTGATCGGTCCGACCGGTTCGGGCAAGTCCACGGTGCTGGACGCGATCTGCTTCGCCCTCTACGGCATGGTGCCCCGCTGGGGTGGCGCCCGTGGGTTGGCGAACGCGCTCGCACCGTCGGCGACCGAGGCCCGGGTGCGGTTGGTCTTCGAGTCCGGCGGGGCCCGCTACGTGGCGACCCGGGTGGTCCGCCGGGACGGCCGGGGCAACGTCAAGACCGCGAACGCCGGGTTGCAGCTGATGCCGGCCGGGTTCGACGTGACCAAACTGGACACCGGGTTGAGCCCGGACGACCTCGGCGAGGTGGTCGCCGGCACCCCCGCCGAAATGGAACAGGCGGTGCTGGAGGCGGTCGGGCTGCCGTACGAGCAGTTCACCAGCTGTGTGGTGCTGCCGCAGGGGCAGTTCGCCGACTTCCTGCACGCCAAGCCGGCGACCCGGCAGCAGATCCTGGTCAACCTGCTGGGCCTCGGTGTCTACGAGGACGTGCAGAAGCGGGCGACGGCGCGGGCCGCCCAGGCGGAGGCCCGGCTGGAGGCGGTCGACCAGGTGCTCGCGGGGCTGACCGGCGTGGACGACGAGGCGTTGGCCGAGGCCGACGCCCGGGTCGAGCGGATGGCCGAGCTGGCCGCAGCGGTGACGGCCGCGGTGCCGGAGCTGGCGGCGGCCCGGGTCACCGCCCGGGAGGCGGCGGCGGCGCTGACCGCCCTCGACGACGAGCTGACCGTCCTGACCGGGGTCCGCGCGCCGCGTGGGGTGGCCGAGGTGGCTCGCACGGTCACCGCGGCACGGGCCGAGGCGGAGGCGGCGGCGAGCGGGGTGTCGCTGGCCGAGGAGCGGGAGGACAAGCTGCGCGGCGAGCTGGCCGGTGCCGGCGACGAGAGCGCGGTGCGACTGCTGCTGCGGGCGTACGACGATCGGGATCGGTTGTCCGGCGAGGCCGACACGGTCCGCGCCGCGGTGCGGGCGGCGACCGACGAGCACACCGCGGCGGTGGCGGCGCTGGCCGACGCCCGCGCGGCGGCCGAGCGGGCCGACGCCGAGTTGGAGGCGGCCTTCCGGGCGCACGAGGAGGCGAAGGCCACCGACCTGGCGGTCAGCCTGCGGGTGCACCTGCATGCCGGTGCGGCCTGCCCGGTGTGCGAGCAGCCGGTGGCCGAGGTGCCGGCGGTGCCGGCCGACTCGGCGGTGGCGGCCGCGACGGCGGCGGGCAAGGCGGCGCGGGCCGCGACCAAGGCCGCGCAGACGATGGTGCAGCAGCGGGACGCGGCGGCGCGTGACCTGGAGCGGCTGTTGGTGCAGGCGCGGGCCCGGCAGGAGCAGGTGGACGCCCGGCTGGCCGAGTTGGACGGGCAGCTCGCCGGCGTGGCCGAGCCGGCGGTGCTGCGCCGCGAGTTGGCCGAGCACGCCCGGTTGCGGCGCGCACTGGAGGAGGCGGCGACCGCGGTGCGGGCCGGCCGTGAGGCCGCTCGGCAGGCGCGGGCCGGGGTGGACGCCGCCGAGGAGCGGCTGCGCGCGGCGTGGCGGGCCTTCGACACCGCGCGCGACGGGTTGGCGCGGTTCGGCCCACCCGCTGCCGATCGGGACGACGTGGCCGCCGCGTGGGCCGCGTTGACCGGTTGGGCGACGACCGAGGCGGACCGCCGCCGCGCC
This sequence comes from Micromonospora sp. NPDC049171, assembly GCF_040648275.1. NCBI lineage: Bacteria > Bacillati > Actinomycetota > Actinomycetes > Micromonosporales > Micromonosporaceae > Micromonospora > Micromonospora sp. NPDC049171. Next base: position 12,406 of record NZ_JBEZDJ010000029.1, read on the forward strand.
GACCGGGTGAGCCGGGCCGTCGCCGTCGCCGAGGCCGAGTCGGTGGCCGAGGGGGTGCGGCGGCGTATCGCTGGCATCTTCGCCGACGCGGACGTGCCGGTCGGCGACGACCCGGTGCACGCGGCGACGGTGGCGGTGGAGCGGGCCGAGGCCGATCGCCGCCGGCTGGCCGAGCGCCGCGAGCAGGCCGGCACGTTGCGCGAGCAGCGGGCCGGGCACGAGCGGGAGGCGCAGGTGGCGCGCGCGCTCGCCGGCCACCTGCGGGCCAACAACTTCGAGCGGTGGTTGCTGGCCGAGGCGTTGGACCTGCTCGTCGACGGTGCGTCGGGAATCCTGCGGGAGCTGTCCTCCGGGCAGTACGAGCTGGTGCACGACAAGGGTGAGTTCGTGGTGGTCGACCACCACGACGCGGGGCTGCGCCGGGGTGTGCGGACGCTCTCCGGCGGTGAGACGTTCCAGGCGTCGCTGGCGTTGGCGCTGGCGCTCTCCGAGCAGCTGGCCGGGATGTCGACCACGGCGGCGAGCCTGGAGTCGATAGTCCTGGACGAGGGCTTCGGCACGCTCGACGCGGCGACGCTGGACACGGTGGCGGCGACCCTGGAGAACCTGGCCGCCCGGGGCGATCGGATGGTCGGCGTGGTCACCCACGTGCCGGCGTTGGCCGAGCGCATCCCGGTCCGCTTCGAGGTGCGCAAGGATGCCCGGTCCGCCCGGGTGGAACGGACCGGCCGGTGAGCGACGCCGCGTTCTTCGTCGACTCGTGGGATCCGGCGTACGGGGCGTCGTTCGAGGCGTCGGCCGCCGGGCCGGCCGCGCCGAGCAGCGCGCAGGTCGACGCGGACGTGGAGGTGCCCGCCGTGGACTGGCGGGCGATCGGGGTACGCGCGGGGGTGCGGGCGCCCGATGTGGTGCTGCTCGTCGACGGGGTACGCCGCATCGACGCGAGCATCTGGACGGCGGAGACCGACGGCGTGTCCTTTCCCGGGTTGGCCGCCTCGTACGCGGCTGGGGTGGTGCGGTGTGACCTGGGCCGGGGCGCGGCGCAGTTGGCCGGCACCCGGGTTGGTCGGGGCCTGTTCACCGCGAGTCCGTCGGCGCAGGACGTGGTGGCCGGCGCGATCCGTTACCCGGTGCACCGGGTGGGTGGCACCGGCGAGCTGGCGAAGCTGCCGGCCGCCGTGCAGGGCCCGCTGACCGCGTTGGAGGTGGCGGTGTCCGACGCCGCCCGGGTCGACGGTGACCTGCTGGTGGTGGACGGCCCGTTGCGCAGTCGCCGGCAGTTGCCCCGCACGCTCGGCTACATCAAGACGCAGCACAGCCAATACCTGGATGCCCGGCTGACCGCGGTGGTGACGGGCATGGCGTCGGGTGAGCGCTCGCCGGTGTTCCGGCTGGGCACCGCCTGGGGTGGTTGGTCATGGTATTTGCGTTTGCCGGTGGCGGTCGGCGCGCCGTGGGCGGGCATCGTCCGGGTGGAGTGCTCCGCCGACCTGCCCGTCGAGGCGGCGATCGAGCTGGCCGACCTGTCGCTCGTCACCCTGCCGCGCTTCGCCTCGAACCCGTACAAGGATCCGCGGGCCCCACAGAACCTGATCCCGATCGCCGGGCTGGAGCGCAGACTGCGCGCCCTGCTCGGCGATTCCCGGCTGCTGCACCGCGCGTTGACCGCCGCGGCCCGCGCCGCCCGTTGACCGCGGATACTGGTTCCGATGGGACGTAAACGGGCGGCTGACCGGGTGATCGAGCCTGTCGACACCGGGCAGGCCGAGCTCGTCCCGGATCCGGACCGGGCCGGCTCGTGGACGCTGCTGTTGGATGGCGCCCCGCAGTCGCACGTCGACCTGACCGACCCCACGCACCTGGAATTCGAGTACGTGCGACGGTTGGCCGCGGCGGTGGACCTGGTCGCACCGGCCGGTGCGCCGCTGCGGGTGCTGCATCTGGGCGGTGGTGCCCTGACCCTGCCCCGCTACGTGTCCGCCACCCGACCCGGCTCCACCCAGCGGGTGGCCGAGGTGGACGGCGCCCTGGTCGAGCTGGTCCGCAGGGTGCTGCCGTGGCCGTCCGACGCCCGGCTGCGGGTCCGTGTCCAGGATGCGCGGGCCATGTTGACCGCCACCCGGGACGCCAGCTACGACGTGGTGGTCGCCGACGTGTTCGCCGGTGCGCGTACCCCGGCCCACCTCACGTCCGTGGAGTACGCGGCCGAGGTGGCCCGGGTGCTGCGCCCCGCGGGGTGGTATCTGGCGAACCTGGCCGACGGCCCGCCACTGCGGCACGCGCGTGGGCAGGTCGCCACGGTCCGCGCGGTGCTGCCGCAGGCCTGCCTGGTCGGCGACGCGGCGGTGCTGCGGGGCCGCCGGTACGGAAATTTGGTGCTGGTCGCCGGGCGGGCCACCCCGCCGGTGCCGGAGCTGACCCGGCGCGCCGCCGGCGACTGGTTCCCGGGCCGGGTGGTGGCCGGCGACGAGCTGGACCGTTTCGCCAGCGGCGCGCAGGTGGTGCACGACGCCGACGCCACCGGTTCCGATCCGCCGCCGCCGGGCCTGTTCTCCGTCCGCCGCTGACCGCCCACTCAACGACGGCGGGGAAAAATTTCCGCCGTTCGTTGATCCGCTCGGGGCGTTGCTGCGTACCACCGGGCGGCCCGCTTCGTGGGCCGGCGATGGTTACGGACACCCCGGAGGTCTGCATGCATGCGGTGGCGGCCGGTTGGCATGGCGACGCGGTAAGCGCGGACTGGTTGTCGGCGCGGTCCTCGTCACGGCCGACGTCGTCTGCCCGGGGGGTCGACGCGCACGCGACGTCTCGCCAGAATGGTCCGGTGACGCCGCGACCGGCGCCCGGGCGCCACCAGGCGACGTCAACCGAGGCCAGCCACTCCGACCAACTGATCCGGATGCTCTACGCCGAGCACGCCGGCCCGTTGTTGATGTTCGTCATGCGTCTCACCGGGGGGGACCGGCAACGTGCTGAGGACATCGTCCAGGAGACACTGCTGCGGGCCTGGCGTAACGCGCACCGCCTGGGCACGCAGGGGCAGGGTTCGCTGCGGCCGTGGCTGGTCACGGTGGCCCGCCGGATCGCCATCGACGAGCACCGCAGCCAGGAGGCCCGGCCGCCGGAGACGTACGACCGTGATCTCACCGCGTTCGCCGAGGCGGACAGCACCGACCGGGTTCTGCGGACCATGACGGTGGCGGACGCGCTGCGTACGCTCAGTCAGTCGCACCGGGAGATCCTGATTTCGACGTACTTTCGGGGGCGGACGGTGCCGGAGGCCGCCGAGGAGTTGGGCCTGCCACTCGGCACCGCCAAGTCGAGGGTCTACTACGCGCTGCGCGCGCTGCGCACGGCTCTGCAGGAGCGGGGGGTGACAGAATGAGTCGGCCAGATCACATGGACGTCGCGGCGTACGCGCTCGGCGTGCTCGACGAGCAGGACACTGAGCGGTTCGAGGAGCATCTCGCCGCCTGCTGGGCGTGCGCGGCCGAGTTGGAGACGATGGTGCCGGTGGTCGGGCTGCTCTCCGACATCGACGGCGAGACGATGATGGCGCTGGAGCAGACGGCGACCGATCCGGCGCTGCTGAACCGGACGCTGGGCGCGGTCCGGGCCGACCGTCGGCGTACCCGGTTTCGTCAGATGCTCGCGACGGCCGCCGCGGTGGTGGTCTTCGGCGGGTTGACCGGGTATGGCTTCGTCAGCGTGACGGACAGCAGTTCGACTCCGGTCGCCGGTCCGACGACGAGTGCGCCGATCGACCCTCAGACCAGTGGGCCGACGGCCCCGCCGAGCGGCCCGGGTGTGGGTGGCACCGAGGAGGAGGGTGACCAGGTCGACGCGACCGACCCGACCACGGGCGTGCAGACGACCGTGTTCCTGGTCAAGCGGGACTACGGCACCCGGATCAATTTCAGCCTGCGAAAGCTACCCGGCCCACGCGTCTGCCGGCTGGTGGTGATCCGCAAGAACGCCGAGGCCGAGGTGGTCTCGAGTTGGTCGGTGCCGGAGGGCGGTTACGGCACCAACACCCGACCGCAGGGTCTTGAGTTGAGTGCCTCCACGTCGGCCGTGGTGGGTGACATCAAACAACTCCAGGTGCAGTCGGTGGACGCCGGCGGGGTGGCGAGCCCGCTGGTCACGGTGCCCCTGTAGGTTCACGCACGCGTCGGCGCCGGTCATTGTCACAATGACCGGCGCCGATTCGTTTCCGCAGAGCGCTTCCCCTTCGGGGGCGTACGGATCGATGTCCCGATCGGTTCAATCAATTCGCGTGAAATTGACCACTGTTACTCCTTCAACCTTGACAGCCAAACTCCCGTACCTATGGGTGAACTGCCGAGAATGAGGAGGGCACGTGGCACAGATGAAGCGGACCGTCATCGTCGCGAGCGCGATGGTCGCACTAACGGCCTGCGCTCCCGCAGGTTACGACGGGGCGAACTCGAGCGCTGCCGAGCCGGTCGCCGTCGCCGCGGCCGAGCCCAGCGCGTCGGTGGAAGCCGAGGCCTCGGCGTCCGCGGAGGCACCGGCAGCCGCCGACGCGCCGCCCGCGAACGTCGACCTGACCGAGAAACTGGTCGGCAAGAACGTCGCCCGGATGGGCAAGGTGGTCACCGACCAGGACGGCTGGATCCTGTACCGCTTCGACAAGGACACCGCCGACCCGCCGTCGTCGAACTGCGTCGACAAGTGCGCCGAGGTGTGGCCCCCGGCGCTGACCGACGGCAACCCGCAGCTCACCGGCGTCTCCGACGACAAGGTCAGCAGCGTGACCCGCCAGGACGGCACCCGTCAGATCACCATCGCTGGTTGGCCGGTCTACCGCTACATCGGCGACAAGAAGCCCGGCCAGTGGAAGGGTCAGGCGGTGGGTGGCACCTGGTTCGTGGTCCAGCCGGACGGCAAGAAGAACCTCGAGTGCCTGCCCACCTCCACGCCGAAGCCGGTCGCGCCGCCCGCGAACAGCGGTGCCAACGACGCCGGGGGCTCGGGCTACTCGTACTGACCCCAGGCGCCACGAGACGTACGGTGGCCGGTCGCAGCCGGGGAGGGCCGCGACCGGCCACCGTCGTGACCTGGCAAAGTAGTGGGGTGACCGGAACCGAACCCGCCGCGACCCGGGTGCTGCGCCCGCCGGTCGGCTACCGGCTGGCGGCGTCGGTCCGTGCGCTGACCTTCACCCCGTACGACCCGTGCGCCCGCGTCGTCGCCGGCACGTTCTGGTGGGCCACCCGCACCCCGGACGGGCCGGCCACCCTGGCGCTGCGACTGGCCGGCGGTGACCTGATCGCCGAGGGCTACGGGCCGGGCGCCGAGCGCGTGGTGGCGCGGGCCGACGCCATCGCCGGGCTGCACGACGACCTGACCGGCTTCGCCGAGCTGGCCGGGGCGCACCCGCTGGTGGCCCGGCTGGCACGGGAGCACCGGGGGCTGCGGATGCCCCGCACCGGGCAGGTCTTCCCCCGGCTGCTGCGCGTGGTCTTCGAGCAGAAGGTCACCGTCAAGGAGGCCTACCGGGCGTACGCGGCGACCGTGCGGCACTTCCGGGAGCCGGCGCCCGGTCCGCTGCCGTCGCTGCTGCTGCCGCCCGAGGCCGCCGCGGTGGCCGCCACCCCGTACTGGGTGTTCCACCCGTTCGGCGTGGAACAACGCCGGGCCGACACACTGCGCCGCGCCGCCGCGCTCGCCGAGGAGTTGGAGCGCTGCACCGACGCCGCCGACGCCACCCGCCGACTGACCGCCATCGCGGGCATCGGGCCGTGGACGGCCGCCGAGGTGGTCCGGGTCGCGTACGGGGACCCGGACGCGGTGAGCGTCGGCGACTACCACGTCCCGAACACGGTGGCCTGGGCGCTCGCCGGCGAGCCGCGAGGCGACGACGCCCGGATGTTGGCCCTGCTGGAGCCGTTCCGGGGTCACCGGGGCCGGGTCTGCATGCTGCTGGCGGCCGCCGGCCTCGGCGCGCCGAAATACGGTCCGCGCGCCCCGATCCGCTCGTTCGCGCGGTACTGACTCGTTCGCGCGGTACCGAGCGGCGGCCCTGGGGGCGGTCAGCCCCGCTCGCACCGGCGCCGGAGACCCTCGGCCTCCAGGCCCACGTAGCGGCGCAGCAGGCCACCGTACAGCCGGCCGATCAGACCGGCCAGCAGCCCGGACTGGACGATGGCCAACTCGACCCGGGTGCGCCCGTCGGGCAGCGGCAGCAGTCGGTGCTCGCCTCGGGTACGCACCCCGGGGGTGTCGGAGACCCAGGTGAACTCCCGGCCCTCGGTCAGCTCGGTGACCCGCCACACCGCCGGCCGTAGCTTCGGCTGCGTCAGTGTCGCGGTCGCGCCGACGGCGAGTGGGCCCGGCTCCCCCCGCTCGACCCGGGACACCGAGGCCGTCCACTCCGGCCAGCGCTCCACGTCGACAAGCACCGCCCAGACCTGCTCGGCGTCGGCGGCGATCTCCGTGGTGGCTTCGAACCGCATCACGTCCCCTCCCCGGCGGCGCCGGTGCGCACCGCCCGCCGGTGCGGACGAGACCGCCGGGTGGATCGTGACAGTCGCGCGCAACCCCCGTCGGGATCAGGCGGCCTCGCGCAGGTCGGCCAGGCTCAACGGGGTACGCCGCCGCAGCAGTTCCTCCAGCTCGGGCACCGAACCGACCTCGCCCAGCACGTTCCGGCCGCCGCCGAACCGCTGCGGGTAACGGCGGGTCAGCCGGTAGCGGTAGCGGCCCCGGATCAGCTCGACGCTGACCCGCCACCTCCCGCAGCAGTCACACACCCACTCGGCCACCTCGTGAAAGTAGCTCTGAGCTGCGGTTATTCGATTCGCCCGAGCGGGACGAGCGGCGCGCGGACGGACACACCCCCCGGCACCCACGGTGATCTGCCTCACGTCTGTCGGTGCCGTCTGATTGACTGGCGCCGTGGACCTGCCGATCAATCCTCCGGTCGAGCCGATGCTCGCCAAGAGCGTCGCCAAGCTCCCCACCGCGTCCGGGATGACCTACGAGCCCAAGTGGGACGGGTTCCGGTGCATCGTGTTCCGCGACGGTGCCGAGGTCGAGCTGGCCAGCCGGGGCGGCAAGTCGATGACCCGCTATTTCCCCGAGGTGGTCGACCAGGCCCGCCGGCAGTTGCCCGAGCGGTGTGCGGTCGACGGTGAGCTGATCGTCATCCGGCGCGACGGGCCCGGTGGCCAGCCCCGGCTGGATTTCGAGTTGCTGGCCCAGCGCATCCACCCGGCCGCGTCCCGGGTGAAGCTGCTGGCCGAGACCACACCCGCCGACTTCGTCGCGTTCGACCTGCTGGCCATCGACGACGAGGCGCTGCTCGACCAGCCCTACCCGCACCGCCGGGAGCGGCTGGTCCAGGCGCTGGCCGGGGTGCGCCCGCCGGTGCACGTCACCCAGGTCACCACCGATCCCGACACCGCCCGCCGGTGGTTCGACGTCTTCGAGGGCGCCGGTCTGGACGGGTTGATCGTCAAGCCGGCCGACCTGCCGTACGAGCCGGGCAAGCGGCTGATGTTCAAGGTCAAGCACGCCCGCACCGCGGACGCCGTGGTGGCCGGCTTCCGCTGGCACAAGTCCGGCCCGGTGGTGGGCTCGCTCCTGCTCGGGCTCTACGACGACGCCGGGGTCCTGCACCACGTGGGGGTGAGCGCGTCGTTCACCATGGCCCGCCGCGCCGAGCTGCTGGACGAGCTGGCCCCCTACCGGGACACCGGCGGCGAGCACCCGTGGGTGCACGGCGACCACGAGCGCGGCCAACGCATTCCGGGTGGGGTGAGCCGGTGGACCGGCACGAAGAACCTGGAGTGGGAGCCGGTCCGCCCGGAGTTGGTGGTCGAGGTGGGCTACGACGCGATGGAGGGCGAACGGTTCCGGCACACGGCCCGCTTCGTCCGCTGGCGCCCGGACCGCGATCCGCGCTCCTGCCGCTACGACCAGCTCGACCGGCCGGTCCGCTTCGATGTGGACCAGGTGCTGCGCGGCGACCCGGCAGCCACCGTGGACCGGGCCGCCAACGGCGCGGCGTAGCCTGGCCGTCGACTCGACCCCGGAGGAGCACGTGATCCGCACCGCCCGTCAGCCCCGGATGGCGACCAGTCGCCGGGTCCGTCTCACTCTGGCCACCTTCACCGCGGCGGTGCTGCTCACCGCCGGTTGCACGCTGCCGGCGTTCGCGCCACGCACGGAGGTGGCGGCCGAGGGCTCGGCCGCGCCGACCGGCAGTGCGCCCACCTGGCGGCCCTGCCCAGAGGTGCCCGAGGATCTGGTCGGGCGCGGCGCACCCAACATGCGCTACGAGTGTGCCCGGATCGCGGTGCCCCGCGACTGGGGCACCGGCGGCGGGGCGAGCGCCGGCCCGGGCGCCGGTCAGACCTTCGAGATCGCCCTGCTGCGGGCCCGCTCCACCAAGCAACGCGACCGGATCGGCTCACTTGTCGTCAATCCGGGCGGCCCCGGCGGGTCCGGTGTCGACACCGCCGTCTACCTCTCCTTCGGCGCCCAGTTCGGCGGGCTTCCCACCTCGATCACCGAGCGCTTCGACATCGTCGGTTTCGACCCGCGCGGGGTCTCCCGGTCCAGCCCGGTGAAGTGCATCTCCGACGCCGACCTGGACGCCAGCTTCGGCTTCGACCCGGACCCGGCGAGCCAGTCGGAGTTCGACGGCTTCGCCGGCCTGAGCCAGCGGATCGGGCGCGGCTGCGGCGACCGCTACGGCGACCAGTTGCCGCTGTTCGGCACCGAGCAGGCCGCCCGCGACATGGACGCGGTGCGCGCCGCCGTGGGCGACGACAAACTGACCTACCTGGGCTACTCCTACGGCACCCTGCTCGGCGCCACGTACGCCCAGCTCTACCCGCAGCGGGTGCGGGCGCTGGTGCTCGACGGCGCCGTGGACCCGCAACAGCGGCTGGTGGAGGGTTCGGAGAGCCAGGCCCGTGGCTTCGAGCGTGCCTTCACCAACTTCACCCGCTGGTGTACGGCGAACGCCGGCCGCTGCCCGATCGCCCCGGACGCGCGGGCCGCGGTCACGTCGGCCATCGACAAGGCCAAGGCTTCTCCGGTACGCGGCGCCGGCGGGCGGGAGGCCACCGCCGGCTGGGTGTTCTACGCGGTCATCTCGTCGCTCTACACCGAATCCGGCTGGCAGGAGTTGGCCAAGGCGATCGACCGGCTGGCCGAGGGTGACCCGAAGGACGTGTTCCGGCTCGCCGACGCGTACGCCGGCCGGGGCGACGACGGGCGTTACTCGAACCTGTTCGACGCCAACCTGGCCATCAACTGCGCCGACGAGACAGAGAAGCCGAGCCGGGAGCAGATCCGGCAGTTGCAGGCGGAGTGGCGGGGGAAATATCCGCTGTTCGGGCCGGCGCTGGCGGTCGGCATGCTGAGCTGCGTCGAGTGGCCGGGTGGGCGTGACCCGTACCCGACCGGGAAGGCCGACGGCGCGCCGCCGATCGTGGTGGTCGGCACCACCGGCGACCCGGCGACGCCCTACGAGCAGACGCCGCGCCTGGCGTCGATGCTGGGTGTCGGCCGGGTGCTCACCTGGGAGGGCGAGGGGCACACCGCGTACCCGCAGACGTCCTGCATCACCAACGCGGTCGACGCGTACCTGCTCGACCTGACCGTGCCGCCGGAGGGGAAGCGCTGCCCGGCCCGCTGACCGGCTGGGTCGGGGGCAGCGGGGGCAACGGGGGCAGATCGATCCCCTGCCGGGTCGCCAACTCCTCCAGCAGCGCCCGGATGCGGCGCACGTCGGCCTTGAGCTGCTCCTGCTCCTCGTGCTCGAAGGCGTTGTCGTCGACGATGAGCCGGCTCGCGAAGTGCGCGGTGATCAGCGGGATGACCAGCAGCACCATCGTCGAGATGAGCAGCGCGGCCAGCGTCCGGCCCGCCCAGGTGGTCGGCGAGATGTCGCCGTACCCGACGGTGGAGGCGGTCACCACCGCCCACCAGACGGCGTCGGCCGGGCTGCGCTCTTCGACCTCCCCGTAGATGACCCCGGCCACCACGATCATCAACAGGTACGAGGTGATCAGCGTGCGGGGCGAGTTGGCGAACCACACCAAAGCCCGGTATATCCACCGGAACGGCAGCAGCACTAGCTCCATGCCGCCCCATGCTGCCTGTTGCCCGCAACCGGCACAGGCCCATTCGCCGGTTTCGCTGTGCCAGGATCACCAGCATGAGCGACGTGACCTTCCGGGAGGCGGTCCGGGCCGACCTGCCCGCCGTCATCGCCCTGCTCGCCGACGACGTCCTGGGCAAGGCCCGCGACTTCACCGAGGTCGACGAGGCCTACGAGAGGGCGTTCGCGGCCATCAGCGCCGACCCGCGCAACCAGCTGATCGTGGCCGAGCAGGCCGGTGACCTGGTCGGCTGCCTACAGATCACCTACATCCCCGGCCTCGGTCGGCACGGCGCCGAGCGGTCACTGATCGAGTCGGTCCGGGTCCGCTCCGACCGACGCGGCCAGGGGCTGGGGCGGGACCTGATGACCTGGGCCGTCGACCAGGCCCGGCAGCGTGGCTGCGCGCTGGTGCAGCTCACCACCGACAAGTCCCGTGCGGACGCGCACCGCTTCTACCTGAGCCTCGGCTTCGCGGCCAGCCACGAGGGCATGAAGCTCGCGCTCTGACCCGCCGTCACGCCCACCTGGCGGGGGCAGCGGGCATCACCCCGACCGGGTTACGTTCGCTGCCGTGAGCAGACCGACGAAGCCCGCCGCCGCACCGCCGCGCCCGCCATGGCGACGGACTGGCGCAGCGCTCCTGGCGGTCGGCGCCCTCCTGGTCGTCGTCGCGTTCTGGCTGCCCGCCTGGCGCAGCGTGTACCTGGACCGGACGGATGTCACCCCGGGCAGAGAGGTGATCGGCTACACGCTGCCGTTCGCGGTGATCGCCGCCGTGTTCGCGGTGCTGTCGCTTGCCAACGCCGGTCCGTCCCGCTGGGTGTGGCGGCAGGCCAGCCTGGGGATGCTCGTCTCCAACGTGCTCGCCTGCGGCAGCATTACCGGCGCGTTCTGGTACTTCGAAGTCAATGACCCCTACGCCGAGGAGGAACTGCTCCGCAGCCGGCCGGGCGTCGGGATCCTACTGGCCCTGCTGGGCTGCCTGCTGATCCCGTTAGCCGGGTCCCTCCCCAATGGCTCGGGTGCTGGGGCCGCCCCCCAGCACCCGTAGAGCAGCCCACAACCCAGGCCCCGCAGCCACCGCCGAGGCGCGGCGGTCAGTCGTCGACCAGGCGACCGTCGCGCAGGACCAGCACCCGGTCGGCGAGGTCGATCAGGGCCGGGTCGTGCGTGGCCACCAGCGCGGTCATGCCGCGCGCGTGCACCACCGCGCGCAACAGGTCCATGATGGACCGACCGGTCTCCGAGTCCAGCTGACCGGTGGGCTCGTCGGCGATGAGCAGGTCCGGCTCGTTGGCCAGGGCTCGGGCCACCGCGACCCGCTGCTGCTGCCCGCCGGAGAGTTCGTAGGGACGCTGCGCCGCGTGGCCGCCCAGGCCGACCATCTCCAGCAGCACGGCGACCCGCTGCTCCCGCTCGGCGGCCGGCACCTGCGCCAGCCGCAACGGCACGCCCACGTTCTCGGCGGCGGAGAGGATCGGCACCAGCCCGAAGGTCTGGAACACGAACCCGACGGTGCCCCGGCGCAGTTGGAGCAGTTCCGCCTCGCCGGCCGCGGTCACCTCGTGCCCGGCCACCACCACCTGGCCGCTGTCCGGCCGGTCGAGACCGCCGATCAGGTTCAGCAGGGTGGTCTTGCCGGCCCCGGACCGACCACGGATGGCGACGAGCTCGCCCTTGTTGGCGCTGAACGAGACGTCCCGCACCGCGTGCACGGCGTGCTCGCCCCGACCGAAGGTGCGGCTCACACCGCTGACCCGGACCACCTCGACTGGTTGCGCCACGGCCCCACCGCCGAACCCGGCCCCACCGGTCACCACCATGTCCCGACCACTCATGCCCGTGCCCCCCGCTCGTCCGTGGCCCGGTCACCGGGCCGTACCTGCACGTGATCCGGCTCCAGATCGAGCCGGACCCGCTCCTTCAGCGCGAGCGCGTCGACGAACGCGGCCGGCAGCTGCATCCGGCCGTTGCGGTCCAGCACCGCGTACTCCTCGCTGACCAACTCGGTGTTGCCGTCCGCGTCGGTCCGGGCGGTTCGGCGTACCTCGGAGGCGGTCCGGCCGTCGCGGATCGCGACGGTCCGGCGGACCTGCGTGGCCACGGCGTGGTCGTGGGTCACCACCACGATTGTCACGCCCAGCTCGGCGTTGATGGTGCGCAGTGCCGCGAAGACCTCCGCGCCGGTCGCCTCGTCCAGTTCACCGGTCGGCTCGTCGGCGAAGAGCACCTCCGGATCGTTGGCCACCGCCACCGCCACCGCGCACCGCTGCTGCTCACCGCCGCTGAGCTGCCCCGGTCGGCGGTCCGCGCAGTAACCCACGCCGACCATGTCGAGCAGCTCCCTGGCTCGTTCCCGGCGGGCCTTGCCACCGCGTTTGCCGGCCAGCTGCATCGGCAGCTCGACGTTCTCCAGCGCGGTGAGGTACGGCAGCAGGTTGCGCCCGGTCTGCTGCCAGACGAAACCGACAAGCTCCCGCCGGTAGCTCAGCCGCCGCTTGGCGGACAGCGAGAGCAGGTCGTAGTCGGCCACCCGGGCGATGCCGGCGGTGGGCGTGTCCAGGCCGGAGAGGATGTTGAGCAGTGTCGACTTGCCCGAGCCGGACGCGCCGACGATCGCCACCAGCTCTCCCCGGTCGATGACCAGGTCGAGCCCCTGCAGGGCGACCACCTCCACCCCCTCGGTCTTGAAGATGCGCACCAGGCCGTCGCAGACGATGTGCCCGCGCAGTCGGTCCTGCCCGCCGGCCCGTTCGGCGGCACGAAGCGCTGCCCGCTGTTGCAGGGAGGCCAGGTCGGGCACCAGTGAAGTCTGGGCGGTAGCGGTCATCTCAGCTCTCCTCTCCGAGCCGAAGCACCTCACCGAGGCGCAACCGGCGGTTGTTCAGGGCCTCGACGGCGACCGCGAAGCCGAGGGCGACCACCCCGAGCGCGAGCACCGCCGCCACCAGGCCGGGCTCGAACGCCACCCGGACCGGCATGCCACTGGTGAACGCGGACAGGCCGAGCACCGGGTTGAGCAGCAGGGGCAGCACCGCACCGACGAGCGCGCCGGTCAGCACCGACACCCCGACCAGCGGGGCCAACTCGACAAGCAGCAGCCCGCGCCACTGCCGGCGGGACAGCCCGAGGGTACGCAGCCGGGACAGCACCTGGCCGCGGGCGCGCGCACCGGCCAGCACGGTGAACGCGATGGCCAGCAGCCCGAGCACGGAGCCACCGACGGCACCGGCGACGAACCCGAAGGCCAGTACGCCGTTCGCGCCGCCGGCACCGAGATCCCGGCGAACGTCGGCCCGGGTGTCGACGACGACCCCAAGCGGGCGTTTCCCCCCGGTGACGGCCCCCTGCTGCTGGTACCGCAACTGTCCCTCGTCACCGGCGCGGCGCAGCGCCCCGGCGTCCAGCCGATCGCCGGCGACCAGCAGGCTGGTGGCCACCGGTGTGGTGGTGCGCGCCGGCAACGCCTGCCAGGGCAGGATGACGAACCGGTCGGTGTCCCCCGACAGCAGGGGGAAGCTCTCCTCGCTGCCGGCCACCCGGAACTCGTACCGCTGGCCCTGCACCGAGATGAAGGCGGAGCTGTCGAGTTTGGCCTTGGCGAGATCGGCGGCGACCTCCGGCGAGACGATCGCCGGCACCGGCCCCGGTTCGGGACGGGCGGTGCGCAGCGCGGCCGGTAGCGGCAGATCCACAGCCGATTCCCGGGCCACCGTGGCCAACTCTGCGCCGTCGATCAGCAGTACGGCCGTCTCGCCGAGCCGTGGGTCGGTGCCGAGTTCGTCGGCTGCCAACCGCTCGTCGGACGCGAACAGCACTCCGGTGGCGGCCCGGACCCCCGGCAGGCGGCCCAGCTCGTCGATCGTGTCGGGGGCGAAGCGCTCACCGCGGATCACCGCGTCGGCGGGCACGATCCGCTCGGCGGCCCGGTCCCGGCTCGCGTCGACGCCGGCGGCGACGACCGCGCAGAACGCCGCGGTGCCGATCGCGAGCACCACGACGACCAGCGGGGCGGCGACCGCCGACCGGCCGGCGCGCGCCGTGCCGAGGAAGGCGACGCTGCCCCTCCTCCGCGCGGCCAGCCGGCTGACCAGCAACAACGGCCAGGGGTACGCCCGCAGCGCGAGCACCGCCGCGGCGATCGCGAGCAGCACCGGCACCGACACCAGCAGCGGGTCCACCTCACCGAGGGTGAGGCCGCGCCGACGCAGCAGCACCGCGGCGAGCACGGCGAGCAGCAGCACGGACACCTCGACGGTGAGCCGGCGGGTCGACGGGCGCATCCGGACCAGGTCGCGGCGGGACGCCCCGCCGGTCGGCACGGCCAGCGTGGCCAGCGGCAACGCCAGGGTGACCAGGACGGTCGCGGCGATCACGTACGGCGTGCTCAGGTCCGCAGCGCCCGGGACCAGGGTGCCCAGCCACCAGCCGAGCGCGGCGGCGACCGGCACCACCAGCAGCGACTCGGTGAGGCTTCGTCGGGCGCCGGCCGTGGTCCCGCCGCCACGGGCCCGGATCAGCACGAACTCCGCCCGGCGGCGGCGGGTGGCGAGGATGGCGGCGAGCACGATCAGCCCGGCCAGCGTGGCCAGTACGCCGGCCGCGATCACCGCCAGCAGGGTCCGGGCGGCGTTGACCTGGGCGGCGAACGCGCGCAACGGGATGTCGACGCCCTGGGCCAGGGATAGGTCGACCGGCCTGTTCCGCTGCGTTTCCTGCAGACCGTCGATCAGCTGGTCCAGCTTCCGCGCGTCGATCTTGTCGGCACCCAGCCGGTACCGCCAGTTCGACCGGATCGGCCAACCCGCCGCGGCCCGCTTGTCGAGGGTCGACTGGGCGACGACACCGGAGGCGACGAACGGCTGACCGTCCCCTTCCGGTGGGATGATCTGCAGCAGCGATGGCAGCCCGTCCCAGATGCCACCCGTACGGTCGACGGGGCGGAACAGCCCGACCACTGTCAGCGGGACGGCGTCGCGGAGCCGCTTCTGCTCGTCGACCCAACCGATGCGCAGTTGGCTGCCGGTGCGCAGGTTGAGTTTGCCGGCCACGTCGACGTCGAGCGCCACCTCGATCGGCCGGTCGGGAAGGTACGTCTCGCTCGGCCACGCCCCCTCGACCAGGGTGCTGGCGTCCTGGACGCCAGGCATGCCCCGCAGACCCAGGTCGACGAGCAGGTTGCGGGCCGCGAGGTCCGGCCCGACCACCCGGCCCGGTTCCGCGTCCACGTTGTACCACCGCTCGGTCACCGCCGACCGCACCTGCGGCGGCAGGTCCGCGGCCAGCGCGTCGAACCGCTCGCGGGCGTAGGCCATCGCCGGCTTCAGGGCGGGGGCGGACCCCACGCCCGTGGTGTACGAGAGATCCCGGCGTGCCGGCAGCTCGCTGGTGAGCTGCGCCCGAAGCCCCTGTTCGGCGAGCCGGTTGACCAGCCGGGGCACGCCGCTGATCAGCAGCGTGACCACCAGGGTCAGCACCGCCAGCAGCAGAAACTGCCCACCGTACGCCCGGACCCGCCGGACCGCCGCGCCGACGCTCATCGTTCTCCCCCGATTCGCAGCTGCACCGCCGCCACCCGCTGACGGATGCCGGCGGCGATGAACGCGCTGAAGGCGAGCGCCGCCAGCAGCAGACCGACGGCGGTCAGACCGATCGGCACCCAGGGCAGCGCGAACGTCGCCGGGGGGATCGGCCGACCAGCGGCCGGGGTGAGGATGACCAGCGGGGCCATGGTGGCTCCGACCGCGGCGCCGAGCAGCAGACCGACCCCGACGCCGATGCCGGCGAGGAAGGCCTGTTCGGCCAGCAGCGCCCGGGCCAGCAGCCGAGGCGTGGCGCCGAGGGTGTGCAGCACCGCGAACTCGCTGAGCCGGCGTCGGGAGGTTGCCCACACGTCCACCATCAGGCCGACGAGAGCGAGCAGCACCGCGCCGAGCGCCGCGGCGAGCATTCCGGTCCGCGACCCCTGCCAGTACGGGTCGTCGGCCGCGGCGGTGATCACCGCTTGCCGGTCGAGGACTGTCACTCCGGGCAGCTCGGCGGCCGCGCCGGCAGCAGTCGTCGCGTCGGTGGCACCGATCCACCACTCCGGTGTCGGGCGGATCGTCCCGCCGGAACCGAGAAGCACGTCGACCGCCGCCGGCAGGTCGAGCAGGACGCCCTCGCCGGTGGTGGTCGGCACGGATTCCAGTTCGCCGACCAGGTGGGCCCGCAGCGTCACCCCGGAGAGCGCCAGCTCGACGGTGTCGCCGACGCGAAGGCTCAGCGCGTCGCGTACCCCGGGGGTCATCAGCACCGGCACGGCGGCGACGGGTCCGCCTGCCACTCCCGGTACGACGACGAATCGGCTCGCCGGCCGATCCATCCGAGCCCCCTCGGTGATCAGCTGGACGGGGCGGTCGGTGACGAGCCCGGCACCGCTCGACTCCACCAGCGTGCGCGGCCCACCGGGCCACGTCGCCGTCCAGTCACCGGGCAGCTCGGCCGGCCGGGCCGTGCCGCCGGCATCGACAAACGCCAACCCTTCCACCTGGAACCCGTAGGACATGCCGCCCGCGTTCCCGGTGTCGGCTTCGAAGCCCGCCAGCCGCAGCCGTGCTCCGCCCACGTCCGGCAGCGTGACCGTGAACCGCGTGGCCTGTCCGCTGCTCGGCGCGTCGACCGCCGGCAGCCGGAAGGCGAGGCCGTCGGCGGTGGTGAACAGCAGCGCCACCGCGATCCGGTGCGGCTCGGCGGTTTGCGTGAACGGCGTACGGACGGTGCCGGTGACGGCCCGGGTGCCCGCCGGCAGCTCGACTCCCCCGCTGGCACCGCGCGCCTGGATCATGCGCTGGTACTGCTGGGACACCGGATCATCGCTGAGCCGGTCGGCGAGTCGGACGACACCGGGGGCGCTGGCCGGGTCGATGCCGATCACGGTCACCGGCAGGTCCTCCCGGCCGACCCGGATGTCGTCCCGCCACGCCGGCAGCACCCGGTTCACGCTCGGCAGCGCGGCGAGTTCACCGGCCCGGGTGAGCGGGGCGGCCCCGGCTCGTTCGGTGACCCGCAGGTCGGCGCCGACGGTGTGACCGGCCTGCTCGACCTGGGACCGCTCCCCCGTGCTGATCAGGGACCAGGCCAGGGTGCTGCCACCGACGGCGAGGGCGAGCAGCAGCACCGGGCCGGCGTGCGGACGCCGACCGGCCTGCCACATGCCGAACATGGTGGCCGTCCAGGGCCGCCGGTCGACGAACCGCTCGGCGAACCGGGTGACCGGTGGCAGCACCCGCAGCGCCAGCACGGCACCCGCCAGCACACCGAGCGTCGGGGCGGCGATCAGCAGCGGGTCGAGCCCGAGCCGGCCGCCCGAGCCGGCCAGCGGCGAGGCGTACCGGCGCAGTTGCACCCAGGCGAGCACGGCGAGCGCCACGAGCACCAGGTCCACGCTGGCCCGCTGGACGCTCGCCGCCCGGTTCGGGCGGGACCGGGCGGCCATGTCGGCCACGTACGTGCCGGCGCCGCGCAGTGTCGGGGCGACCATGGCCACCAGGCAGCCGGCCGCCGTGGCCGCGGCGGCCGCCCAGACCAGGGTGGTGTTGCCGCCGGCGGCGGACAACCGCTCGGCACCGCCGGGTCGGACGAATCGCAGCGCCACGGTGGCGATCACCGGCGCGAGCAGGACGGCGGGGGCGACCACCAGGGTCGCCTCGCGGGCGGCCAGGCCGGCCAACTGTCGGCGGGCGGCACCGCGGGCACGCAGCAGCGCGGTCTGCGCGCGACGGTCCTCGTGCAGCAGCGCGGCGACCAGCACCAGCGCATACCCGCCGAGCACCAGGATGAGCAGCAGCGGGGTGGCCAGCGCGGAACGGCCGACCAGGTCGGCGCGGGCGATCCGATCCAGCAGCTGCGGCATCTTGGTCACCGCCTGCCCGGAGGTGCCCAGTTGGGCGGCTTCGGGCACCCCCGTGGACGCCACGGTGAGGGCTTTGCGCACGGCGGGCAGGTCGGCCACGTCGACGCCACCGAGATCCGGTTCGACGAGCCAGGATGCCGACACCGAGCCGGGGAAGACCGCCGCGAAGTCGGCCGGGTCGAGTGCGAACGGCCCGTACGAGGTGCCGGAACCGGCACTGCCCGTACCGACCCCGGGGGCCAGCAGCCAGTACGCGTCGGCCGGGTCGCGGGGCCGCCAGGTGCCGGCGAGCACCAGTTCGCTGCGCCGTTCGGTGGCCCGGTCGCGTACCGGGATGCGTTGCCCGACGCTGAGGCCCAGCGCACCCGCGGCCCGCTCCGGGAGGCTCACCTGGATCGGGTTGCCTCCCGGGTCTGGCCACGCCCCGCTGGTCAGCTCCGCGTGCGCGGCGAGGTCGTCGAGGGTTGCCAGGTTGGCGAAGACGGGCTCGTCGCCGGTACGGGGCACGGATCCGAGCGAGCCGGTCAGCTCCCGCCCGGTGCCGTACCGGGCGACCGAGACGCTGACCGGAACGCCGGCCAGCCCGTCGGTGAACTCGGCGCGGACTGCCCCGTCGCGGGTGGCGAACTCGGCCGCGTCGCGTCCACCCGACCCACTGACCAGGAGGCCACGTTCCTCGGCCGGCGAGGCGGCCACCAGCGCCCGCTGCCCGGCATCCACCGCCCGACGGTTGTAGTCGGACAACCCGGTGACCAACGCGACGGCGACCAGGGCCGCGATCACCGCGGCGACCAGCAACCCGCGCGCCTCCCGGGCCCGCCTCCACACCAGCTTCATCCGACGCCTCCCCTGGCCCTGACGGGCCGACGACCATCAAGACAGGCGACCTACCGGGAAAGGTTCGCGCCCGTTACATGATCGTTACTAGGAGCGGGATCGGCGTGCGCCCCGGCTGGCTAGCTGCCGCCGCTTGGCTAGCTGCCGCCGCGGAGGTTGCGGATGCCGAACGCCGCCGCGCCGATCACCAGCACGACGCCCAGGAGCTGGAGACCGGGCGAGTCGTCGGCCTCCCCGTGCGCGATGCCGGCGACGCCGAGGGCGATCACGAGGATGACGCCGACGGTCAGGGCGTACCTCATGGGTTTTCCTCCTCGACCCACTCGAGCAGGTCGCCGGGTTGGCAGCCGAGCACCCGGCACATCGCCTCCAGCGTGCTGAAGCGGACGGCCTTGGCGCGGCCGTTCTTGAGCACCGCCACGTTGGCGGGCGTGAGCCCGACACGCTCGGCGAACTCACCGACGCTCATCTTGCGTTTGGCCAACTCCACGTCGATACGCACGACGATGGGCATCAGATCACCGCCTCCATGTCGGTCCGCAGCGTGGTCGCCTGCCGCAGCAGCGCACGCATCACCACCATGAGAAGCCCGAGCACCGTGACGCCCATCGTCAGCAGGAACAGCAGGATCGGAGCACCCGGGTCATCGGCGTTGAAGCCGACGTAGAGGAAGACACCCACGAGCACCACCCACGCGGCGCCGACGGCCCACACGATCAGGTCGACCCACTTCAGGGACGCCTCGGTGAAGATGCGGTCGTTCTTGACCAGGCTGAGCAGCTTCCAGGTCGACACGATGACCACCTGGACGCACAGCACCCAGAACACCGTGATCGCGGTCAACGGCCACCGGAGGTAGGCATCCTCCGGGGATTCCTGAGCCATGTGCGCGAACTGTCCGGGCAGCGAGAACGTCTGGAACCCGATCAGGACCACGAACAGCACCCCGAGAAAAACTCTGAGAGCGGCTACCGCTCGATGCTCTGTAACCATGCATCGAGTTTCGCTCGTTACCTATCGAAAGTCAATCGCTCGCCGGGGAGTCGTCTCCCGCCCGGACAGGCGTCGGCCCAGACACCGGCCTCGCCTTCTGCGGGTGGATCGTCTCGTGGCGGGCCAGCATGGCGACGAACTCGGCGATCTTGCGCTCGCGGGTCTGCGCCTTCTTGACGCCATTGACGCGGTGGGTGAGAGCGAACCGGTTGGTCCTGGTGAGCACGTCGAACATGGCCTTCGCGGCGGGGTCGGCCGCGATGGCGGCGAGGAGGTCGGCCGGCACCTCGACTTCCGACGACGGGGCGTACGCGGCAGCCCACCGCCCGTCCGCCTTCGCGGCTTCGACAGCGGCGCGGCCCGCGGGTTGCATAAGCCCCTGCTCCTCCAGCCGGGCCACGTGGGCGACGTTGCGTTGCGACCAGGAACTGCGGGACCGGCGCGGGGTGAACCGGATCCAGGACGCCTCCTCGTCCCGTTTCCGGGCCTGCCCGTCGATCCAGCCGAAGCACAGGGCCTCGTCGACCGCCTGCTGCCAGGTCAGCGTCGTGACGGTGCCGCCCTTCTTGGTCAGGGCCAACCAGACACCGGGGGACGTGGCGTGGTTGGCCGACAACCACACGCGCAGGGCGTCGGCGTCCGCGACGATCAACTCATCCAGCTCGGGGCTCGCCATGACGGCAGGCTAACCGCCACGACCGACGCTGTTGCCACGCCGACTCGTTGCCCGCCGCGCCCCGCCCCGCCCCGCCCCGGTCACGCTCTAGCATCGTCGCCATGGCAACGCGGCTCGTGCAGATCAACATGAAGGCTCGCAACGACTCCACCCTGGGCGGTTTCTGGGCGCAGGCACTCGGCTGGGCAGTCTCCAGCGAGGGACCCGGTGTGACAAACCTCGAACCCGAGGGCTTCGTCTATCCCGACCCCGTCGCCGTTTGCGTCGACCTCGTCGTCTCCCCGGAACCCAAGACGGTGAAGAACCGCGTGCACGTCGACCTCGCCACCACCTCGGCGGCCCAGCAGGCGCAACTGGTCACGCGCCTGCTGGATCTCGGTGCGACACCCGCCGACATCGGCCAGGGCGACGTGCCCTGGACGGTCCTGGCCGACCCGGAGGGCAACGAATTCTGCGTGCTGGAACCCCGACCGCGCTACCAGGACACCGGGCCGATCGCCGCCGTGGTGGTCGACTGCGCGAACCCGCGAGCCTTGGCCAGCTTCTGGGACAGGGCCACGGACTGGACCCTGCACGAGGTGACCGACGACAGCGCGGTGCTGCGCTCCGCCCAGGGCGTCGGCCCCTATCTGGAGTTCATCCGTACGCCCGACGTGAAGACCGGATGGAATCGCGTCCATCTCGACGTCCGCCCGTACCCGGGTGACGACCCGCAGGCCGAGGCGGCCCGACTGCGGGCGCTCGGCGCCACCGCCGTCGACCTGGGCCAGAGCGACATCCCGTGGACGGTCCTCGCCGACCCGGAGGGCAACGAGTTCTGCCTACTCGCACCGGGCTGACCCAGAACCCGCGTCAGCCCTGGTCGTTGGTGGGCAGCGCTGGGGATCGGCTACGTCCGCCGGTGGTAGTGGTTGCGGCGCGGGATCTGGTCGGGGTCGAGCCAGGCCGGTGGGACGAACTCCGGTGTGCCGTCGCCCCCCAGCCGAACCGCCCACTCGGTCTGGTGCAGGTGCCGATGGTGGTGGCCGCAGAGCAGCACGGCGTTTTCGAGACTTGTCGGGCCGCCGTCGGCCCAGTGTCGAATGTGGTGGGCGGCGCACCACCGGGGTGGCCGGTCGCACCCGGGGAAGGCGCAGCCGCCGTCGCGCAGCGCCAACGCCCGTCGCAGCGGGCCGGTGACGAGGCGTCGCTGCCGGCCCACGTCCAGGACCTGGCCGGCACCGCCGAGCACGGCGGGCAGGACGGCGGCGTCGCAGGCGAGCCGACGGACGGCCTCCGGGGTGAGGTGCGGGCCGGTGTCGAGGGTGCCGGCACCCAACTGCCGGGTCAGCCCGTCGAAGTCGGTGGTGACGACGAGCTGGGCCGGGTCGCCGCCGTGCTCGGGCAGCTCGCCGGTACGCAGCGCCAGCCGGCACACCTCGCGAGGGCGTCGTGCCGACGCTGGCCGGCGGTGCGGGTGTCGTCGGACCCGCAGGGTGCGCTGAGCGGGTCGATGGCGGCGCGCACGAGCGCGGCGGTCTCCGCGTCGAGGGTGCCGCTGAGCCGTAGTCGCCCACCGGCCCGCTCGGAGACGGTGACGTGCCGGTCGCGGGCGGCCCGAGCGGCCTCGGCCTCCAGGGCCGCCGCCGCGGCGGCGTCGGCGATCTCGGGTGCGACGTGGTCGAGGATCCGGCTGCCGAGCCTGCGCAGCAGGGTGGGGTCGAACTGCGCGGCCCAGTCGACAAGCACGCCCACGGCCTTGTCGGCGACCTCGACCCCGGCGCGGGCCGACACGGTGGCGACCGCCTCGGCGATGACCCGGGCCTGCTCCACGGTGACCGCCCCGCTCGCCAGAGCGGCACGCACGGCGGGCGGTGCCCCGTCGAGCGAGGCGGCGAGGCCGACCAGCCGACGGGCAGCGGCGACGTCGAGGCGTAGGCGGTGCCGCAACCAGACGGTCGTCGAGGACGCGCCCTGCGCGACCGCGGTGCCCCGACCGTCCAACTCCCGGACGACCGCCACCTGCACCGCCGCCAGCCGCTGCTGAAGCCGGTGCGTGGCGTCGAGCGCCGCGACCAGGTCGTGCTCGGAGAGCGCCCAGGCCGAGGCATCGGCGCAGGTCGCCACCGCACTCTCCGCCCGTGCCAACTCATCGATCACCAACAAATCCTAGAACAGGTGTACGACAAGTTTCCGCGACGCCGACGGTCGCGTACCGAGAACGTCGAATGCGTCTTCACCAATCCAGCAGACCCGCCTCCCGATGACCGGGCAGGGTCGAACGAAATGGTGTGGTGCGCGCACTCATGCTTGACGCCTGCGGAGCGTGACGGCGATACATGCGAGGAGTAGCCTCTCGGTCGGCGGCCAACCGGGGTAGAGGCCGGCGGTGCCGCCATCGGGTCCTCTATCCCGAAGGCAGGCACGCCGTGACCGAACCGTCGTTCGCCGAACGTATGCGACAGCTCCGCGACGCGCAGCACATCTCCCTGCGCAACCTGGCGAAGATCACGTTCCACGGCAAGACGTATCTGCATGAGCTGGAGACCGGCGTGAAAACGCCCACCAGCCAGGTTGCCCAGCGCATCGACGACGCCCTCAACGCCGCTGGCGAACTTGTCGCCCTTGCTGCTCAGCCCACCATCCCGCGCCGGGAATTCGTGGCCGCCGCCGGACTTGCCGCCGCGCTACCTCACACCCTCGTCAGCCACGGTCGCCACGTCGGACCTGGCACCGCCGGGCGGCTCGCCGAACGCACCGCCCGGCTCCGCCGCCTCGACAACTTCCTCGGCGGTGCCGACACCCAGCACCTGTACGCGGCCGAAGCTGACTCCACAGCCCGACTCATAAAGGACGGCTCCTACAGCGAGGCCGTCGGCCGGCAACTCCTAGCCGTCCTCGCCGAACAAACCCAACTCGCAGGATGGGCGGCATTCGACGCTGGACGGCATACCGACGCAAACCGGCTCTACCGAACCAGCATCTCCGCCGCAGGTGACGCCAATGACCACGCTCTTGTCGGCAACGCCTACGCGTTCCTCGCCTACCAACAGTTAGCCCTTGGTCGGCCCGCTGCCGACACCGCCACAGCCGCATGCGACGCCGCAGTTGCCGCCACGCCCACCGTTCGGGCACTGCTGCATCTGAGGGCCGCCTGGGCGCACGCCGTCGCGGGCAACGCCGATGCGGCAGACCGACAGCTCGCGCAGGGCACCACCTGTCTCAGCGAACATGACGACCGACCCGAACCCGACTGGGTGTACTGGGTCGACGACGTTGAGGGCGAGATCATGACTGGGCGCTGTTGGACGGTGCTCCATCGGCCGATGCGCGCCATCCCCGTGCTGGAGCGCGCCCTCGCTCGCTTCGATGACACCCACTCCCGCGACAAGGCCCTCTACCTGTCGTGGCTGGCCGACGCCTACCTCGACGCCAACGAGGTTGAACATGCCTGCGCCACTGCCGCCGCAGCAGTGCGGCTCGCGGGTGGGGTAGGGTCGGTGCGGCCCGCGCAGCGTCTCAACTCGTTCCTCAACCGGCTGAGGCCACACGGCGGAATGCCATGTGTCGTTGAGCTTCGGACACTGGCCGCCGAGGCGTCTACCCGCCCTCGACTGTCCGTTTGATCCACGCCAGGTAGGCGGCCGAGGCGTGAACGACCGCCGTGGCGGTGACCTGCGGGTTGTCCCACGGATGCGCGTCGATGAGGTGCGTCTCCAACTGCGGGTACCTGTCGGTCGTGGTGTACAGCAGCACCTGCCATTCCTCACTCGCGCCCTGCTCGCCGAGGTGCCAATACACCGACAGCACCGGTCCGGCTACCTGCGCGCCTGCCGCCAAGCGTGCCGCCGTTGCTCCTTCGGCCAGTTTCATTGCCGCTTCCCGCGTGGGGGCGGCTGTTGACACCTGCACGTAGTCGCTCACCCGCACAGGCTAGCCGGGCGGGTGTCCGCGGACAGGCGCGGACAGGCGGCGGACAGCCACAGCCGCCTGGCCACCCCTGGCAGCCCGTAGCGTCCCATTCACGGGACGGCTGTGGTGAACATCCAAACTCGATCCGATGTGTGCGACCACTGCTGCCGTTCCTTCAGTGGCCGTGTGATCCCGCCCGAGTTCGCCTGGCTGAGGCGTACGGCCGGGATCGCGTCAACCTCGCCATGTACTGCGGGGCGCTCTATCCGGTGGCCTCCGCCGAACTGTCCGCCGCCGCCCCAGGTGAGTTGTGGGAAAGGTTCGTCGGATGGACCCGGTGACCGATGTCCAGCGAAGACGCCCCGCGCCTCGCTCAGGCGCTCTCGCCCTCCGGAGTGCGCTTGGCGCGGCTGGGTTGCACCCGCTTGGGCTCGCCGGGCATCTTCGGGTGGTCCGGTGGGTACGGCAGGTCGCCCTGGCCGGCGGCGGCGTCGCGGTCGGCCCACTCCAACAGCGGGGTGATGTCCCACGGTGCGTCGTCGATGCCGGCGTGCGGGTCGCCGCGCTCGGCGAGCCGGGCCGGCACGGTCCGCAGGTCGAAGTCGTCCGGGTCGACGTCGGGCAGTTCGTCCCAGGTGACCGGCGTGGAGACGGTGGCCCGTGCGTTGGCCCGCAGCGAGTACGCGCAGGCGATCGTCCGGTCCCGGGCCATCTGGTTGAAGTCGACGAAGACTCGGCTGCCGCGCTCCTCCTTCCACCAGGCGGTGGTGACCAGGTCGGGGTTGCGGCGCTCCACCTCCCGGGCCAGCGCGATGGTGGCCCGGCGCACCTCGGTGAACGTCCAGCGGGGCTGGATGCGCAGGTAGACGTGCACGCCGCGACCGCCGGAGGTTTTCGGCCAGCCGGTCACGCCCAGCTCGTCGAGGAGCGCGCGGACCTGCGCGGCGGCCCGCGCCGCGTCGGCGAAGTCGGTGCCGGGCTGCGGGTCGAGGTCGATGCGCAGCTCGTCGGGTCGGTCGACGTCGGCGGCGCGCACCGGCCAGGGGTGGAAGACGATGGTGCCCATCTGCGCCGCCCAGGCCACGTGTGCCAGGTCGGCCGGGCACAGCTCCGCCGCGCCGCGACCGCTGGGGAAGGTGATCTGGGCGGTCGTCACCCAGGGCGGCACCCCTCGGGTGGGCACCCGCTTCTGGAAGAACGCCTCACCCTCGACGCCCTCGGGGAAGCGTTGCAGCGTGGTGGGCCGCTCCCGCAGGGCACGCATGATCCCGTCGCCCACCGCGAGGTAGTAGTGGAAGACGTCCGCCTTGGTGAAGCCCCGCTGGGGGAAGATCACCCGATCGGGACTGCTCAGCCGTACGCTGTGGCCGGCCACCTCGACCTCGGTGACCGCCGCCTTGGTGCCCGCCATCTCGCGACCTTATGCCACACCCCCGACGTTCGACGTACCGTTGACGGGTGAGTCTTGACGACAACGAGCTGCCCCGCACCGAAGACGAGTGGCGGGTCCGGTTGACCCCCGAGGAGTTCCACGTCCTGCGGGAGGCCGGCACCGAGCGCCCGTGGGTCGGTGAGTACGTGGACACGAAGACCCAGGGGGTCTACCACTGCCGCGCCTGCGGGTTGGAGCTGTTCTCCAGTGACACGAAGTTCGACTCGCACTGCGGGTGGCCGAGCTTCGACGACGCCATCCCGGGCCGGGTGAAGGAGATCGAGGACCGCAGCCTCGGCATGGCCCGCACCGAGATCCGCTGCGCGCGCTGCGACAGCCACCTCGGGCACGTGTTCCACGGGGAGGGTTTCACCCCGAAGGACACCCGGCACTGCGTCAACTCGATCTCGGTCCGGCTGGAACCCCACTGACCTGAGCGGTCCGGGCCCGGCGACGCACTCACGGCGTACCCCCGAGCAGGTCGACCTCGGCGGCCCGGGACTGCTCGATCCGCCGGGCCAGGTCGCGGACCTGCTCGTTTCGGCCGACGCCGACCTGAGCCCGGGCCAGGTCGGCCGCCGCACGCTGGTGCTCGGCGAGCACCTCGCGCAGCACCCGGTCGACGTCCGCGGTGGGCGCGGTCCGCAGCCGGTCGAGCGCGGCGTCGTCGCCGTGCCCGTCATGCCGGTGTACGCCCGCGCTGGCCCCCGGCCCGGCCGTGGGCAGCCAGCCGCGCATCGCGGTGAGTTCGTCAGCCTCGGTCGCCTCGATCGCGGCGGCCAGGGTACGCAGCGTGGCGTCGCGCACCCGGTCCCGGGCCAGCGCGACGATCTGCAGGGTGCGTTCGCTGTGCCCGACCATGGTGCTCAGGAAGACCACGTCGATCCCGCTCATCGCGTCCGGCGCGATCGCGGCTACGGCACCCCCGGACGCGGCGCCCCCGGACGCGGCGCCCCCGGCCGACGCCGGTCCGGCCGGGGACGCGGGCGCCGGTTGTGGCACGACCGGCGGGCTCGACGTGGGCGACCCGCCGCAGCCGCCGGTGAGCAGCAGCGCGGCGACGAGGGACACCAGACGGGTACGACGGGGCATGTCGGGTGCTCCGTTCACGCGGGGACGGCGACACGGGTGCGGCAGGTGGCCGCACCCGTGGGGGTCAGACCTGTTGCCAGAGCGCCGGTACGTTCGGCGGCTCCCAGCCGGGGATCGCCGTGTGCGCCTGCCGGCAGCGGTACGTGGCTCCGCCGTAGGTGACCTGGTCGCCGACCTGGTACGCCCGGCCCGTCGTCCAACTGCCGCCCGGGGCGGGCGTGGTGGTCGGGGTGGTGGTCGGGGTGGGCCGTGGGGTGGGTGAGGCGCTCGGCGTGGGGCTCGGGTTCGACCCGCCGCCGATCTGCACGTCGATGCAGGAGTAGAAGGCGTTCGCGGTGTCGGAGATGTTCCACACCGCGAGGATCTTCTGCCGCCCGGAGAAGCCGCCCAGGTTGACGGTGTGCGACACCGTGGCGCCCGGCTGCTGGCCGTTGCCGTTGACCACGCCGACCCGGGTGTTGCCGATCCAGTACTCCCAGTTGCTGGTGGCGTGGCGGGCGGTGTTCACCCAGGTGAAGGTCAGCGAGCTGCCGACCGAGGTGGCCGGCCAGCCGCGGCTGTCGTCGTTGAGGACGGCGAACTGGGCGATGCCCGCGTTGCAGCTGCGCAGGCCCTTGGGCCCCTCGACGCTCTGCGGCTCGTACCTGATCTGCCCGCAGTCGGGCACCCGGCCCTGTGCGCAGAGCGCCTGCCGGCTGGGCGGGGCGGAGACGTAGCCGTGCGCCTGCGCCGGAGCGGCGAGGGCGAGGGTGGCGGTGACAGCACCGGCCGCCACCAGCGGGATGGTGATTCTTCGACGCATCGGGGCGGCTCCTTCTCCAGGGTCCGGTAGGTGCCCCCCAAGGTAATTTAAACATTGTTAACAGTAAAGACTCCCATCGATAAATCCAGATGGTGGCGAGGTAGCGCAACACGCCGGCGCCGACACGCCGCCCGGGCCGCCGGAGAGCGGCATTTCGCCGCGCACGCGTACAGACTTCCGGCATTCTGGGGCGAAACGGCGCAATGAGGGAGATTGGTCATGGCCACGTGCGAGGTCTGCGGCAACGACTACTGGATGGCGTTCGAGGTGCACACCGTCAGCGGTGACGTGCACACCTTCGACTCCTTCGAGTGCGCGATCCATCGGATGGCACCCATCTGCGAGCACTGCCAAGTCAAGATCGTTGGCCATGGCGTCGAGGTCAACGGCCGCTTCTTCTGCTGTGGGCACTGCGCCCGCGCCGTCGAGGGCGCCGAGGGCGCCGAGATCCGCGACGCCGTCGGCGCACGCCCCGCCTGACCGCGATTCTGCGGTACGGTCGTCGCCATGCGGCCACCGCTGGGTGTTCTTCCCCCGCCGCGCTCCTGAACGGAGCGCCGCGCCTTCGCCGACCGGGTGACTGACCCGGCTCGGCCCCCTGCCGTACGCGCTCCGTCGACGTCGTCCCCGTCAACGGCTCACCCTTCGGAGCGCATCCGTGTCCCTTTCCCGTACCGTGCCGCCGGCCGCCCCGGCCACGACCGTCCGTTCGGCCCGCACCGGCCTGATCCAGATCACCGTCACCGGCGTGCTGTGGGGCACCACCGGCGTGGCGGTGCAACTCCTGCGCGACAGCACCGGGCTCAGCCCGGTGAGCATCGGTTTCCATCGACTCGCGATCGCCGCGCTCGTACTGCTGGCGTGCACCGCCGGCCGACTCGGCACGATCCTGTCCGCGCTGCGCGCGGCACCCGTACCGCTGCTGCTCACCGGCATCGGCCTCGGCCTCTACCAGGCGCTCTACTTCGCCGCCGTGGCCTGGGCTGGCGTCAGCGTCGCCACAGTCGTCAGCCTGGGCCTGGCCCCGGTGCTCGCCGCGACCTGGGAGTCGGTGCGCGCCCGCCGGATCCCCGGCCCGCTGCGCCTCGGCACGCTCGTCGCGGCCGTGGCCGGTCTCGCCCTGATCACCGGCGCCACGGCGGACCCCAGCGGGGCGGCGCCCGCCCCACTGCTCGGCCTGCTCGCCGCGGCGGGCTCCGGCCTGGGGTACGCGGTGACCACCCTGATCAGCCGAGACCTGTCGCAGCGCACCGCGCCGATGACGTTGACCACCATCTCCACGGTGGTCGGTGCGCTGACCCTGGCGCCGTTCGCCCTGGTCGCCGGGGCCGGCGTGCCGCTACGCCTGGACACCGTGGCACTGCTGCTGCACCTCGGGGTGGTCACCACCGCGGTGGCGTACGCGTTGTTCTACGCCGGCCTGCGCACGACCGAGGGCAGCGTCGCCGCCGTGCTGACCCTGCTCGAACCGCTCACCGCCGCGGCACTGGCGGTGGCCCTGCTGCACGAGCCGCTGCCGCTGCCGGTCAGCGTCGGCGGTGCCCTGCTGCTCACCGCCGTGGCCGCCACCTACCTGGCACCTCGACCGCGCACCCCCTGAGGCGGCCTACCATCGTCGGATGCCCTCGCAGACCACCGAAATCCGGACGGCGTCCTTCGCCGACCTGAACGCCCGCACCTTCCACGACCTGCTAAAACTGCGCATCGACGTGTTCGTGGTGGAGCAGAACTGCCCCTACCCGGAGCTCGACGGACGCGACGTGGAGCCGGGCACCCGGCATCTCTGGCTCACCGACGGCGGCGCGCCGCTGGCGTACCTGCGAATCCTGGCCGACCCGGACGGCGCCGCCCGGATCGGTCGGGTGGTGGTGGCCCCGGCGGCGCGCGGCGGCGGACACGCCGGCCGGCTGATGACCGCGGCGTTGGAGGTGGTGGGCAACCGGCCCTGCGTGCTGGACGCCCAGTCGCACCTGGTCGCGTTCTACACCCGGCACGGTTTCGCGGTCAGCGGCCCGGAGTACGTCGAGGACGGCATCCCGCACACCCCGATGCGGCGCGATGCCATTGACGGCTGACGATCAACCTGGCATCGTTCCGGGGAGAGCCATCGCGGGAGCCAGCGAGTGGGCACGGGAGTGGGCAACTCCCGTCGATCCGGGTGCCGTCGTCCGACCGACCTCATCCCCCCGGGGGCTCCATGTCCACTCTCACCCGATCTCGACGCGTGCTCTGGTTGTTCGCCATCGTGGCGACCAGCACGCTGCTGTTGACGACCGCGATAAACACCATGCAGTCCCAGCCCGCCTCCGCGCACGGGTCGGTCGTCGACCCGGCCTCGCGCAACTACAGCTGTTGGCAACGGTGGGGCGCCGAGTTCCAGAACCCCCGGATGGCCACCGAGGACCCGATGTGCTGGCAGGCCTGGCAGGCCGACCCGCAGGCCATGTGGAACTGGAACGGCCTGTTCCGTGAGGGTGTGGGCGGCAACCACCAGGCCGCCGTCCCCAACGGCCAGCTGTGCAGCGGCGGTCGCACCCAGAACGGCCGCTACAACGCGCTGGACACCATCGGCGCGTGGAAGACCACAGCGGTGTCGAACAACTTCCGGCTTCGCTTCTTCGACGGGGCCAGTCACGGCGCCGACTACATCCGGGTGTACGTGACCAAGCAGGGCTTCGACGCGCTCACCGAGCCGCTCGGCTGGGACGACCTGGAGTTGGCCGGTCAGATCGGCAACACCCCGGCCTCCCAGTGGAACCCGGACACCGGTGGTGTCTCCATCCAGATCCCGGTCAACGCGCCCGGGCGCACCGGACGGCACATGGTCTACACCGTCTGGCAGGCCAGCCACTTCGACCAGTCGTACTACCTGTGCAGCGACGTCACCTTCGGCGGCGGCACGAGCACCCCGCCGCCGACCACGCCGCCGCCGACCACTCCCCCGCCCACCACGCCCCCGCCCACCACGCCGCCGCCGACCACGCCGCCGCCGAGCACTCCGCCGCCGGCCGGGGCCTGCACGGCGACGTACCAGGTCACCGGCCAGTGGGCCGGCGGCTTCCAGGCCGAGGTGAAGGTCAGCGCGGGCGGCTCGCCCACCAAGGGCTGGTCGGTGAGCTGGAACTACAACAACGGCCAGCAGGTCACCTCATCGTGGAACTCCACGGTCAGCACCAACGGCTCGCTGGTCACCGCACGCAACGCCAACCACAACGGCACCCTCGCCGCCGGCGCGAGCACCACGTTCGGTTTCCTCGGCTCGTGGAACGGCAGCAACCCGGTTCCGCTGGTCTCCTGCACGTCGACCAGTTGACCTCCGTCCGGTGCCGCACCCGGGCGGGGGTGCGGCACCGGCCGGCGGGTAGCCGGGGGTCAGACCAGGCAGTTGACGATCTCGGCGACCGAGCGGCGGCGGCCCGTGTAGAACGGGACCTCCTCGCGGACGTGCCGGCGGGCGCTGGAGGCGCGCAGGTCCCGCATCAGGTCCACGATCCGGTGCAGCTCGTCGGCCTCGAAGGCGAGCATCCACTCGTAGTCACCCAACGCAAACGAGGCGACCGTGTTGGCGCGTACGTCCGGGTAGCCGCGGGCCATCTTGCCGTGCTCGGCCAGCATCTCGCGCCGCTCGGCGTCGGGCAGCAGGTACCACTCGTAGGAGCGGACGAACGGGTACACGCAGATGTAGGGGCGGGCCTCCTCGCCGGCCAGGAACGCCGGGATGTGGCTCTTGTTGAACTCGGCTGGCCGGTGCAGCGCCATCTGCGACCAGACCGGGGTCAGCGCCCGGCCCAGCGTGGTGCGGCGGAACCGCAGGTACGCGTCCTGCAGCGCGTCGGGGGACGCCGAGTGCCACCAGATCATCACGTCCGCGTCGGCGCGCAGACCGGAGACGTCGTACACGCCCCGGACCACCACGTCCTTGCCGGCCAACTCGTCGAAGAGGGCCACGACCTCGCCGGTGACGTTGTCCCGCAGGGACGGCAGCGGGGCACTGGCCCGGAACACCGACCACATCGTGTAGCGGATGCTGTCGTTGAGCTCCCGCAGGCGGGCCGCGTTGGTCTGCTCGGTCATCTCGCCGATCCTCCCAGTGCTGTAATGATCTCGTCGGCCGCCGTCTCGCCGGAGCGGACGCAGACCGGGATGCCGACGCCGTCGTAACCGGCGCCGGCGAGGACCAGGGTGGGGTGCGCGGCCCGCAACGCCGCCCGTGCGGCGGCGAGCCGGTCGGCGTGCCCCGGGGCGTACTGCGGCAGCGCGCCGCCCCACCGCTGCACGTGCCCGTCGACCGGGGCGGGCAGCGGGGTGCCGAGCACCGCCGACAACTCTCGATGCACGGTGCTCGCCAGGTCCGCGTCGGGGCGTTGCAGGTGCGCCTCCTCGCCGTACCGGCCCACCGAGGCGCGCACCAACGCCAGCCCGTCCGGCCGGCGCAGGTGCCCCCACTTGGTGGTGAAGAAGGTCGCCGCCTTGATCAACAGCCCCTCGGTGCTGGGCACCAGGAAGCCGGACAACTCGGGCAGGTGCGGTTGTGGCAGCGCCAGGGTGACGAGCGCGACGCTCGCGTAGTCCAGCGCACCGACGCCCGCCGCGACCGCCGGGGCCGGGTCGGCGAGCAGCCGGGCCGCCGGTCGCGCCGGCACCGCCAGCACCACGGCGTCCACGTCCACCAGCACGGGATCGCGGGTCGGGCCGACGGTGAGCCGCCAGCCCGTGTCGGTCGGGGTCAGCTCACGGACTGCGGCGTTTCGCCGTACCGTCGCGCCGCTGGCCGTCGCCGCCGCCTCCACCAGGGTGGTGAGCCCACCCGCGAGGGTGCCGAACACCGGGGCGCCGGGAGCACGCGGCGCGGCGGCCTGCGCGGCCCGGACCGCGCCGGTCAGGGTGTGCTCCACCCGGGCCGTGCGGGCCAGCGCCGGCATCGTCGTGACCAGCGACAGATCGTCGGCGCGGCCCGCGTACACGCCACCCAGCATCGGGTCGACAAGTCGCTCGACCACCTCGTCACCGAAGCGGGACCGGACCAACGCGCCAACCGAGACGTCCGCGTCCGGCCCGACCAGAGGCCGCCCGTCGTCGGTGTCGGCGCCCGCGACCGGGCAGGCGACCGACGTCACCCGGTCCAGATCCCCGGGTACGCCCACCAGCGTGCCGCCCGGGATGGGGCGCAGCCCAGCGTCGATCACCAGCGCGGCCTGCCCCACCGTCGGGTGCACGATCTTGTCGGCCAACCCGAGTCGCCGGATCAGGGCCACCGCGGCGGACTCGCCCCCGGTCGGGTCCCGCAGCAGGAACGACTCGGCGCCGAACTCCACCGGCTGGCCGGCCAACTCCCCGGTACGCAGCTTGCCGCCCAGTGCGCCGGACTGCTCGTACACCGTGATCTCGGTGCCGGCCGGTGCGCGCTCGCGCAACCGGACCGCGGCGGCCAGCCCGGCGATCCCGCCGCCGACCACCGCCACCCGCCAGGGCTGCCGCATCGCCTGCTCAGCCCTGGTCGGCCCGGCGGCTGGACAGCTCGTGCACCAGCGCGACCACCCGGGTCAGCACCTCCGGGTCGGTCTCCGGCAGCACACCGTGGCCGAGGTTGAACACGTGCCCGGGGGCCGCCCGGCCCTGCTCCAGGATGCGGCGCACCTCGGCCTCCACCACCGGCCACGGCGCGAGCAGCACGGTCGGGTCCAGGTTGCCCTGCACCGCCCTGTCCGGGCCGATCCGCCGCGTCGCCACGTCCAGCGGGGTACGCCAGTCGACGCCGACCACGTCCGCGCCGGCCTCGCCCATCGCGCCGAGCAGCTCGGCGGTGCCCACCCCGAAGTGGATCCGCGGCACCCCGGCGTGCGCCAGCCCGCTCAGCACGGCTGTGGAGTGCGGCAGCACGTAGCGGCGGTAGTCGGCCTCGGACAGCGTGCCGGCCCACGAGTCGAACAGCTGCACGGCGGAGACCCCGGCCTCGATCTGCACCCGCAGGAAGGCGAGCGTCACCTCGGCCAGCCGGCCGCAGAGCGCGTGCCACAGCGCCTCGTCGCCGTACATCAGGGCCTTGGTCTTCGCGTGGGTGCGCGACGGCCCGCCCTCGACCAGGTAGCTGGCCAGCGTGAACGGCGCGCCGGCGAAACCGATCAGCGGGGTGTCGCCCAGCTCGACCACCAACTGCCGGACCGCCTCGTCCACGTACCAGACGTCGTCGCGGGTGATCGGGCGGACCCGCTCGACGTCGGCGGCGGTGCGGATCGGCTCGGCGACCACCGGGCCGGTGCCCGGCACGATGTCCAGGTCGACGCCGGCCGCGGCGACCGGCACCACGATGTCGCTGAACAGGATGGCCGCGTCCACTCCGTGCCGGCGCACCGGCTGGAGCGTGATCTCGGTGACCAGCTCCGGGCGGCGGCAGGACTCCAGCATCGGCACGGTCGCCCGGATCTCCCGGTATTCCGGCAGCGAGCGGCCGGCCTGGCGCATGAACCAGACCGGTGTGTGCGGGCCGGGCCGTCGTCGGCAGGCCCTGACGAAGGGCGAGTCGGCTGGTCCGCCGGGGCGGGGTTCTCCGTCTCGGGCGACAGAGCCCGTGGTGTCCGTGGTCATCGCCGCAATCGTGCCACGCCCACCACCCCCACCCCACCTGGGGTGAAAGGACGAGCGACTTCTGCCGGAGCCCCGGTGCGGCACGGGTGTCGGCGCGCCGTCGAAGCGGGGGACCGACTGCGGCATAGGCTGCCGACATGGCCCCCCCGATCGCGCTCCCGGAGACGTTCGCCCGCGCGGTCGCCGGGCTGCGATCGGCGACCCCCCGGCCGGAGATCACGCTGGAGGAGGTCGGCGCCCCCCAGCGGTTGGCCCCGTACGCGTTCGCGCTCTCCGCGGCGGTGCTGCGCGACGGCGACGAGGTGGCGACCGGCCGGTTGATCCTGCTGCACGACCCGGTCGGCCACGAGGCGTGGCAGGGCACCCTGCGGTTGGTCACCTACGTGACCGCCGAGTTGGAGGTCGACCTGGCCGCCGACCCGCTGCTGCCCGGGGTCGGCTGGACGTGGCTGACCGACGCGTTGGACGCCCAGGATGCCGGTCACCGGGCGATCGGCGGGACGGTGACGCAGACCATGTCGACCCGGTTCGGCGACCTGGCCGGCCCACCGACGGTGGGCGACATCGAGATCCGCGCCTCCTGGACGCCTGTCGACGACGACCTGACCCCGCACCTGCTCGGCTGGTGCGCACTGCTCGCCTCCACAGCCGGCCTTCCCCCACCCGGCGTGACTGCCCTCTCCGACCGCCGCCCCGCCGGCGCAGCCTGATGTTCGGCGCGCGGAAGGACACCCCGCGGACACCTGACCGACACGCGCCGGACCGGCTGCACACGCCGGATCATCGCGCGCACTAGGGTTGGCAGGTGACCGACGAACCACCCCTGCGCCGTCGGCCCGCCGAAGAACTCCCGGGCAACGCACCCCAGCACCCGCCGTCGGCCCAGCCGCAGCCGGCGGGCGATGGGGTGGACCCGACCGACGGTGGGCCCGTTCCGCTGATCGCACCGCGTGACGGCACCCCCGAGCCGGTGGCCGCTCCGGCCCAGCTCGCCGAGGTCGTGGCCCGCTTCGCGGCGGGCAGCGGCCCCGTCGCCCTGGACGCCGAACGCGCCTCCGGCTACCGCTACAGCCAGCGCGCGTACCTGGTGCAACTGCGCCGGGCCGGCGCCGGCACAGCGCTGATCGACCCGCTGCCACTGCCCGACCTCAGTGCGCTGGACGCGGCGATCGGGGATGCCGAGTGGGTGCTGCACGCGGCCAGCCAGGATCTGCCCTGCCTGGCCGAGGTGGGGCTGCGCCCGCGCCGGTTGTTCGACACCGAGTTGGCGGCTCGGCTGGCGGGGTTCGAGCGGGTCGGGCTGGCCGCGCTGACCGAGCAGTTGCTCGGGTTCACCCTGGAGAAGCACCACTCGGCCGCCGACTGGTCGAGTCGACCGCTGCCCGAGTCGTGGCTGACGTACGCCGCCCTCGACGTGGAGATGCTCACCGACCTGCGCGACGCACTCGACGCCGAGCTGACCCGACAGGGCAAGTCGGCCTGGGCGGCGGAGGAGTTCGCCGCGCTGGTCCGCACCGGTGCGCGCCCGCCGCGGGTCCGGGCGGAGCCCTGGCGGCGTACCTCCGGCATCCACCGGCTGCGGGGGGCGCGGGCCCAGGCCCGGGTCCGCTCGATGTGGTACGCGCGGGACCAGATCGCGGCCCGGCGGGACGCCGCGCCCGGTCGGGTGCTGCCCGACTCGGCGATCATCGCCGCTGCCGAGTTGGACCCGAAGGACGAGAAGACCCTGCTGACCCTGCCCGGTTTCGGCGGTCGGTCGGTCCGGCGGTTGGCCCGCACCTGGCTTGCCGCGCTCGACGACGCCCGGCAGTTGCCGGACGACTCGCTGCCGGTCTCCCCGACCGTGGAGGGCCCACCACCGCCACACCGGTGGGCCGAACGGGATCCGGTGGCGGCTGGCCGGTTGGCCCGGTGTCGGGAGGTGGTGGTCCGCATCGCCGGTGAGCACAACCTGCCGCCGGAGAACCTGATCACCCCGGACTCGATTCGCCGGCTGGCCTGGACCCCGCCGGAGGAGCTCACCGAGGACGCGGTCGCGGAGACCCTGCGCGGCCTCAACGCCCGCGAATGGCAGATCAACCTCCTAACCCCCGCCCTAACCGAAGCCCTAACCCCCACCCCCTAACAACCCACCCCCTGCGCCCTCCCCCCTCCCCCCTCCCCCCTGGCGTTGATCATGGAGTTATAGCCACCGCCACCGGCGTGTCGCGACAACAACTCCATGATCAACGGAAGAACCGGGGGGTGGGGGCCGGAGGTGGGGGGGTGGGGGGTGGGGGGTGTGGGGGTGTGGGGTGGGCCACAGGGGGGCTTGGGGACCGGGGTGGTTACTGGCGAGTAGCATTTGGGGGAACGTGCCCGTGTCGGCGACCCTTGTCCGGTCCGGAGTGCCGCTCCGCGAAGGTCGGATCGTGGTCGAATAGGAGGCTCAAGTGCCCCGTGAAGTTCGGGATGTCGTCTTTGTCGACGGTGTCCGTACCCCGTTCGGCAAGGCGGGTGGCATGTACGCCAACACCCGCGCCGACGACCTGGTGATCCGCTGCATCCGTGAGCTGATGCGGCGCAACCCGCAACTGCCTCCGGAGCGGGTCGAGGAGGTCGCCATCGCGGCCACCACCCAGATCGGCGACCAGGGCCTCACCATCGGCCGCACCGCCGCCCTGCTGGCCGGGCTGCCCAAGACCGTTCCCGGCTTCGCCATCGACCGGATGTGCGCCGGCGCGATGACCGCGGTGACCACCGTGGCCAGCGGCATCGCCATGGGCGCGTACGACGTCGCCATCGCCGGTGGCGTCGAGCACATGGGGCACCACCCGATGGGTGAGGGCGTCGACCCCAACCCGCGCATCATCGCGGAGAAGCTTGTCGACCCTTCCGCGCTGGTCATGGGCGCCACCGCGGAGAACCTGCACGACCGGGTCCCGCACATCACCAAGGCCCGCACCGACGCGTTCGCGCTCGCCTCGCAGCAGAAGACCGCGAAGGCGTACGCCAACGGCAAGCTCCAGGACGACCTGGTGCCGATGTCCATCCGGGACGCGGAGGGTGGCTGGGGCCTGGCGACGGTGGACGAGGCCCCACGGGACACGTCGCTGGAGAAGCTCGCCACCCTGAAGACCCCGTTCCGCCCGCACGGCAAGGTCACCGCGGGCAACGCGGCCGGCCTGAACGACGGCGCCACCGCGAGCCTGCTCGCCGACGAGGCCACCGCCCGCGAGCTGGGTCTGCCGGTCGCCATGCGGCTGGTGTCGTTCGGCTTCGTCGGTGTGGAGCCGGAGGTGATGGGCGTCGGCCCGATCCCGTCGACGGAGAAGGCGCTGCGTCTCGCCGGGCTCAGCATCGACGACATCGGCCTGTTCGAGCTGAACGAGGCGTTCGCCGTGCAGGTGCTCGCCTTCCTCGACCACTTCGGCATCGCCGACGACGACCCGCGGGTCAACCCGTGGGGCGGCGCGATCGCCATCGGCCACCCCCTCGCGTCCTCCGGCGTACGGCTGATGACACAGCTGGCCCGGCAGTTCGCCGAGCACCCCGAGGTCCGCTACGGCGTGACCGCGATGTGCATCGGCATCGGCATGGGCGGCACGGTCATCTGGGAGAACCCGCACTGGGAGGGTGGCAACAAGTGAGCGCGCTGACCGCACCGAACGAGGTCGTCACCCGCGCGCTGCTGCGCCAGGTGAACGTGCCGGGGCTGGACCGGCCCGCCGCCCTGATCACGTTGGACAACGGGCTCGACCACACCAAGCCGAACACCTTCGGGCCGGGCGGGCTGGCCAGCCTGGACGAGGCGATCACCGCCGCGCTCGCCGCCGACCCGGCGTTCATCGCGGTCACCGGCAAGCCGTACATCTTCTGCGTGGGTGCGGACATCCTGGGCCTGCCGCAGCTCGCCGACCGCGCGCAGGCGTTGGAGATCGGCCGCCTCGGCCACCGGGTCTTCGCCCGGCTGAAGGACAGCGCGGTCCCCACCTTCGCGTTCGTCAACGGCGCGGCGATGGGCGGCGGCCTGGAGTTGGCGCTGCACTGCCACTACCGGACGCTCTCCGGTGGTGCGGCGGCCCTCGCGCTGCCCGAGGTCTCCCTCGGTCTGGTGCCCGGCTGGGGCGGTACGCAACTGCTGCCGAACCTGATCGGCATCCCCGCCGCGACCCAGGTGATCATCCAGAACCCGCTGATGCAGAACAAGATGCTCAAGCCGAAGCAGGCCGCCGAGCTGGGCATCGCGGACATCCTGCTGGAGCCGGCCGACTTCCTGGAGCGTTCCCTGGAGTGGGCGGCCGACGTGGTGCGCGGTCAGGTGACGGTCACCCGGCCCGAGGTCGACAAGGACATGTGGGCGGGCGTGCTCTACTTCGCCCGGGAGACGCTGAACCAGCGGCTGCACGGCGCGGTCCCGGCCGCGTACAAGGCGCTGGACCTGCTGGAGACGGCCAAGGACGGCGACTTCGCCGCCGGCACCGCCGCCGAGGACGAGGCCCTCGCGGACCTGGTCTTCTCCGAGGAACTGCGCAGCGGCCTGTACGCCTTCGACCTGGTGCAGCGGCGGGCCAAGCGGCCGGCCGGCGCACCGGACAAGGGCCTGGCCCGCACCATCACCAAGGTCGGCATCGTCGGCGCCGGCCTGATGGCCAGCCAGTTGGCGCTGCTGTTCGCCCGTCGTCTCCAGGTGCCGGTCGTCATGAGCGACCTGGACCAGTCCCGGGTGGACAAGGGCGTCGGCTACGTGCACACCCAGATCGAGAAGGCCGTCACCAAGGGCCGGATGGACAAGGG
Source organism: Micromonospora sp. NPDC049171 (assembly GCF_040648275.1). Lineage (NCBI taxonomy): Bacteria > Bacillati > Actinomycetota > Actinomycetes > Micromonosporales > Micromonosporaceae > Micromonospora > Micromonospora sp. NPDC049171. The sequence continues at coordinate 51,525 of NZ_JBEZDJ010000029.1, forward strand.
CACCGCCGCCAAGCTGTACGGCCTGGTCAGCGGCACTGTCGACAAGGGCGCCTTCGCCGACGCCGATTTCGTCATCGAGGCGGTCTTCGAGGACCTGGGCGTCAAGAAGCAGGTCTGGGCCGAGCTGGAGAAGATCGTCTCCCCGGAGGCGGTGCTCGCCACCAACACCAGTTCGCTGTCGATCACCGAGATGGCCGCCGAGCTGGAGCACCCGGAGCGGGTCGTCGGTTTCCACTTCTTCAACCCGGTCGCGGTGCTGCCGCTGTTGGAGATCGTCCGGGGCGAGCGCACCGACGATGCCACCCTGGCCACCGCGTTCGCGGTCGGCAAGCAGCTCAAGAAGTCGAGCGTGCTGGTCAAGGACGCCCCGGCGTTCGTGGTCAACCGGCTGCTCACCCGCTTCCTGGGCACCGTCTTCGCCGCCGTGGACGCCGGCACCCCGCTCGACGTGGCGAACAGCGCACTGGACCCGCTGGGCCTGCCGATGCGCCCGCTCGCCCTGCTCCAGCTGGTCGGGCCGGCCGTCGCGTACCACGTGGGCGGCACCCTGCACGCGGCGTACCCGGACCGGTTCGGCGTGAGCGAGAACCTCAGGCGGATCGCCGACTCCGGTCAGCCGATCGTGGTCGACGACCAGGTCAACGACGAGGTGGCCAAGCTGCTCGTCGTGGGCGACCAGCCGCTGACCGCCGAGCAGGTACGCCAGAACGCGCTCGACGCGCTCGCGCAGGAGATCCGGCTGATGCTGGACGAGGGCGTGGTCGCCGAGGCGCAGGACATCGACCTGTGCATGATCCTGGGCGCCGGTTGGCCGTTCCACCTGGGTGGCGTAACGCCGTACCTGGATCGGACCGGCACCTCCGAGCGGGTCACCGGTCAGCGGTTCCTGCCCCGCGGGGCGGCGAGCCTGCCCGCCTGAGAAAGAGCGCAGCACCACCGTCGCGGTGGTCGGACCGCCCCTCGTGGACGGCCGACCACCGCGACCGTTTGTGATCAGCCGGCCAGCGGAGGGGAGCCACGCGGGGGCGGCACCGGTGGCCGGGGCGGGTTAGGATCACGCGCTTTGCACCCCTGACTTGGAGCTAACTGATGTCTCAGCCGCCGGCCACCCCGTACGGCCCGCCGCACGATTCCCCCAACCCGCCGCAGCAGCCCGGCCAGCCAGAGCAGCCGGGCCAGCCAGAGCAGCCCGGTGGTTGGCCACCGCCGCAGCCGGGCCAGCCGTACGGCGCTCCCGGCCAGCTCGCGGGCCCGCCGCCGGCGAAGAAGTCGAACGTCGGCAAGATCGTGCTGATCGTGCTGGCCTCGCTGCTGGTGCTCTGCCTGGGCGGCGCGGCGATCGCCTGGTTCACCCTCAAGGACGACGTGGGCGACGCGGTCGAGGCCGCCAACACCCGGGTGGTCGCGCCGGACACCCTCGCCGGCCGGCCGAAGAACACCAACCCGGAGTTGCTGACGGCCGCCGAGATGATGGTCACCGACCTGAAGTCGACGGCGCAGAACGAGACAAGCGCCGTCGGCGGCTTCTACGGCGACCCGGCCAAGCAGGATCTCCTCATGATGGTCGCCGCCTCGGGCATCTGGGCGGACCCGGACAAGGAGTTGAACGACGCGGAGACCGGCTTCAAGACCGAGCTGAGCCTGACCGGCATGGCGCCGGTCGAGCCGGGTCCGCTCGGTGGCAAGGCGCGCTGCGGCGCGGGCACGACAAATGGCGTGCCGCTCGGCGTCTGCATCTGGGCCGACCGGGGCAGCGTCGGCGCGGTGGTCATGTACTTCAAGTCCGCCGACCAGGCGAAGGCCGAGTTCACCACGATCCGCGGTCAGATCGAACAGCGTTCCTGACCGGTACGTGACCGAGGCCCCGGCCACCCTCGGGTGCCCGGGGCCTCGTGCCGCATGTCGGTGGTCAGGCCGATTCGCCCACCGCGGCCCGCGCCGCCGCTGCGGCCGCCCGCTCGGCGGCGTTGCCGAGCACGCAGAACTCGTTGCCCTCCGGGTCGGCGAGCACCACCCAACCGCCGCCGGTCGGGCCGACGTGATCGGCGACAAGCGTCGCGCCGATGCCGATCAGCCGCTCGACCTCCTCGGCCCGGGTGCGGTCGGCGGGTTGCAGGTCCAGGTGCAGTCGGTTCTTCACCGTCTTGCCCTCGGGCACGGCGAGGAAGAGCACCTCCGGACCACCCGGCGGCAGGAGCATCGCCTCCGGGTCGCCGGGGAAGTCGTCCGGATGCCGGGGGCAGTCGAACACCTGCGCCCAGAAGCCGGCCAGGGCGTACGTGTCATGGCAGTCGATGCTGATGTTGTGGATCGTCGAACTCACAGCTGTTCCTCCACAGGGGTGGTGGCGACACGCTCCCCGGCGCTGCGCAGCACGCAGAACTCGTTCCCCTCCGGGTCGGCGAGCACCGCCCAGCCCGTGCCATCGGCGTTCCGACGGTCGGTGACCAGGGTGGCACCGAGGCCGAGCACCCGTTCGACCTCCTCATCTCTGGTCCGGTCGACAGGTTCCAGGCAGATGTGGAGCCGGTTCTTCGTCACCTTCTCCTCCGGCACCTCTTGGAAGAACAGGTTCGGGGTGGCGTCGTCCGGCGGCAGCAGGGCCGCCTCCGGGTCACCCGGGGCGTCGTCGGAGTGTCGGGCGTACCCGAGCACGGCGGCCCAGAAGCCAGCCAGGGCGTACGTGTCGTGGCAGTCGAAACTGATGTTGCGGATCCGTGGATACACGGGTGTTCCCTCCGAGCAGGATGGGACGCTCCGCCTCGGGGAGTCAGCCTTCGTGGACCCGGGGCGCGGAGTCGTGGTTGGTGGACATCGACGCACCCCCTTCCGTCTCGATCTGACCACGCGATCTTGCCATCGGCGGAGTGGAGCACGCAACCCCGTTCAGCCGACGGTGGGCACCGAGCCGTTGACCGCCGGGGCGTCGGCCGAGGGCAGCGTGACAGTGACCTCCAGGCCACCGCCGGGCTGCGCGATCACCCGTACCGTGCCGCCGTGCGCCGTGCAGACCGCGCGGACGATGGACAGGCCCAGCCCGGACCCGCGGGCCCCGGTGCGTTCCCGGCCGCCACGCCGGAACGGCTCGAACAGCCCCGGCACGTCGGCCTGGTCCACCTCGAACCCCGTGTTGCCGACCACCAGCCAGGACCGGTGACCGTCGGTGCCGGTACGCACCCAGAGCCGGCCGTGCAGGTGGTTGTAGCGAACCGCGTTCTCGATCAGGTTGCCGGCCAACCGGTCCAGCAGCCCCGGGTCACCCACCACCGGCGCGGACTCCAGCGACGTCTGCACCCGCAGGCCGATCCGCTCCACCTCGCGGCGCATCGCCGACAACGCGTTCGCGGTGCCCGCCGACAGGTCACACTCGGTACGCCGGCCCAACTGCCGGCCGGCCTGCGCCTCGCTGCGGGCCAACACCAGCAGCGCGTCCACCAGGCCGTTGGCCCGCTCGGACGCGTCCCGGACCACCGTCGCCATCCGGCGGTACTCGGCGGTATCCGCGTCGTCGTCGCTGAGCGTCACCTCGATCTCGGTACGCATCACGGCCAGCGGAGTTCGCAGCTCGTGCGAGGCGTTCGCCACGAAACGCTTCTGCGCCTCGAACGCGGATGCGATCCGGTCCAGCATGGCGTCGAACGTCTTGGCCAGCTCGGCCACCTCGTCGTCGGCGCCCGAGTAGCCGATCCGCTGGTCCAGGGTGGCCTCGCCGAGGCGCTGCGCGGTCGCGGTGACCTGGTGCAGTGGGCGCAGCGCCCGACCCGCCACCGCGTACGCGCCGGCCACCCCGACCACACTGATCGCCAGGAGCGCGACCAGACCCTTGGCCAGCAGCTCCCCGGACGCGGCGTCGACAAGTCGCCGCTGCCACTCGGCCGCGTCCATCCGCCCGCCGTCGGAGAGCAGCACCGTCGTGCCGGGCAGCAGCTCGTCGGTGGGGCGCAGCGCGTCGCGGACCAGCAGCCAGGCCAGCAGCACCAGGATCGCACCCGCGCCGACCAGCAGCACGCCGTTGAGCAGCGTCAGCCGCAACCGCAGGGTGGGCCGCACCCGGCGGCTCACGCGCCCACCTCGGCCGTGCGGTAGCCCGCGCCCACCACGGTCTCGATCAGCGGCGGGTCACCGAGCTTCTTGCGCAGCGTCATCACGGTGACGCGGACGATCGTGGTGAACGGGTCGGTGTTCGCGTCCCAGACCCGTTCCAGCAGCTCCTCGCTGGAAACCACCGCGCCGCGCGCCTTGAGCAGCTCGCTGAGCACCCCGAACTCCTTGTTGGTCAGGTCGACCGGCACCCCGGCGCGGGTGGCCACCCGGCGGGCGGGGTCGAGCACCAGGTCGGCCAGTTCGAGCACCGGCGGTGCGGCCGGGGTGGCCCGCCGGCCCAGCGCCTGCACCCGGGCGACCAACTCGTCGAAGGCGAACGGTTTGGACAGGTAGTCGTCCGCGCCGATCTGCAACCCCTCCACCCGGTCGGCCACCGTGCCGCTCGCGGTGAGCATCAGCACCCGGGTCAGTGCGCCCGAGGCGGCCAGGTCCGCGCAGATCTGGTCACCGTGCACGCCGGGCAGGTCGCGGTCGAGCACCACCACGTCGTACCGGGTGACGAACGCCGCCTCGTGGCCGGCGTCGCCGTCGTACGCCACGTCGACAGCCATCCCCCGCTTGCGCAACCCGCGCGCGATCGCGTCGGCGAGGTTGCGCTCGTCCTCCACCACCAGTACCCGCATCCCGGCCTCCTCGCTGCTGACCACCGACAACCTAGTGCCAGCCAGCAACCATCCTCCCTCGCCGCCCGCCCAGGCCGGCCGGCGGTCAGTCGCGCAACCGCCAGATCCGGTACGAGCCGCCGGTGCCGGCGCACAGCAGGTTGCCCGAGATCGCCTGGCACGCCCCGGTGGCCTCCGGCAGCACGTCCACGATGCGCGTCTGGCCGGCGCGGACGTCCAACTCGCCGACCAGCACCCCGCCGTCCGGATTCTGGCGGACGCCGAGCAGCCGGCCACGGGTGTCGACCTCGGACAGCTCCCACCGGCCCAGGTCGGCCAGCTCCCGGCCGGTCAACGCGTCGATGGCGAAGAACTGCCCCGCCGGATCGTTGCTGATCACGCTGGACAGCAGCCGGCCGCCGGACGGCCAGGCCCACGACCAGCGGTCGCTGCGCCAGCGCACCTCGCCGGTCGCGGGGTCGACCGCCCACAGCCCGGCGGAGCGGGTACGCAGACACAGGACGCTGCCGCAGTCCTGGACGATGTCGACCTCGTCGGTCGTGGTGCTCCACCGCCGGTCCAGCCGGTCCAGCCCGTAGGCGGTGATCGCCTTCGGTTCCCCACCGACGGTCAGCACCAGGTCGTCCACCACCTGCACGTAGGTGAGTGGCCCACCGCCGGGTGGGCGCAGGTCGGCGCGCACCAGCACCGCGCCGGTCCGCGTGTCGCGTACCTCGACCGGGCCGTCCACGTCGGTGAACACCAGCCGCTCCGCCCTCTCGTCGGCGAGCTGCGCGTCGACGCCGACGGTGGGGGCGGTCACCTGCCAGCGCACCGTGCCACAGCAGGGATCGACCGACCGCAGGCGGACCGGTTCCTCCTCGCCGTTGGAGCGCAGGAGCAGGTTGCCGTCGGCCAGCTCGACGGGGCTGTCCGGCTGCTGCCACTGGTACGCCCCGGTGGCCCGGTCCAGCGCCACGGTGAGGCTGGCCTGCGGGTCCGCGCCGATCTCGTAGCCGGTGACCAGCAGCATTCCGCTCTTCGGCAGGATTGCCCAGAAGCGGGCCTGCCCGGGCAGCGGCGCGTCCCAGACCGGCTCGCCGTCGGACAGCCGGAAGGCGGCGAGCCGCCACTGCGGCGCCTGGACGGTGACCGGGTTGATCACCAGGACCAGGTCGCCGTCGACGAGCATGTCGGCGCCGGCCTGGGCGGGCACCGTCACCACGGCCCGCCCCGGCGGTGGCGCGGCGGCGGCGGCGAGGGTGGCCAGCACGAGCAGCAGGACCAGCACGCAGCGCAGCGGCCGGCCGTGGGCGCGTGGTGGGCGGGGCAACGACGCGGCGTCCGGCTCCGGGCCGTGCCGCAGCTCGCCGAGGTCGATCATCGAGCCGGTCACCGCGGCATCCGGAACAGCCGGTACGAGCCGTCCACCGACTGGCAGAGCAGGAAGCCGACGACCGCCTGGCAGTTTCCGGCGACGTCCGCGAGCACGTCCAGCACGCGCGCCTTTCCGGCGCGGACGTCCAACTCCGCGACGACCATCCCGCCGTCCGGGTGTGGACGCATGCCGACAAGCGGGCCGTCGAGGTCGAACTGGGCCAGCTCCCACCGGCCCAGGTCGGCCAGCTTCCGGCCGGTCAGCGGATCGAGCACGACGAACTGCTGGGCCGTGGCGCGCGCGTTGCTCGTCGGGATGGCCACTACCCGTCCGTCGTACGGGAAGACCCACGCCCAGCCGTCGCTGCGCCAGCGCACCTGGCCGGTCGCTGGATCCACTCCCCACAGCCCGGCCTCGTGTCGCTGCGAGCACAGGACGGGACCGCAGTCATCGACGAAGTCGATCCGATCGGTGGTGGCGGTGCTCCAGCGCTGGTCCAGCCGGTCCAGCCCGTAGGCGGTGATCGTGGGCGGCACCGGGCGGGTGGTCACCAGGAGGTCGTTCACCACCTGTACCTGTTCGAGCGACCCGGTGGGCAGGTTGGCCCCAGCCAGCGCCGTGCCGGTGATCGCGTCATGCACTTCGGTGAACCCGTTCCTGCGGTGCAGGATCACCCGGTCCACTCCGCGGGAGTTCTGCCGGAGGCTGACGTGATCGGCGGCGTCGGGCAGCTGCCAGCGCGCGGTGCCGCAACAGGCATCGACCGCGCGCAGGCTGACCGGCTCGTCGTCGGCGCCGGACTGCAGCAACACGTTGCCGTCGGCCAGCGGGTCGGGGCGGCCCGGCTGCTGCCAGCGGTACGCCCCGGTCTTCCGGTCGAACGCCAGGGTCAGGATGCTCCCCTCGGGCGGCAGCGCCTCGTAGACCGTGACCAGCAGGGTCCCGCCCGCCACCACGATCCCCCAGTTGCGGCCCTGCACCGGCACCACGGTCTGCCAGAGCAACGGGCCGTCGGGCAACCGGAAGGCGCTCATCCGCCGCCGCGTCGGCTGCTCCGGGTCCGGGTCGAGCACCACGAACAGGTCGGCGGTGAGCAGCGTCTCGGCGGCGAGCTGTGCGGGCAACGTCACCGCGGCCGGGCGGCGCGGCGGCACGGCGGCGGAGACGAGCGTGGCCAACACGAGCAGCAGGACCAGCGCGCAGCGCAACGGCCGACCGGTTGTGCGGGGCGGACGAGGCAGCGGCTCCGGATCCGGGCCGTGCCGCAGCTCACCGAGGTCGATCACCGGGCCGGTCACGATCGCAACCGCCACAGCGCGGTCGAGCCGTCCAGACGCTGGCAGAGCAGGATCGGTAGCGACGCCTGGCAACCGCCCGCGATGTCCGGCAGCACGTCGAGGATCCGCGCCCGGCCGGCCGCCAGGTCCAGTTCGGCGACGACCAGCCGGCCGTCGTCGCCGTGCCGCAGCCCGACCAGCGGATCGTCCCGCCAGAGCACCGGCAGCAGGTCCCAGTCGCCCAGCTCGGTGTGCGTCCGCCCGGTCGCCGCGTCGCGCACCGCGTACCGCCGGCCGGAGCCGGCCATCAGCAGCCGGTCGCCGCGCACGTCGGCAAGCAACTCCCGGCCCAGGTCCGACCAGCGCACCGCGCCGGTGACCGGATCGAGGACCTGGAGGCTCCCGTCCTGCCCCGACACGCAGAGCAGGTCGGCACAACCGACCACGAAGGACACCGGAGACACCTGGGCCGTCCAGCGGTGCTCCAGCCCGGCCAGCCCGTAGGCCACCACCGTCGGGACCTCCCCGGGTGTGAGGAGCAGCAGCAGGTCGTCCACGACCTGGACCCGCTGGAACACCGATGGGTCGCCGGGCAGCGTGTCGACGCTGCGCAGCAGGCGACCGCTGTCGGCGTCGTACACCTGGACCTCGCCGCTGGGTTGCACCAGGACGAACCTGTCGATCCGATCGTCGCTCACGTGGAAGCCGGGGCCGGTCGGCGACAGCAGGGGCACCGACCAGAGCACCCGGCCGGTGTCGGGCTCGATCCGGCTCATCCGGTCCGCCCCGTTCTGACGGATGTCCGTGAGCAGCAGCCCGCCGTCGGCGATCGGCACGGGGGCACCCCCGTGCCGCCACCGCTGCTGGCCCGTCTCGGCGTCGAAGGCGGTGGTCTCGATCACCCCGTCTTCGGCATCGACACTCGTGGCCAGCACCAGCCCCCGCTCGACCCGGACGCCGAGGTAGTCGTCGCCGCGGGGCACCGGCGCCCGCCACCGCGCACCGGCGCCGTTCGGTGCCGGCCGGGCGTACACGGTCAGGTGCCGGTCCGCGTCGGGTGTCGGCGGGTCGATGACGATGACGCCGTCCGCGGTGAGGAAGGCGGTGTCCGCCCGCGACGCCGGCACCACGGTCATCGTCCGTCGCGGCTGCGGTGTCGCGCCGGCCAGCAGCACCAGGGTGAGCAGCAGCACGGCGGCGCCGCGCACCGGGCGGTCGGCGGCGGGTGGCCGGCGGACCGGCGGACCGGCGGTCGACTCGTCCCCGATCTCACCCAGCTCGATGATCGACAACGACCGTCCCTCCGTGATCGCGCCGTGCTGGCCGTCGAGTGACGTCCGGCAAACCGACCGTGAGTGCACCGGGCCGGCAAAAGCGACGCACCCGCGCCTGTACGATGGCGCGTCGTGGCTGTGCCGGTGGTAGACCCTTCGCTGAATCCCGTAACCGATGCCGACCCGGCCGAGGTCGAGCCGACACGGCGGCCCCGACGTCGCCCGGCCCGCGCCGACCTGTTGGCTCTCGGAGCCTATGTGCTGCTGGGCATCTTCGTCTGCCTCAACTACTGGGGTGACGTCACCGGCCGGGTTTCCTCTCACCTGCCCACCGACCACAGCTGGTTCGAGTGGTTGTTCGCGCACGGTGCGTACTCGGTGCGGCACCTGGAGAACCCGCTCTTCACGGCCCGGCAGAACGCCCCGGACGGGGTGAACATGATGGCCAACACCTCGCTGCTCGGGGTGACCCTGCCGCTGGCCCCGCTGACCATGCTGCTCGGCCCCCAGGTGATGTACCCGCTCTACCTGGGCGCGGCGCTGGCGGCCACCGCCGGCACCGGGTACTGGATGCTCTCCCGCCACCTGGTGCGCTCCCGGGCGGCGGCGTTCGTCGGCGGCGCGTTCCTCGGCTTCGCGCCGGGAATCATCCACCACGCCAACGGTCAACCCAACTTCGTGTCCAACTTCCTGTTGCCACTGATCGTGGTGCGGGTGCTGCGCCTCGGCGAGCCGGGCCGGTGGCGGCGCAACGGGCTGGTGCTCGGCGCGCTGGTGACGTACCAGATCTTCATCAACGAGGAGATGCTGCTGCTCACCGCGCTGGCCTGCCTGGTCGTCGTGCTGGCGTACGCCGTGCAGCGACCGCGCGCCGCCTGGGCCGCCGCCGGCACGTTCGCGGCCGGGCTGGGGGTCGCCGGCGGGCTGGCCCTGGTGCTCGCGGCGTACCCGATCTGGTTCCAGTTCAACGGCCCGCAGTCCTACCGGGGGTTGCAGGGCGGCGTCTTCCACAACTGGGGCGAGGACCTGATGGCCTTCGTCACCTTCGCCCGGGACACCTGGGCCGGTGATCCGGCGGTGGAGCAGACGATCGGGCTGACCGAGCAGAACACCTGGTTCGGCTGGCCGTTGGTGCTGCTGTCGCTGGTGTCCCTGGTCCTGCTCGTGCGCCGGTCGCTTGTCACGCGGATCGTCGCGGTGCTGATCGTGGTGTTCACCGTGGCCGCGATCGGGCCGATGGTGCGCTTCGACGGTGTGGAGACCACCGTGCGTGGCCCGTGGTCGTACGTGCCGGACGACCTGCCGCTCGTCGAGATGATGATGCCGACCCGCCTGACGCTCGTGGTCGCCGCCGCGGTGGGCGTACTGCTGGCGTTGACCTGGGACGCCGCGCACCGCCAGGGGCGCGCGGTGGCCGAGCCCGCGCGGGTGCCGGCCCAGCGCGTCGACGAGCCGACCCCGGCGACGTCCGACGACCCGGGCGCACCCGCGCCGGTCGCGGCACGCCGTCGATGGCTGCGCCCGCTGGGGTACGCGGCGGTCACCCTCGCCGTGCTGCCGCTGCTGCCCCGACCGCTGCCCGCCCAGCAGATCGACCCGCCGCCGCACTTCATCAGCGCGGGCGGCTGGCGACCGTACGTGCCGGCGGGCCGGACCCTGGTGCCGGTGCCGATCCCGAGCAACGTGCACGGCCTGCCGACGCTGCGCTGGAGTGCGCTGACCGGGCAGGAGTTCCCCGTCCCGGGCGGCTACTTCATCGGGCCGAACGAGCTGGGCGAGGGTGTCTTCGGTGCGCCGAACCGGCCCACCAGCACCCTCGTCTACTCCACCATGGACAAGAACGCGGTCCCGGTGCTCACCGACGAGAACCGCCGCCAGGCCGTCGAGGACCTGCGGTTCTGGCGGGCGTCGGTGGTGGTGCTCGGGGCGCACCCCCGCGAGGCGGTGCTGCGTGAGCTGGTCACCGGCCTGATCGGGCCGCCCCAGCGGGTCGACGACGTCTGGGTCTGGGACGTCCGCGCCCTGGTGGGCTGACTAACCGACCCGGTCCCGAACGTCCCACACCCACCCGCCGTCGACCGGTCGACCCGGGCCGAGCAGATCGTCGACGGTCCGCCGGACCGCGTCACCGTGGTCCAGTCGGCCGAGCACGACGAGCGCGGCGCGCCAGTGCCGCAGATCCTCGACGGCCTGGTCACGATCGGCATCGCCGAGCACCGGCACCGTGCCGGACTCGGCCACCCGACGTAACAGCACCGACGTGGGCCGGTCCGGCGCGCCCCAGCGGGCCGCCGGGTCGTCCGGGCCGCTGGGGCCGATGAAGTAACCACCCGGCGCGGGGAACGCCAGACCGCTACGCGCCGACCAGAGCATCACCGCGCTGCGCCCGGCACCGGTGACCGGGGGCACCCCGACCACGGTCCGGCCGGGCGGCACCAGCGCACGCCAGCCGCCGTCGGCGACGAACGCCGGCACCGGCGCGACCGGCACCACCCGGATCGGTGTCGGGACCAGGGGCAGCAACGCGGCGGCGACCGCACCGGCCCACAGCAACCGCACCGGCAGGCCCGGCGCCGCCGCCGGCCCGCGCACGGTGCGGACCCGGTCCAGGGAGAGCGCCACCAACACACCCAGCACCGGTACGCAGACCAGCGCGAACCGGGCCGGCACGGCGAGGTCCAGCAGTGGCAGCGCGGCGACCAGCCGGTACGGCCCCGGGATCCCGGTTGCGGTGCCGTCCACCCGCACCTCGGTGCCGAGCGAGAGCAGGGCGAAGACCAGGCCACAACCGCCCAGTGCCCGGACCAGTGGTCGGCGCCACTGCCAGATCACGATCACCACGGCGAGCACCAACAGCCCCGGGCCGAAGAACGAGTTCTCCTCGGTCGGGTTCGGCGACAGCAACCCCGGCAGCCAGTCGTCGCCGAGGACGGTCTGCCGGGCCGACGCGGTGAACGACGCGGCGTCCAGTTGGAAGCCGTGCGTGTCGAACGCCATCCCCGAGTAGTGCTGCGGGCCGTGGAACTGGAACCACAGCGGGTACGCCAACAGCACCGCCGCCACCCCGCCCGCCACCGCGAGCCGGCCGACGAGGGCCGGTGCGAGCCGCCGGGCGGCCCCGGAGTCGGCGAGCGCGTAGCCCAGCGCGAACACCCCGGCCGCGAGCGCGAGGAAGACCAGCACCTCCTCACCGACGAAGACCTGCCAGACGAGCAGCAACCCGAGGCGCACACCGGGCCGCCACACGCCGTGGCGCGTCGTATCGGAGGCGGGCCGGAACACCAGGGCGAGGATCGCGGGCACCAGGAACTGCGCGGCGATGTGCAGGTGTGCCCCCGCCTGGGCGACCATGCCCGGGGCGAAGCCGCAGACCAGCCCACCGACCGCGGCCGCGCAGCGGCTGGTGACCAGCCGGTGGCGCAGCAGCGCGTACCAGGCGGTGGCGGTGCCGGCGAGGCAGCAGACGACCGCCACACAGAACGCCACCTGCGACCCGAAGAGCAGGGTGACCGGGGTCAGCGGAACACCCAGGCCGAGCACCGACGTGTTCGCCATCAGGTTGACCCCGTCGGGCGCGTTCAACCCGGCGCTGTAGAGCGGGTTCTCCCCCGCGACCACGGCGTGCGCCGCGTGGGCCAACATCCACTCGAAGAGGATCTGGTCACCCGCCTGGTGGAACAGCCGCCACGGATGACCCCACTGGGCGCTGGTCAGCACCACGGCCAGGCCCAGGTAGCCGGCCACCACCAGCACGTCGCGCAGCCGTGCCGACCGGGACGTGCTGGCCGCCGCCGGAGGCGACGTGGTCTCCGACGTCGTGCCGGTGGTCATCAGGCCGAACGGTCGGTGAGTGTCCGGACGTCCCAGACCCAGACGTCCAACTCCTGGCGACCCGGACCGACCAGCTCCTCGACGGTCCGTCGCAGCGGCTCGGCGTTCTGCTGGCGCAACGGCAGCACCAGGATCGCCGCCCGCCAGTGCCGCAGCTCGTCGGTGAATCGGCGGCGCTGCCGGTCGTCGAGCTTCGGCGTACGACCGGTGGTCGCCACCTCCTCCAGCATCTGGCCCACCCCGCTGGGTCGGCCCCCGAACCGGCCGGCGTCACCGGTGTTGCCGTTTCGCGGTGCGAGGAAGTAGCCGCCGGGGATCTTGAAGTCGAGGTTGGTGGCCGCCGCCCAGCGCATGCCGTGCGTGTTGCCCATGCTGGGCACCGGGATCGGCACCAGCGTCTGGTCCGGCCCGACGTACGCCCGCCAACGGTCCGCGGTGATGAAGTGCGGCACCGGCGGGCGAGACACCATCCGCAGCGGCATCGGGGCGATCGGCAGCAGCGCGAACGCGAGGCCGGCGGCGGTGAGCCGCACCGTACGCCTGTCGACCGGACGCGACGCCCAGGCCCGCTCGACGGCGAGCGCGAGCAGCAGACCGATCACCACACTGGTGATCAGACCGAACCGGGTCGGCACCACCGCGTCCAGCAGCGGCAGGTGCACCAGCCACTGCCACGGCCCGGTGACCAACTCCCGGTCCCACCAGGAGACTCGCTCGCCGAGCGAGAGCAGGGCGAAGAGCAGGCCCGTCGCCGCGAGCGCCCGGACGATCAACTCCCGACGCAACCAGACCACGATGCCGATGGCGATCAGCGACAGGCTCCAGCCGAAGAAGGCGTTCTCCTCGGAGTAGTTCGGCGCCAGGTTGATGTTGGCTCGCTGATTGCCGCCGAGGGTGGGCGAGCCCGGGGCGAAGAAGGCGGCGATGTCGTTGCCGTAGTCCTTCACGGCGTCGCTGAGGCCGTGGTAGGCCATCGGCCCGGCGAACTGCACGTACAGCGGGTACGCCAGCAGCGCCCCGGCCAGCAGCGCACAGGTCACCACACCGGCGCCCAGGGGCCGCCACGCCGCCCGCCAGCGGGCCGGCTCCTGCACGAGCACCGCCAGCAGGAAGACGCCGCACGCCAGCGCCGTGAAGAGCAGAATCTCCTCGTTGATGAACGCCTGCACGGCCACCAGCAGGGCGAGCAGCGCGCCGTCCCGGACCGGCTTGCGGGAGCGGGTCAGCACCAGCACCCGCCAGACGATGAACGGCAGCAGGAACTGGCTGATGATGTTCGGGTGCCAACTGGCGTGCGAGAGCATCGCGGGCGAGAACCCGCAGAACCAGCCGCCGACCGCCGCCGCGAGCGGGACTCGCACCACGTGGCGGGACAGCATCAGGTACCAGGCCATGGCGGTGCCGGCGAGGCCGAGCGTCACCAGCACCACGAAGGAGACCGCCGGCCCGAACAGCAGCGTCACCGGGACCATCGGAATGCCCAACGCCAGCACCGCCGTGTTGGCCATCAGGTTGACGCCGTCGGGATAGTTGAACTGTTCGGTGTAGAACGGGTACTCGCCGTGCAGCACCACGCGTACCGAGTGGGCGAGGAAGAACTGCACCTGGGCCGGATCACCGGTGTAGAGCGAGGCCACCCGACCGGACGGGTCCAGCCAGATCCGGCTGGTCACCCAGACCGCGGCCAGCAGGAACAGGGCGCCCACCGCCAGGTGCTGCCGCCGCCGGGTCCACCGACGCCACCAGACCCGTGCCGGCACGGCCGCCGCGTCCTCCGCAGACCCGGCCGGAGCCTCCACGGCAACCGGCGCGGCGATCTCGGCCGGAGCGGGCGCGGCGGCCTCAGCCGGAGCGGGCGCGGCGGCCTCAGCCGGAGCGGGCGCGGCGGCCTCGGTGGGGGTGGCGAGCGTGGGGTCGGTGGCGCGCTGTGCCTCGGTCGACGCGGTGGAGGTGCTGGTCAGGGCGGCGGGGCCAACGAAGAGACCGGCCGGAGTGCGATAGCTCACCATCTCGTCGGAGCCGGCTGCCGACTCCGGGTGCGGCGCGGGCAGGGCGCGGGACTCGGCAGGCGTCACAGTCGGCGGAGTCTACCGGAGTAAAGAAAACCCACCTTAGCCCCGGTGATGTCCACTGTGGCTGCTCCGGCGACGGCCACCGGAGGTCCCGCATCGGACATCTCGTACTATGGCGCTTTCCGACAGCGACGGCGAGGCGATCGGGGGCGGGCCAGGTGACTCCAGGCCGTCGGTACGGCAGGGCGGTTCCCGTCCTGCTGAGCGCGCTGCTGGCCACCACGGCGTGCGGTCCGGTAGCCGATCGGAAGCCAGCGGACCTGCGGGTCGGGTACGACAGCCTGGACGGCACGCTGGCCGTGTGGCCGCCGCGCGGCGACCTCGCCCGGGACACCACGGCGACGGCAGCGGTCACCGACGCGGTCCGTGGCTGGCGGTCACCGGCCGACGACCGTGCGCACCTGCCCTCGTCCGGCATCCTCTTCTCCGGTCGGGTCGACGGCGCCCCGGTGGCGATCGTGGCCGCCGACGTGCCCGGCGAGAGCGCCTCCTGGCTGCTGCAACTCACCCGCGACGGCGATCGGTACGCGGTGACCCGCGCCACCGAGTACACCGACCCGGGCTACCTCGTCTACTCCGACGTCCTGCCGATACAGACCGCCGGTGGTCGGCGCTACCTGGTCTCCGCCCGGGTGCAGACCCTGGTCGGGCCACAGGACCGGACGCTGCCCGTCGCGGATGGCCTCAGCGCGCCGGTCGACGTGCCATCCTGCACGGCCGTCGGAGTGACCGCGACCCTCCGAGCCACCGAGTCGTTGCCCCGCGGGCGGGCCGCCGACCGGCTGCTCGACCTGGGCACCGGCACCGTCGACCCGCGCTATCCCCTGATCCGCGACGAGTCCGGCACGGGACGGCGGGCACTGACCGGCCTGGACACCTGCGTGCTGGCCGGTGACCGGGGCCCGTTCGGCAGCATCCCCCGCCGGATCGGCGACCGGGACGCACCGCGCTCGGTGCCGACGTCGTGGCCGATGGCGAAGCTCACGGTGCGCTCGCTCGGCGAGGTCGCCCTCGGCGGCGGTGCGGCGGCGGAGTTGCAGCAGCTCAGCTGGGACACCGACGCCGGCGCGATGACCGCGGTGATCTACCGACCGGCCGACGGAGGCACGCCCGTCGTCTCGCCCGCCGACCGGGCCACCCCGTTGCAGGCGTACCAACTGCCCGTGCCCGGCCAGCCGCTGGTGGTGCTCAGTTGGCGGCCCACCCGGGACAGCTCCCTGTCCGTCCCCCCGGGCACTCCGCTGCTGGTCGAGCGCCCCGGCCTGGCGGTCATCCCCAGCCCGTCCCGCTCCCAGACCTACAGCCTCGCCAACTCCGACAAAACCCACTACCGCTCAGTAAAACCCCGCTAACCCACCCCACCCCACCCCCACCCCACCGCCCCGCCCGCCCCCGCCCGGGTCGATCATGCAGTTGTGGTGCCCCACAAAAGGGGTGAATCATCGCTCATCGACCACCACAAGTCCATGATCGACGAAGGCCGGGGGCGTGGACGCGGGGGCGGGCGCGGGCGCGGGCGCGGGGGCGGGGACAGGGGGCGGCGGGCGGTCCTGGAGGGGCCGCCCGCCGTTGGTGTCGCGGGGTGGGTCAGTTTTGCGCGGCCGCGTCGCTGGCGGTGAGGCGGTCCGGGGTGGCGTCCAGGCCGGAGATCCAGCCGGTCACGTTGCGGGCCACGTCCTGCGCGGTCAGGCCCAGGTCGGCGAGGATCTGCGCGCGGGTGCCGTGCGGGTGCCAGTCGGCCGGTACGCCGAGGTCCTTGAGCGGCACCCGGACGTCGGCGTCCCGCATCGCCTGGCCGAGCGCGTCGCCCACCCCGCCCACCCGGACGCCGTCCTCGACGCTGACCACGAGCCGGTGGCGGGCGGCGAGGTCGACCAGCTCCGCCGGGACCGGGCGTACCCAGCGGGGGTCGACGACGGTGACCCCGTAGCCCTGCTCGGCGACCCGGGCGGCAACCTCCATGCCCAGCTGGCCGAAGGAGCCGACGGCGACGAGTAGCACGTCGGTGCGGGCCGACTCGGCCAGCACGTCGACCGGGCCCACCCGGCGTAGCGCCGGCAGGTCCGCGGCGACCGCGCCGGTCGGGAAGCGCACCACCGTGGGGCCGTCGTCGACGGCGACCGCCTCGCGCAACTCCTCGCGCAGCGTGGCCGCGTCCCGGGGAGCGGCGATGCGCAGCCCGGGCACCACCCCGAAGACGGACATGTCCCAGATGCCGTAGTGGCTGGGGCCGTCCGGGCCGGTGATGCCGGCCCGGTCCAGCACGAAGGTCACCGGCAGCTTGTGCATCGCCACGTCCAGCAGGACCTGGTCGAAGGCGCGGTTGAGGAAGGTGGCGTAGACCGCGACGACGGGGTGCAGGCCGCCGAGCGCCAGCCCGGCCGCCGAGGTGGCGGCGTGCTGTTCGGCGATGCCCACGTCGTACACCCGCTCGGGGTATTTGCGGGCCAGCTTGGCGATGCCGGTTGGCTCGGCCATCGCGGCGGTGATACCGACGACGTCCGGGCGTTCGTCGGCGACGGCCAGCAGCTCGTCGGCGAAGACGTGCGTCCACTTCACCGAGGGGGCGGCCAGCAGCGCGCCGGTCTCGACGTCGAAGGCGCTGCCGGGGCCGTGCAGGCAGTCCGCCTCGTCCTCCTCGGCGGGGCGGTAGCCGTAGCCCTTGCGGGTGACCGCGTGCACGATGACCGGGCCGCCGAAGTTCTTCGCCGCGCGCAGCGCAGCCTCGACCGCCGCCACGTCGTGCCCGTCCACCGGGCCCACGTACTTGATGCCGAGATCCTCGAACATGGCCTGCGGGGCGACCGCGTCCTTGATGCCCTTCTTGACCGCGTGCAGCACCTCGTACATCGGTCGGCCGACCAGCGGCGTCGAGCCGAGGGCGTCCTTGACGGTGTCGAGGACCTTCTCGTAGCCGGGGTTGAGCCGCAGCGAGGAGAGGTGGTCGGCCAGCCCGCCGATGGTCGGGGCGTACGAGCGGCCGTTGTCGTTGACCACGATGACGAGCGGGTTGCCGGCGGTGGCGATGTTGTTCAGCGCCTCCCAGCACATGCCGCCGGTCAGCGCGCCGTCGCCGACCACGGCCACGACGCTGCGCGCCTCGCCGCGAAGGGCGTACGCCTTGGCCAGGCCGTCGGCGTAGGAGAGCGCGGTCGAGGCGTGCGAGTTCTCGATGAGGTCGTGCTCGCTCTCCGCCTGGCTGGGATAGCCGGAGAGGCCACCGCGCTGGCGGAGCTTGTCGAAGCCGGCCTGACGCCCGGTGAGGATCTTGTGCACGTACGACTGGTGACCGGTGTCGAACAGGAGCCGGTCGCGGGGGGAGTCGAAGACGCGATGCATGGCCAGCGTCAGCTCGACCACACCGAGGTTGGGCCCGACGTGCCCACCGGTGCGGGAGACCTTGGCGATCAGGAAGTCCCGGATCTCCGCGGCGAGGACGTCCAGTTCCTCACCGGACATCCGCTTGACGTCCTGCGGACCGCGGACCGTGCCCAGCAGCCGGCCGTGGTTGGCCGTGTCCTCTTCAACGCTCATGACCGGAGAGTCTATCGGCCGCCCGACACTCCGCAGCCCGGGCCGAGCGCCCCGGGCCGGACGGGTCCGCTGAGCGCCTGCTCAGAGTCGGACCCGCGGCCGCCGCGGTGGGCTCCCGGGGTACGCGGATCTCCGGTCAACGCCCGGCCGGGGGCAGCAGCAGCCCGACCTGCTCGACGTGCTGCGTCATCGGGAACAGGTCGAAGCCCCGCAGCGCCGCCAGCCGCCAGCCCAGCTCGGTGAAGGTGCGCACGTCCCGGGCGAAGGCCGCCGGGTCACACGCCACGTACGCGACCGCTCGCGGGCCGGCGGCGACGATGTCCCGCACGACCTGGGCGCCCGCGCCGGAGCGCGGCGGGTCGAGCACCACCACGTCGACCGGGCCGGTGATCCGTCGGCGGGTCAGCGCGGTCTCCACCCGGGCGGCCACCACCTCGACCTGGGGCAGGTCGGCCAGGTTGGCCCGGGCCGCGTCCACCCCGTCCCGGCTCGACTCGACGAGGGTGATCCGGGCGTCGCCGACCCGGCCGGCGAGGGCCGCGGCGAACAGCCCGGCACCGCCGTAGAGGTCCCAGGCGATCTCGCCCGGCTGGGGGTCCAGCAGCTCCAGCACCGCCGTGCAGAGGGTGTCCGCCGCGGCGGGGTGCACCTGCCAGAACGCGGACGCGGGCAGCGTCCAGTCCCGTCCGGCGGCCACCTCGCGGACCTCGGCCGGGCCGCTGACCGGGTTGGGCACCCCGTCGCGGACCTCGGTGACTGTCACGTCCCCGCCGGTGCTGGCGACGGTCTCCACCGCCTCGGCGGCCAGCCAGCGCTCGGTGAGCACCGGCAACTGCTGAATGTCGGGGTGGGCGATCCGGCAGCGGTCGATCGGCACCACCTCGTGCGACCGGTGCTTGAGCAGGCCGGCGCGGTCGGCGGCGTCCACGGCGTAGCGGACCCGGGAGCGCCAGCCCAGCAGCCCGCCGGGCAGCGCCTCGACCCGGACGCCGAGCCGGTCCAGCTCGACGTCGGTCAACCCGCCCAGGCGGACGAGCTGTTCGCGGATCACGGCGGTCTTCCAGGCCAGTTGCGCGGCCGGGGCGACGTGCTGGAGGTCGCAGCCGCCACAGGCGCCCGGCTTCGCGTACGGGCAGGGTGGCTCGACCCGGTCCGGGGAGGCGTCCAGCACGGTCACCGCGTCGGCCCGGACGAACCCTCGGTGCACCTCGGTGACCTCGGCGATGACCCGTTCGCCGGGCAGCGCGTGCCGGACGAAGACGACCTGCCCGTCCACCCGTGCCACGCAGTGCCCGCCGGGGGCGACCGCGTCGACGGTCAGCTCGACCTGTTCCGCCTCGGCCAGACCACGCTCAAGCAACGACGAGGACGAGGGCGACGACGACAGCGCGGGGGTCGCGGGCTCGCGCCCGCCGGGCTCAGTCACGGCCACTCCCGACCGGGCCACCGTCGCTCGGGCGGCTCTCCGGGGCCGGGGTGGAGACGACCGGCGCGTCGGCCGGCGGCGGGATGCCCCGCGGCCCGCGTGCCGGGGTCCGGGACAGCGTCGCGTCCAGCCGGTCCAGGTTCTTGCTCGCCGTCGACGCGAGCTGCCACGGCACGCTGACCACCATCACCCCCGGTTCGAAGAGCAGCCGACCCTTGAGGCGCAGGGCGCTCTGGTTGTGCAGCAGGTTCTCCCACCAGCGACCCACCACGTACTCCGGAATGAAGACGGTGACCACGTCCCGGGGTGACTTGCGGCGGGTGTTGGCGACGAAGTCCAGGATCGGCCGGGTGATCTCCCGGTACGGCGAGTCGATCACCGTGAGGGGGATGGCCATCTCCCGTCGCTCCCAGTCGGCCTGCAGGTCCCGGGTGTCCTGGTCGTCCACGTTGACGGTCACGGCGGTCAGCGTGTCCGGTCGGGTGGCGCGGGCGTAGGCGATGGCCCGCAGCGTCGGCTGGTGCAGCTTGCTGACCAGCACGATCGCGTGGTTGCGGGCGGGCAGCACGGCCCGGCCCTCGTCCGGCGGGGTCAGCTCGGCCGCCACCCGGTCGTAGTGCCGGCGGATGGCAAGCATCAGCAGGTAGATCACCGCCATGGCGGCGATCGCGATCCAGGCGCCGAGCAGGAACTTGGTGATCAACACGATCACCAGCACCGTGCCGGTCAGGCCCATGCCGAACGTGTTGATGGCCCGGGAGCGGTACATCCGGCGCCGGGCCTCCGCGTCCCGCTCGGTGCGCAGCCGCCGGTTCCAGTGCCGGATCATGCCGGCCTGGGAGACCGTGAACGAGACGAAGACCCCGACGATGTAGAGCTGGATGAGCCGGGTCACCTCGGCCTGGAAGCCGACGATCAGCACGATCGCGAACAGGGCCAGGAAGGTGATGCCGTTGGAGAAGGCCAGCCGGTCGCCCCGGGTGTGGAACTGGCGGGGCAGGTAGCGGTCCTGGGCGAGGATCGAGCCGAGCACCGGGAAGCCGTTGAACGCGGTGTTCGCGGCCAGGAAGAGGATGAGCGCGGTCATCCCGGCGACCACGTAGAGCAGGATCGAGCCGGAGCCGAAGACCGTCTCGCCGAGCTGGGTGGTCACCGTCTTCTGCACGTAGTCGTCGGGGCCGCCGACGATCTGGAGCGCCGGATCCTCGACGAACTGCAGGTGGGTCAGCCGGGCCAGCCAGATGATCCCGACCAGCATGCTCACCGAGATCGCACCCAGCAGCAGCAGCGTGGTGGCGGCGTTGCGGCTCTTCGGGGCCTTGAACGCCGGCACGCCGTTGGAGATCGCCTCGACGCCGGTGAGCGCGGCGGCGCCCGAGCTGAACGTCCGCAGCAGCAGGAAGACCAACGCGAAACCGGTCACACTGTGCTCCGCCTGGATGACCAGGTCGGCGCTGGGCGCCCGGAGGTCGTCGCCCAGCACGAAGACCCGGAACAGCCCGGTGAGCAGCATCCCGCCCATCACGATGACGAAGCCGTAGGTGGGGATGGCGAACGCGGTGCCGGACTCCCGCAGGCCGCGCAGGTTGACAGCGGTCAGCAGGACCACCGCGATCACCGCGATCAGGACCTTGTGGGTGGCCACGAACGGCACCACGGAGCCGAGGTTGGCCACCCCGGACGAGACCGACACCGCCACCGTGAGCACGTAGTCGACGAGCAGCGCGCTGGCCACCCCGACCCCGAACTTGGGACCCAGGTTGACCGTGGCCACCTCGTAGTCGCCGCCGCCGGAGGGGTAGGCGTACACGTTCTGCCGGTAGCTCGCCACCACGGTGAGCATCACCACGACAACGGCCAGCGCGATCCACGGGGAGAAGAAGTACGCCGACGTGCCGGCGATGGAGAGGGTCAGCAGGATCTCGTCGGGCGCGTACGCGACGCTGGACAGGGCGTCGGAGGCGAACACGGGCAGCGCGATGCGCTTCGGCAGGAGGGTGTGCTGAAGTCGGTCGGACCGGAACGGTCGACCGAGGAGAAGCCGCTTCAGCAGCGAGGTGGGACTGGCCACGAACGCCAAGAGTACGACCACCACCGTGGGAGCACGGGGGTGGGCGATCGTCGCTGCTCCACACGACGGGGTACGGTCGGTCCCCGCTTCCCACCGGGACGTGGCAGGCTCGCAGTCGTCAGGCCACCGGCAGCCGGAGTGGTACGCACCTTGGGAGGGACAGCGTGCACGTCGTGATCATGGGATGTGGCCGGGTCGGGTCGACCCTCGCCCACAGCCTGGAGTCCCGGGGGCACTCGGTGGCGGTGATCGACCAGGACGCCGACGCCTTCCGCCGGCTCGGCCCCGACTTCGCCGGGATCACGGTGACCGGGGCCGGCTTCGACGGTGACGTGCTGCGCCAGGCCGGCATCGAGCGCGCGGACGCCTTCGCGGCGGTCTCCAGCGGCGACAACTCCAACATCATCTCGGCCCGGTTGGCCCGCGAGACGTTCGGCGTGTCCCGGGTCGCCGCCCGCATCTACGACCAGCGCCGCGCGCAGGTCTACGAGCGCCTCGGCATCCCCACCGTGGCGACCGTGCGCTGGACGGCCGACCGGATGCTGCGGCACCTGGTGCCGGAGGGCAACGTGGAGATCTTCCGCGACCCCACGAGCACCGTGTCGATCGTCGAGGTGCCGGTGCACAAGGACTGGATCGGTCGACCGGTACGAGCGTTGGAGGACGCGTCCGGCGCGCGGGTGGCCTATCTGATCCGCTTCGGCATCGGCACGCTGGCCACCGGCTCTACCGTCGTGCAGGAGGGTGACCAGGTGTTCATGCTGGTCAGTGATGACATCGTGGCGACTGTCACGTCGGTGGCGGCGGCACCGCCGGAAGGGGGGCACTGAGCCATGCGGGTCGCCATCGCGGGCGCGGGCAACGTGGGCCGCTCGATCGCCCAGGAGCTGATCGACAACGGCCACCAGGTGATGCTCATCGAGCGTCAGCCCAAGATGCTGCGCCCGGACCGGGTGCCGGCCGCCGAGTGGGTGCTGGCCGACGCGTGCGAGGTGAGCAGCCTGGAGGAGGCCAACGTCGCCGGCTGCGACGTGGTGGTCGCGGCGACCGGTGACGACAAGACCAATCTGGTGCTGTCGCTGCTGGCCAAGACCGAGTTCGCGGTGCCCCGCGTGGTCGCCCGGGTCAACCGGGCCGAGAACGAGTGGCTGTTCACCGAGCAGTGGGGGGTGGACGTCGCGGTGAGCAAGCCGCGGGTGATGGCCGCGCTGGTCGAGGAGGCGGTCACCGTCGGCGACCTGGTCCGGCTGATGACCTTCCGGCAGGGCGAGGCGAACCTGGTCGAGATCACCCTGCCACCGACCGCGCCCTACGTCGGGCAGCCGATCCACGCCGTGCCGCTGCCCCGCGACTCCGCGCTGGTGGCGATCCTGCGCGGCAAGCGGGTCCTGGTGCCCAGCCCGGACGACCCGATCGAGGCCGGCGACGAGCTGGTCTTCGTCTGCACCGCCGAGGTGGAGGACCAGGTCCGTGCGGTGATCCTCGGGCCGGACAGCGTCGAACGGACCCGCGGCTCGCGCTGAGCGGGCGCGAGTGGGGCGGCCCGGGTCGCCGGGCTCAGGCGCCGGGCAGCGGGGTCGGTTGCGGCTCCCGGGTGACCCGGCGCACCGTCCAGACGGTGATCAGCAGCAGCAGCGCGTACGGCGGGTAGCCCAGCGCCAGCCGGGCCACGCCCAGGGCGGTGTCCTGGTGGGCCAGGTAGAGCCCGGCCTGCACGCCCACCTTGGCCAACCACACCACACCCCAG
Organism: Micromonospora sp. NPDC049171; assembly: GCF_040648275.1. Taxonomy (NCBI): domain Bacteria; kingdom Bacillati; phylum Actinomycetota; class Actinomycetes; order Micromonosporales; family Micromonosporaceae; genus Micromonospora; species Micromonospora sp. NPDC049171. Next base: position 74,841 of record NZ_JBEZDJ010000029.1, read on the forward strand.
AGCACGGTCAGCTGGGTGAAGGTCCGCACCAGCTTCGGGTCGTGCCGCCATTCCGAGCGGCCCTTGGCGACCAGCACCGACCAGATCCAGCCGACCAGCGGCTGCCGGATGGCCGCCGAGATCAGCAGGGCGATGCCGTACCCGATGCCGTAGAGGATGCCGGGGAGGTAGAAGTCGCGTTCGTCGCCGGTGCGCCAGGCGATGGCGGCGCCGATCCCGACACCGAACAAGCCGTTGACGGCGTGCCGGATCGGCCGGCGCTGGGCCAGCCGCAACCCGGCGATCAGCAGCGCGATCGCGACCGAGGCGATCACCGCCGGTCGCAGCTCCCCGATGATGTTGGCGACCACGAAGACGACGACCGGGATGCTGGACTCGACGAGCCCCCGCCAGCCGCCGAGCTGGTCGGCCATCTGCTCGGCGATCGTCGGCAGCGGCTCCTCCTCGGGAGGGCCGGTCTCCGGCTGTGCCGCCCGGTGCTGTCCCGTCGTCATCGCCGGCCTTCCGTCCGCAGCGCCGTCACTTCGGCGAGTCCAGCTCGTAATAGGGGTTGTAGATGACCTTGCGGTCGTCGCGGACCGCCACCCGGCCCCGGGCGGTCAGGTGCCGGCCCGGCTCGATCCCGGCGATGTGCCGTCGACCCAACCAGACCAGGGTGACCACGTCGGTGCCGTCGTAGAGGTCGGCCTCCAGGGTGGGCAGGTTGGTGCGCGGCGTGTAGACCACCGTGCGCAGCCGACCAGCGACCGAGACCAGCTGGCCCCGCGAGCACTGCTGGGCGGGGATCCCGCCGCACTGGGCGCTCTCCCGACGCAGCTCCTGCGCGTCGATCTCGGCCTCGCTGGCGGTGAACCGTTGCAGGATGCGCCGCAGCGACACCCGGCCCTCGTCGGTCGTCATGACCTCCGCGTCACCCTCTCCACGCTCGCCGTCCCCGGCCGGCCCCGGCGGCGCCGGAACCGTGCCGCCAGCGTACGCCGACGGGGCTGGTTCCGGCGGGCCGGTGTGCGCGGGTCAGACCTGGCGCGGCTCGGCGGCGGCGTCCCCCGCCTCGGCGTCGGTCTGGTCGGAGATCTCCCGGGGCAGCCGCAGCGGCAACGGCTCGCGGACCGGCTTCGCCTCCTGGCCACGGTCGACCACCAGGCCGTCCAGGCACTCGACGAGCGGCCCGGCCACGGACGGGTCGGTCGCCACCGGCCCCTGGAACACACCACGGACCATCCAGCGCGGTCCGTCGATGCCGACGAACCGCAGGTTCGTCACGCCGTCCGGGGTACGCACCTGGGCGTGCAGCTCCGGGCCGTACTCGCCGTCGACCTCCTGCGCGCTCGCGCCGTCGCGGAGCAGCGACTGGCGGATCTCCTCGCGCACCTCGTCCCAGATCCCCTCGGACCGGGGAGCGGCGAAGACACCCAGCTGGAGCGCGTTGTCGCCGTGCACCAACACGACCTGCTGCACCACGCCCTGAGGGTCGGCCTGCACCCGCACCTCGACCTCGGTGATCGCCGGGATGTGCAGGCTGCCCAGATCGAGGCGCTGCACGTCGTCGTGGCGCTCCGAGATGTCGTACGGGCCGCGCACCAACGCCGGCGCCGCATCACCCTGGTCCGGGACCTCGACGGCCCGCTCGTCACGGGTGTGCCGTTCGGCATCGGCCCGCTTTCGGGAGAAGATCACTGCGCCTGCCCTCCGCTGTTCACACTCACCCTGCCACCTCTTCCGTCTGCCCGCGGCCCGGCTCGTCTGGCCGCTGCCCCACCCGGTCCTGGCCCGCCGGCGACGGCACCAGCCCGGCGTGCCCACCGGTGGACCCGTGCCCGCCGGTCCCACGCCGGGACGCGGGCAGCTCGGTCACCGGCTCGAACCGCGCCCGCGCGACCTGTTGAACCACGAGCTGCGCGATCCGGTCGCCGCGGGAGATCTTCGCCGGCACATCCCGATCATGGTTGATCAGGTTGACCAGGATCTCACCCCGGTAGCCGGCGTCGACCGTACCGGGCGCGTTGAGCACCGTCACGCCGAGCCTGGCCGCCAGGCCGGACCGGGGGTGGACCAGACCCACATACCCCTCCGGCAGCGCGATGGCCACGCCGGTGGGCACCAGGGCACGACCGCCGGGCGGCAGCTCCACGTCCGCGGCCGCCACCAGGTCGGCCCCGGCGTCGCCGGGATGGGCGTAGGTGGGCAGCGGCAGCTCGGAGTCGAGCAGCCGCACGGGCACGGGTACGACGTCGGTCACGGGTCCCCTCTTCTTCTCCGGTACGCGGGGTGACCCTGCCATCCTGCCGGTTCGCCGAGCCGCCGTGCGCCGTACCCTCGCAGGAGTGAGCATGTCGCCCTCCCCGTCCGCCGATCAGCCGCCGGTCGCCGCCCGCCCGGCGTACGCGGAACGGCTGGATCTGCCCTGGTGGTTGTGGTTGGCCGGGCTGGTGGCCGCCGCGCTGCTGGCCGTCGAGATCTGGATGGGTGCCGACGGCGTCCGGGCCTGGCTGCCGTTCGCCGTGCTGCTGCCGCTCACCGCCGCCGGGATGTGGTGGCTGGGCCGGATCCGGGTCGCGGTCGTCGACTCCGAGCTGCGGGTGGACGACGCCCGGCTGCCGGTGCGTTTCGTGGCCGACGTGATCCCGCTGGACGTCGCCGGTCGCCGTGAGGTGCTGGGCGTCGGCGCGGACCCGCTCGCCTTCGTCGTGCAGCGGCCGTGGATCGGCGGCGCCGTGCAGGTGGTGCTCGACGATCCGGCCGACCCCACCCCGTTCTGGGTGGTCAGCACGCGGCACCCGGTCGAGCTGGCCGAGGCGGTGCTGACCGCGCGGGACGCCCGGACGCTCGCCCGTCCCGCGGCGGGCGAGCAGGGCTGAGCCGACGCTCCGGCCCGCTCAGGTGCCGGTTGGCGGGCCGGGCAGGGCCGACGGTGGCGCGGGTCGGGCGATGCCCCGCCGACGCAGGTCCACCTGAAGCTGCTCGGCCATCTGCTGGGTGGCCCGCCGGTTGAGGAAGCTGGCCACCGCCGCACCGGTCAGGAACGGCCCGAGCGTGGTGAGGTTGCGACCGAAGCGCCGCAGCAGCATGTCCCGCAGCTCCTTGCGGGCGGCGGTGCCGAGCACCGCTCCCACCCCCACACCGGGCACCATCGGGTTGACCCCGCGCTGGGTGGCCCAGGAGTGCACCAGGGCGACCGCCCGCTGACTGCCGGCGGCCGGTAGCTCCACACCGTGGATCTCGTGTAGCTCGCCGACCAGCTTCAGCTCCACCGCGACCACGGCCACCGTCTCGGCGGCGAGCAGCACCGGAGCGGAGAGCAGGGTCGGTGCGACAGTCCACTCGACGGCGGCGACTCCCCCACCGGCCGCGCCGATCGCGGCGGTGGTGCGCGACGCGTTGCGGATGAGCCGGTCGGCCAGGGCGACGTCGTCCAGGCCGGGGAAGTGTTGGCGCAGGGTGTCCAGGTCGCGTACCGGCACGTGCGGGGCGATGTCCGCGACCGCGTCGACCATCCACCGCATGGCGGCACGGGGCTTGAACAGGTCGGAGACGCCCCGGGCACGGGCCTGCCCGACCATCCGGGTCAGCAGCTGACGGCGTCGGGCCGGCTCGATGTCGTCCGCGGTCAACGCCGCGACGGTGGCGCCGAGGTCATCCGCGCCGCCACCGGTGGCGGCGGGCTTGTCGGTGCCACCGTCGGCGGGCTTGTCGGTGCCGCCGTCGGTGGCACCGAGGTTGTCCGTGCCGCCGTCGGTGGTGCCGCCTCGATCGCTCATCGGACCTCCCGGTGCTGTGGCTACCCGCTTCGAGTCAAGCAGGTACCCACCACGGGCGCATGCCTACACCGGCAGCGGCGGCCCCGTTCAGGAGGCCGCCGCTGGTGTCGTGGTTGTCAGACGCACTCGCGGCAGATCAGCTCGCCGTTACGCTCGACTGCCAGCTGGCTACGGTGGTGGACCAGGAAGCAGCGGGCGCACCGGAACTCGTCCTGCTGCATCGGAAGCACCTTGACCGTGAGCTCCTCGTCGGCCAGATCGGCACCGGGCAGCTCGAAGCTCTCGGCCACCTCGGCCTCGTCGACGTCCACCGCGCCCGACTGTGAGTCGACGCGCCGTGCCTTGAGCTCTTCCAGGCTGTCCTCGCCGAGGTCGACCTCGTCGCGACGCGGGGCGTCGTAGTCGGTGGCCATCGGTTTCACTCTCCCATATCGATGTTGTCGCTTCCGGTTGTAACGCCGGACGACGCTGTTTCGGTTCCGCTGGCCGGCCGCCACTTGTGTCGGGCACCCGACCCGGGGACCGAACGGGTCGAGCTCGCTGGGGCGATCCCCTGCGAGCGCGGAACCTTACCCCCCCTTGGGCGAGGCATGTATACCGCCCTTGCGGCTGAGATGTACGCCCCTGCACCCGAAGTTGTTCCCAATGTGATTCAGGCGACACGAAGATAGGGGTAGTAGTACCCGGTTCGCGGTCGGCGCGCCGGCATGTCGGGCTGTTTCCACGCGACGGCCGGACAACCGTTAACCTCAGCGGCGTATTCGACGGCCGACGGCCAGTCCGATCGTCGCCGGCTGCCGCCACCCACCTGAAGTCCCGGGAGTGCCCAGATGAGTTTTGCGCGAGTGCGAGCACTCGTCATCGTCGGCCTGCTGGGGGTGCTGGCCCTGGGTTTCGTGATCACCGCGATCGTGCGGGACAGCCAGGGCAACGCGGGCACGGCCCAGGGCTGCCCGGACGGCTGGCCGCTGGCCGACCTGAACCTGCGCGAGCGCAAGGACGTCAAGATCAACGTGCTCAACGCCACCGACCAGCCCGGCCTCGCCCGCACCGTCGCCGACGAGTTGAGCAACCGGCAGTTCCAGGTCCAGAAGACCTCGACCGAGAAGAAGCAGATCAACGGCATCGCGGTCCTGCGGTACGGCCCGAAGGGCGTCGGCTCCGCGCACCTGCTGCAGGCGTACTTCCTCAACAACGCCACCCAGGGCTACGACCCGGCGCGCACCGACGACGTCGTGGACGTGGTGCTCGGCAACAACTTCCAGCAGCTCGCCACCACGACCGAGGTCAACCAGTCGCTCGGCGACTCCGGCCCACCGAAGGCACCCAAGGGCTCCTGCCCGTCCCCGCCCGCCAAGTGACGGCGTAACCGGGCGGTCGAGCGATCAGGGCCCGCCGGCGGCGTCCAACTCGGCGAGCCGGTCGTGCAGCGGCGTGAAGAGCGCCGGCGGGGCCGCGACCACCAGGTCCGGCCCCGGCGGCCGACCGGCCAGGCCGGCGACCCGCACACCCGCCTCGGCGGCCACCAGCCCACCCGCCGCCAGGTCCCAGGCCGCGAGACCCTTCTCGAAGTACGCGTCGAGCCGACCCTCCGCGACCAGGCAGAGGTCCAGTGCGGCGGCACCCAGTCGGCGGATGTCCCGTACGTGTGCGATCAGCCCCGCCACGACCTGGGCCTGGTGCGCACGACGACGGGCGTCGTAGCCGAACCCGGTGCCGACCAGCGCCTGCCCCAGGTCCGTCTCGCCGGAGCAGCGCAGCCGGACACCGTCGCGCCAGGCGCCACCCCCGGCCGTGGCCGTCCACTCCTCGCCGGTGTTCACGTTGCGCACCACGCCGGCGACCACCACCCCGTCCACCTCGGCGGCCAGCGACACCGCGCTGTACGGCAGCCCGTACAGGTAGTTGACGGTGCCGTCGATCGGGTCGACGATCCACCGCACCCCGCCCGGCGCGACCGGCCCGGTGTCCCCCGTGCCGTACTCCTCGCCGAGCACCGCGTCGTTCGGTCGCGACCGCCTCAGCGCGTCGAGCACCTGCCGTTCGACAGCCCGGTCCGCCGCGGTGACCACGTCGGTGACCGTGCTCTTGGTCGCGGCCACGGAGACACCCTCGACGCGCATCCGGTACGCGGTGGCCGCCGCGTCCCGCGCCACGTCGAGCGCGATCGCCAAAAGTTCCCGAGGTGACGGCCTCGAACCGGGCATCCCAACGTCCCCTTCCCGCACGACCGGGGTGTTCCGGGCCACGCGCGGGTATCATCCTTACAAAGTCCAGATCAGCGCCGAATCAGCGGTCCCACCGTCATTACGCAGTGCGGCGCAGGATGTTCGCCGCAGACGGCGTTACAATTCACCCCTGCCCACGTGCCACGGACCGCCGACCACCGGCCGGCCCGGGACGCGAGGGTCCCTCAACCACATCGCCCGGCCGGTTGCCCCACGCTGTGCCGGACGACCCGGCCGTGCCCGCTCTTCGCCTCCGGAAGGTCATTCGTGACAGAACCCCGCCAGACCGGCGCCGACGTTCGCTCGCTCACCGACACCCTGATCGCCCACGCGCAGAGCGCCGGTGGTCAGCTGACGTCGGCCCAGCTCGCGCGCACCGTCGAGTCCGCCGAGGTGACTCCGGCCCAGGCCAAGAAGATTCTGCGGGCGCTCTCCGAGGCGGGAGTGACCGTAGTGGTGGATGGCTCGGCGAGCACCCGCCGCCGCGTCGCCGCGGCCCGGTCGACCACGCCGGCGTCCCGGGCCACCACCGCCAAGACCACCAAGAAGGCCGCCGCGCCGGCCCCGAAGCAGGCACCGGCCGGCGACGACGCGCCGGCGACGCCGCGCAAGGTGGCCGCCGCGCGCAAGGCCACCGGCGCTCCCGCCGAGGGCGCCGCGGCGGCTCCGGCGAAGGCGACCAGGTCGACCCGAGCCACCAAGGCGACGGTGGCCGCGGCCGCCGGCGCCAAGCCGACCAAGGCCGCCGGCAAGGCCAAGGGCGAGGGCGCCGACGGCGAGATCGACCCGGAGGAGCTGGCCGCCGCGATCGAGGACGTGGTGGTCGAGGAGCCGGCCGAGCTGGCCCAGGCCGCCGAGACCGACGCCGCCGCCTCGGCGACCGACAACGACTTCGAGTGGGACGACGAGGAGTCCGAGGCCCTCAAGCAGGCCCGGCGGGACGCCGAGCTGACCGCCTCGGCCGACTCGGTCCGTGCGTACCTGAAGCAGATCGGCAAGGTTCCGCTGCTCAACGCCGAGCAGGAGGTGGAGCTGGCCAAGCGGATCGAGGCCGGGCTCTACGCCGCCGAGCGGCTGCGCGCCGCCGACGAGGGCGAGGAGAAGCTCGTCCGGGACATGGTCCGTGACCTGGGCTGGATCTCCCGCGACGGCGAGCGGGCCAAGAACCACCTCCTGGAGGCCAACCTCCGTCTGGTGGTGTCGCTGGCCAAGAGGTATACGGGACGTGGCATGGCCTTCCTCGACCTGATCCAGGAGGGCAACCTCGGCCTGATCCGCGCGGTGGAGAAGTTCGACTACACCAAGGGTTACAAGTTCTCCACGTACGCCACCTGGTGGATCCGGCAGGCGATCACCCGCGCGATGGCCGACCAGGCCCGCACCATCCGCATCCCGGTGCACATGGTCGAGGTCATCAACAAGCTCGGCCGCATACAGCGCGAGCTGCTCCAGGATCTGGGCCGTGAGCCCACCCCGGAGGAGCTGGCCAAGGAGATGGATATCACACCCGAGAAGGTGCTGGAGATCCAGCAGTACGCTCGGGAGCCCATCTCCCTGGACCAGACCATCGGTGACGAGGGCGACAGCCAGCTCGGTGACTTCATCGAGGATTCCGAGGCGGTGGTCGCGGTCGACGCGGTCTCGTTCTCGCTCCTCCAGGACCAGCTCCAGCAGGTGCTGCAGACGCTCTCCGAGCGTGAGGCGGGTGTGGTACGCCTGCGCTTCGGCCTGACCGACGGTCAGCCGCGGACGCTGGACGAGATCGGCCAGGTCTACGGGGTGACCCGGGAGCGGATCCGGCAGATCGAGTCCAAGACGATGTCCAAGCTGCGTCACCCGTCCCGGTCGCAGGTCCTCCGGGATTACCTGGACTGAGCGGGTTTCGTCAACCGAACGTGTCGTTTTGACCACCTGGTGTGCAACACGAGATGGTGATCGTCCGGATGCACGAATGTGATCGTTGACGTGGCACCCTTGGTGCACGGCACACTGTCCCTGCCAGGTGTGACCTCGGTCCCCCGCGGGCACACAGGGAAGGCAGTGCCTAGTAAGGGTGTTGCACCATAGGTGAGCAACGACCGAAGAGATTGTTCATCGGTGACGACCAGAGGAGGAAGGCGATGACCCCGACCCTCACGCCGCCGCCCGTGACGGCGGCTCCCCCAGCCGCCGATGAACGGTGCGACCGCTGCAATGCTGCCGGGAAGCTCCGGATCACTCTCACGGGTGGGAGTGAGTTGGTGTTCTGCGGGCACCACGCGAACAAGTACGCGGAGGATCTCGTGAAGATCACCGAGCGGTTCGCAACGGAGCCCGATTTCAGCTGGCGTGGCGCCGATCTGATGGCGAACTAAATCCGCTAACCGACATAGCCGGCCGGAGGTACCCCAAGGGGGCCTCCGGTCGGCTTTTTCCGTCCGCGCGCCCCGCGCCGCGCCGCGCCCCGCGCCCCGCGCCCAGATCTGAGCAACTTCCCCAATGTTGCTGTCCCCGACAGGACCCCAGGCACCCGTGATCCACTCGGTTTCAGGGAAGTCGCGCCTTCCACCTGGCTCGAACACCGCGTCTTCAAGAAAGCCGAGTGGATCACGCCCCAGCCGCAGCCCGCTGGCGCGGCGGGGCGGGACAAGGCGGGGCGCGGCGGGGCTAGAGGGTCTGGACGGTGGCGATGCGTTCCTCTAGCTGCTCGATGGTGGCCTGGGCGCTCGGCGGGCCGCCGCAGAGTCGGCGCAACTCGGCATGGATCTTGCCGTGGGGCTGGCCGGTGCGGTGGTGTCGGGCGGCTACGAGGGCGTTCAGTTGGCGCCGGAGCGCCACTCGACGCTGGGCGGCACTCAGAGGTGCGGGTGGCGCCGCGGTGGGCGCAGCGGCCGGCTGAGCGGCCGCGTCGGCCGCACGGCGGCGTTGGGCGGCGAGTTGGGCGGCCTGCCGTTTGGTGAGCAACAGGGACACCTGGTCGGCGGTGAGGAGGCCGGGCAGGCCGAGGTATTCCTCTTCCTCGGGGGTGCCGGCCTGGGCCGCGGTGCCGAACGACGCCCCGTCGAAGATCACCTGGTCCAGTTCGGCGGTGGCGGAGAGCGCGGCGAACCGCTTCTCCAGCTCGCCGCTGGCCTGGTCGTCGCGCTGCGCGCGTTCCAGCAGGTCGTCGTCGAACCCGTCGGCTTCCTTGGGTTTGCCGAGCACGTGGTCCCGCTCGGTCTCCATCTCGCTGGCCAACCCGAGCAGGTGCGGCACGCTGGGCAGGAAGACCGAGGCGGTCTCCCCGGGTCGACGGGCCCGCACGAAGCGGCCGATCGCCTGGGCGAAGTAGAGCGGCGTGCTGGCACTTGTGGCGTAGACCCCGACCGCGAGTCGCGGGATGTCCACCCCCTCGGACACCATCCGCACCGCGACCAGCCACCGTTGGTCGGACGCCGCGAACGTCGCGATCCGGGCGGAGGCGCCCTGGTCGTCGGAGAGCACCACGGTGGCCTTCTCGCCGGTGACCTGTTCGATGAGCCGGGCGTACGAGCGGGCGGTCTGCTGGTCGGTGGCGATGATCAGGCCGCCGGCGTCGGCCATGCCGGCGTTGCGCAGCACGGTGAGTCGGGCGTCGGCGGCCCGCAGCACCTGCGGCATCCAGTCGCCGGCCGGGTCCAGGGCGGTACGCCAGGCCTGGGCCACCAGATCCTGCGTCATCGGCTCGCCGAGTCGGGCGGCCAACTCCTCCCCCGCGTTGGTCCGCCACCGGGTCTCCCCGGAGTACGCCAGGAAGAGCACCGGCCGGACCACGCCGTCGCGCAGCGCGTCGGAGTAGCCGTACACCGAGTCGGCGCGGGAGCGCAGCAGCCCGTCTCCGCCCCGCTCGTAGCTGACGAACGGGATCGGGTTGTCGTCGGAGCGGAACGGCGTCCCGGTGAGCATCAGTCGGCGTACGGCGGGCTCGAAGGCGGCCTTCACCCCGTCACCCCAGGTCCGGGAGTCACCGGCGTGGTGGATCTCGTCGAGGATGACCAGGGTGCGCCGGGTCATGGTGCGCCGCCGGTGCACGTGCGGGGCCATCCCCACCTGCGCGTAGGTGATGACCGCGCCGTGGAAGTCGGCTGCGGAGTGCAGGTCGGCGTTGCGGAAAGCGGCGTCGAGTTGGATGCCCACCCGGGCCGCCGCGTCGGACCACTGGCTCTTCAGGTGCTCGGTCGGGGCGACCACGGTGACCGCCTCGATGGTGCCGTCGGCGAGCAGCTCCGCCGCGATCCGCAGGGCGAAGGTGGTCTTGCCGGCGCCCGGGGTGGCGACCGCGGTGAAGTCGTCGGTACGTCGACGCAGGTATTCCACCAGGGCCTTGCGCTGCCAGGCGCGTAGTGCCGGGAACGTCTCGAGCACCGGCGTCCGGGCTGCCACGCGAAGCTCCTCTCCGACCGCACGAAGGCGGACCCCGGGCGAGGGCCACGAGTCCCGCCGCCCATGAAAACGCCTCCGCGCAGTAGCTGCCGCGAAGGCCGACTCAGCATAACCAGCGCGAGCCCCACGGCCCAGGCGACGCCACGCCTGTCACATCCGCCACCCCGATCGCGAGGCTCACCAGTCCCGGTCGGTGCGTGGATCGGCCCCTTCGGTGCGCGGCGGGCGCAGCGTCGCCACCGGCGCGGACCAGCGGCGGCGCAGTGCGATCAGGCGCAGCCCGAAGACCAGGACGGCGGCGGCGGTGAGCGGCGCGGGGCCGGTCTGCCCGGTGACGTACAGCAGCGCCACGGTGACCGCGCCGGCGAGCGCGGCCAGCGCGTAGATCTCCCGGCGCAGCACGACCGGGATCTCGGCGGTGAGCAGGTCGCGGGCGAGCCCGCCGCCGATCGCGGTGAGCATGCCGATGAGGCAGGCACCGACGGCCGGCACCCGGGCGTCGAGTGCCTTGAGCGTGCCGGTCACCGTGAACAGCGCCAGGCCCGCCGCGTCCAGCACCAGGACCGTGGTGCGCAGCCGGGCCAGTTGTGGGTGCAGCCAGAAGACGGCGAGCGCGGTGATCGCGGCGGTGGCCGCGTACCGCCAGTCGGCGAAGGCCAATGGCGGGACCTCGTCGATGACCAGGTCCCGGAAGATCCCACCGCCGAGAGCGGCCACGAACCCGACGAACGCGACACCGAACAGGTCCAGCCGCTTGGCTACCGCCGCCGAGGCCCCGGACGCGGCGAACACCGCGACGCCGGTCAGGTCGGCGAGCAGCAGGGCGGTGGAGGTGGTCACCGCCGCAGGCTACGTCGCCGGCCGGAGCGCCGGCCGAGGTTCACTCGCGGTACGAGTCGTAGATCTCCTTGCACTTGGGGCAGACTGGCGAACCCGGCTTGGCCGCCTTGGTGACCGGGAACGTCTCGCCGCAGAGCGCGACGACGTAGGTGCCCATGACGGCACTCTCGGCGATCTTCTCCTTGCGGACGTAGTGGAACATCTCGGGACCGGTGTCGGCGTCCTTCAGCTCTGGACGCTCGAGAACCTCTGTGCTCACGTCTGCACCTCCAGCGGTCAAGTTTGGCAGGTCATCACGGCCGGGTCCACCTGAGGCCGGCCGGAGCCCGACCCCGTACGGTGCCCGGGTGACTGACTTTCACCTCAGCTACGGCACCGAGGTCGCCGAAGCCCTGCGCGACGGCCGACCCGTCGTCGCACTGGAGAGCACCATCGTCTCGCACGGCCTTCCCCGCCCGGAGAACCTGCGGGTGGCCAGGGAGATCGAGCGGGCGGTCCGGGACGCCGGAGCCGTTCCCGCGACGATCGGCATGATCGGCGGCAAGCTGGTGGTCGGCCTGGACGACACCCAGCTGACCCGGCTCGCCACCGTCGACGGAGTGACCAAGCTCTCCGTCCGCGACCTCGCGGTGGCGGCGGCGACCGGCGTGGACGGTGCCACCACCGTGGCCGCCACCAGCGCGGTGGCCGCCGCGGCCGGGATCGGGGTGTTCGCCACCGGCGGGTTGGGTGGGGTGCACCGGGAGGCCGCGCACACCTTCGACGAGTCGGCCGACCTGGTCACCCTGGCCCAGACCCCGATCGCGGTGGTCTGCGCCGGCGTCAAGTCGATCCTCGACGTGGGCGCGACGCTGGAGCGCCTGGAGACCCTCGGGGTCGCCGTGCTCGGTTACCGCACCCGCCGGTTCCCCGGCTTCTACCTGACCGACGCCGGCTTCGACCTGGACTGGTCGGTGGACTCGCCGGAGCAGGTCGCCGCCGTGCTCGCCGCCCGGGACGCGCACGCGCTGCACACCGGCGGGCTGCTCGTCGCCAATCCGCTGCCGGTCGACGAGCAGCTCGACCCGGAGCTGCACGACCGGACGCTCGCCGACGGTCTGGCCCTGCTGGAGCGCGACGGGATCACCGGGAAGGCCGTCACCCCGTACCTGCTGGCGCACTTCCACTCGGCCACCGAGGGCGCGAGCCTCGCCGTCAACGTCCGGATCATCCTGCGCAACGCCGACCTGGCCGCGCGGATCGCGGTCGCCGCGGCGGCCCGCACCGCCGCCACGGTATGACCCGACCGGGGCGGGTGATCGTCGTCGGGGATGTGATCACCGACGTGGTCGCCGTGCTGTCCGGCCCGCTCGCGGTGGGCTCGGACGCGGCGGCCGAGATCAGTATCGGCGGCGGCGGTCAGGCGGCCAACACCGCGGCCTGGGTCGCCGCGCAGCGGGTGGACGTCACACTCGTCGGCGCCGTCGGCGCCGACGACGCGGGGCGGGACCGGGTCGCCGAGTTGGCGCGGGCGGGTGTCGACTGCGCGGTCGAGCGGGTCGAGGACGCGCCGACCGGCACGGTCATCGTGGTGGCCACCGACGGCGAGCGCACCATGGTCAGCCAACGGGGCGCGAACCTGCGGCTGAGCGCCGCGCACGTCGAGCGGGCCCTCGCGGCGGTGCCCGACGCCGGGCATCTGCACCTGTCCGCGTACACCCTGTTGGACGCCGAGTCGCGCGGTGCCGGGCTGCGGGCGTTGGCCGCCGCCCGCGAGCGCGGGCTCACCACAAGCGTCGACGCGGCCTCCGCGGCGCCGCTGCGGCGCGTCGGTGCGGCGGCGTTCCTGAGTTGGGTACGCGATGTCGACCTGCTGTTGGTCAACGCGGACGAGGCCACGGTGCTGGCCGGCGGGCTGGACCCGGCGGCGCAGGGGCGGGCGTTGTCGGCGACGGCGCGGCGGGTCGTGGTCAAGCGCGGCGCGGCCGGCGCGGTCTGGGTCGACCGCGGCGCGGCGGTCTGGGTGGCTCCGGCCCGGCGGGTGGCGGTGGCGGACGTGACGGGGGCGGGCGACGCCTTCGCGGCCGGCCTGCTGACCGCCTGGCTCGCCGGTGCCACCCCGACCGTGGCGCTGAACCGCGCCACCGACCTGGGGGCGCTGGCCGTCTCCACCATCGGCGCGCGGCCACGGCCGTAGTCGTCGGCGCGCGGCCTCGGCCGTGCGGCAGCGGCGCGCGGCAGCGGCCGTGACCGGTCGAGCCCTGACCTGCTCACGGGTCAGGGCTCGACGTCGATGACCTTGTGTGTGCGTTCCTCGGCGGTGAGGCTCATCGGCGGGGTGTCGTCCTGTTGGCGGGGGTGGAACCGGTTGGCCAGCCGGTGCTCTTCCTTCGGCGGCCGGTCGTTGGCCAGCAGCACGGCCAGCCAGGGGATGAGCACCATGCCGAGGCCGCACAGCGGCAGCCAGAGCCAGAGCAGTGGGGCGTTCGCACCGACCAGGATCGCGCCGACGATGATGCACAACACCCGGATGCCCATCATCAGGACATAACGGCGCTGGCGGCTGTTGAGCTGATCATCCTGGCTGCGCGAGGCGTCGGTGATCAGAATCGGCTGGTACGCCTGACGCTTCACCATGGACCTCCTCGAGGGGATACGCCTCATCCTGTCACCGCAGGGCCTTGATCAGCGAAATTCGACTCACCACGATGCGTGTTACGTGCGTGGTACGCTCCCCGGTGTGGGCAGCAGGTTCAGCTTCACCGACGAGGCGTTGGCCAACCTGAGGGTCTACGACGTCACACCCGGGGAAGTCTGGGAGGCGCTGCACAGCGCCCGCCGGGTCATCCGCCACCTGGGCGACGACGTCATGGTGGTCTACGCCGCCGCCCGTCGGGGTCGCCGACTGGCGGTGCTGCTCGCCGAGGCCGATGGCACCGACAACGACTGGGACATCCTCTCCGCCCGCGAGTTGAGCGACGTCGAGTCCAAGCGCTACGACGAGGCCGTGCGAAGAGATCGCCGATGAGGAGGCCGTGACGATGCACCGTAACGACGCGACCAAACAGTTCCACAGCGGCGACGACCGGATCGCCGAGTTGATCGACGAGAGCCCGGCGGTGGATCTGCCCACCCCCGACACCGACGTGCCGATGGTGAGCCGATCAGTCCGGCTGCCCTTGGAGACCTACGAGCGGGTGCGGGCGGCCGCCGACGCCCGGGGCATCGGTGTCACCACGCTGATGCGCCAGTGGATCGAGGCTGGCCTGGCCGACCTGGACGACTCCGCGACCGTCTCGCTCGCCGACGTCCGGCGCGCGCTGGCCTCGCTGGCACACCCGACCGCCGCCTGAGCGCTCGGGTCAGCCGCCGCCGGTCTTCGCCTTGGCCGCCGCCTTCATCTGCTGCTTGAACTCCCGCACCCGGCTCAGCGAATCGGCGTCCGTGACGTCGGCCACCGACCGGTACGCGCCCGGGTCGCCGTAGTCTCCGGCTGCCTTGCGCCAGTCCTGCGGGGTCACCCCGAAGCGCTTACCGAGCAGGGCCACGAAGATCTGCGCCTTCTGCTTGCCGAAGCCGGGCAGCTCGGCGACCCGGCGCAGCAGCTCCGGCCCGTCGGCGACCCCGGACCAGAGCAGCGCCGCGTCACCGTCGTAGCGCTCCACGAGCACCTGGCAGACCTCCTGCACCCGGGCCGCCATCGCCTTCGGAAACCGGTGCAGCGCGGGCGGCTGGGCGAAGAGCGCGACCAGGGCCTCCGGGTCGTACCCGGCCAACTCCGCCGCGTCCAGGTCGTGGCCGAGCCGCCGCACCAGCACGTACGGCGAGGAGAACGCCTTCTCCATCGGGATCTGTTGGTCCAGGACCATGCCGAGGAGCAGGGCCAGTGGGCTGCGCTCCAGCAGCCGGTTGGCCTCCGGATCGATCGGCAGCACGAGCGTCATGTGGACATCCTGCCTGGTGCACCGAGGTGGGCGGACACCGACGCTCCGTTCGGTGCGGACAGGTGGCGCCGGTCTGCCACGCTCGACGTCATGCTTCGGACCGCCCCGCCCGGATCCCCGTACCACCGGCTCGGCCGCACCGACCGCCACCGCGTGTGGAAACCCATCGTCGGCACCCTCGTACTGCTTGCCTCGGCATTGCTGGTCGTCACCCTCCTCTTCAGCGTCGCCGCCGTCGTGGGCGAGCTCACCAACCGCCCGTACGACGCCGACGGGTTCCCCACCTTCGGCCCGATTCCGGACGCCGCGCTGCTGCTCGCCTCGCTGGCGCTGCTGCTCCCACTGGTGCTGGGCACCGCCTGGCTCGTGCAGCGCCGGCCCGCCGGCACGGTCTCCTCGGTGCTCGGCCGGCTGCGGTGGGGGTGGCTCGGCCGTTGCCTGCTGATCGCCACACCGCTGATCATCGTCATGCTGTTCGGGGCGGACCTCCTGCTCGGGCTGACCGACGAGAGCTCGGTCCTCGACCCGGCAGCCACCTGGGTGGGTTGGCCGGAGTTCGCCGCCGGCCTGCTGATGGTTCTGCTGTTGGTGCCGTTCCAGGCCGCCGCGGAGGAGTACGCCTTCCGGGGCTGGCTGTTGCAGGCCGTCGGCGCGTACCTGCGCACACCCTGGCCCGCGATCACCCTCCAGGCGGTGCTCTTCGCCGCCGCGCACGGCTGGGGCACGGTCTGGGGCTTCCTGGACCTGGCCTTCATGGGAGCGCTCATGGGCTGGCTGGCGATCCGCACCGGCGGGCTCGAGGCCGCGATCGCGCTGCACGTGGTGAACAACCTGACCGGCTTCACCCTGGCGGCGGCGTTCGGCGAACTCGCCGCCGACGAGACGATGGCCGACTCCCCCTGGCAGCTCGTCCTGGTCGACGTGGTGGTCCTGTCGGCGTACGCCCTGGTCGTCGACCGGTTGGCCGCGCGTCGAGGGTTGGCGACAGTCGTACCGCCGGCGCTGGTCGGGGCGGTGCCCGGCGCGCCGCCGCTCCCGGCCGGCGAGCCCGCACTCCCGACCAGCACGGGCTCGTTCCCGACCGGCGAGCCGTCGCCGCCGAGCGGCACGGAGGTGCGGCTGCCGGCCTCCGGGGTCGAATCTCGCGGGTGGTGACGGCTCGTTCCACGGCGGCAGGCAGGATGTCGGAGTGGACGAACACGACATGCTGCTCTCCCCCGCCGGTGTCGACGCGCTGCGGGCCGCGCTGACCCGGACCGGGTTCACCAGCCGTGGCGTCGCCGAGCGGCTGGGCGCCCAGGCGACCGCCGCGGTCGCCCGCAACGACTACCGGGCGGCGCTGCGCGCCACCGAGGACGGCGACCCGCTGGGCACCCTGATCCGGGTGTTCATCTGCGACCAGACCGAGTCGGAGGCGGCGGTGGCCGCCGCGCTGGCGCCGCTGGGCCTGGCGGAGGCACTGGCCGGCGGGCTGGTCGAGCGGTACGGCAATGGCCTGCGCGCCGGCGTCGACCTGGAGCCGTACGGCGACGACTGGTGGGTGCTCGCCGACGTGTCGGCCAGTGCCCGGCCGGGCCGACCGTTGCACGCCGAGCACGTGCTCGGCATCGGCGGGGCCACCCAGACCCTGATCGGCGCGACCATGCGCCGGCCCGTCGACACCGCACTGGACCTGGGCACCGGCTCCGGCGTCCAGGCCCTGCACCTGGCCACCCACGCCCGGTCGGTGACCGCCACCGACCTGTCCGAGCGGGCGCTGCGCTTCGCCGCGACCACCGCCGCCCTCAACGGCCAGGACTGGGAGCTGCTGCGCGGTGACCTGGTCGCCCCGGTGGCCGGTCGACGGTTCGACCTGGTGGTGAGCAACCCGCCGTTCGTGGTCGGCCCGGGCACCACCACGCACGTCTACCGCGACTCCGGGCGGGTCGGCGACGCCATCGGCGCGGAGTTGGCCGCCGCCGCCCCCGGGCTGCTCACCGAGGGCGGCACCATGCAATACCTGGCGAACTGGGTGCACGTCGCCGGTGAGGAGTGGGACGAGCGGGTGGCCGGCTGGTTCGCCGGGACCGGCCTGGACGCCTGGGTGATCCAGCGCGAGGTGGCCGACCCGATGGCGTACGTCGACCTGTGGCTCACCGACGTCGGCGAGACCGCCGACCCGCAGCGGATGGCCGCCTGGCTGGACTGGTTCGACGCACACAAGGTGGAGGGGATCGGCTTCGGCATCGTGTCGCTGCGCCGCGGCGGCCACGCCGACCCGGTGGTCCGCGTGGAGGACCTGCGGCAGCGGGTGCAACCGCCGTTGGGCGACCAGATCGCCGCCTGGTTCGACCGCCAGGACTTCCTGCGGGTACGCGACACCGAAGGGCTGCTCGCCGAGCGCTACCGGGCCGCCGACGGCCTCCAACTGCGCCAGGAGGCCACCATGGGCGACGAGGGCTGGGCGGTGGACCGACAGGTTCTCGCGATGCCGCACGGCCTGCGCTGGACCGAGGAGATCGACCCACTGGTGTTGGCGCTGGTCGGTGGTGCCGACGGCCGGCTGCCGCTGCGCGACCAACTCGCCCTGCTCGCCGCGGCCCACGACGTCGAGCCGGACGAGATGGCCGAGGCCGCCGGCCCGATCGTGGCGCACCTGGTGGAGCGCGGCTTCATCGAGGCGGTGACCGAGTGACGCGGGCCGGCTCCACGGCGGCTGCCGGCTCCGAGGCGGCTGCCGGCTTCGGGGCGGCTGCCGGCTTCGGGGCGGGTTGCTGATGCGTGCGGTGGTGCAGACCGTCGGGCGGGCCAGCGTAACCGTCGACGGCGAGGTGGTCGGCGCGATCGAGAACGGCCTGCTGGTGCTGCTCGGGGTGACCCACACCGACTCGGCGCAGACCGCTCAGACGATGGCCCGCAAGGTGCACGAGCTGCGCATCCTGGACGACGACCGGTCCGCCGTCGACACCGGCGCGCCGATCCTGGTGGTCAGCCAGTTCACCCTCTACGGCGACGCGCGCAAGGGCCGACGCCCGAGCTGGACCGCGGCCGCCCCCGCCGAGGTCGCCGAACCACTTGTCACCGCGGTAGTCGACGCCCTGCGCCAACGAGGCGCCAAGGTCGAGACGGGCCGCTTCCGCACCCACATGCTCGTGGAGAGCACAAACATAGGCCCCCGCACAATCCTCCTAGACCTCTGACACTGCGACGGCAGTAAGCAGGGGACACCGGCGGTTGCTAACTCCGGGCCGAGATTAGTCGTATACGCAGCAGAGACATGGCGCCAGTAGCGCGGCCGAGGTGAGCAGCAGGACGAGAAGCGTGGCCAGCTCGCTGCGCGCCGCCGGACCGCGTCGACGTCCCGGTCCGCCCACCGCAACAACCGCTGCATCCCGGCCGGCGACACATCCCCGGCCTGCTCAGCCAGGGTCCAGCCGTTCTTCCGCCCCAGACCTGAGACCAGACCGCACAAGTACTGACGCGCACGCCGTCGCGGCTCCGAACGGCGAAATCGAGGCCCGACACGGGCATGCACGTCCGCCACAGGCAGACCAACGAACCCGACCCGAAGACGATTCGCCTACTGCCGTTGCAGTTAAGGCCTGTTCATAAGTACTGGCCGGGCTGCGGCGGACCGCCCTTATGAAACAGGCCTTAGTTGGCGGTGGCGCCGCAGGCTCGCCACTCGTCACCGGCGCGGACGAGGTATAGCTCGAAAGTTCGGCGCAGACGCTGCTGCTCGGCGCTAACCTCAATGACGACTGAGACGGTGGCGCTGTCCGTAGACTCCGACTGCACCTCTACGTCGACCGCATCGGTGACCAGTTGCAGCCCGAGCGCAGCCTCGCGTCGCGCCACTTCCTCCCGCCACTGGTCCACCACGCCCAATTGTGGACTATCGCAGGTCATCTCACTGGTGGCGGATGGATCATGGTTTGTCAACGCCGCATCGAGATACCAGCGGGCGACGTCTTCAGCGCCCGGACCGGCATCGGCAGCCGGACCGGCATCGGCGCCCGGACCGGCATCGGCAGCCGGACCCGTATCGGTGGTCCGTGTACCTCTCGACCTGTCCCATCCGTCATTGAGCGAATTCAGCAGCACAACGGGCAACGGACAGCAGATCACGATCAGAAGGAAAAACTTGACGACGTCGCTGAAGGGAACGCCAGCGGCGTCACGTCGCCATTCCTCCATGTCGCGCTGTCGTTTGGGATCGAGCACGGTCAGATCCGGATCGGACGGCTTGTACGCATGTACTGATGGTCAGCGTTGCCGTAGATCCTTTCCACCCGTCCCACGTGCAAGCTGGACGGGCCTTGCTGCGCCGAGGCGGATCCGCACGGCTACCAGAAGCGGCCAACTGGTCAGGCCAACGAGCCGCGATGACCGCCGGACGGCCACGGCGGTACAGCCTCATGGCCATACGCCCTTTAGGGCGAGACCTCGGAACTGGCGGCCCGCCTCGACTCCTGACGGCATGACCCTCCGGGCGGCAGCCAGCGCGGTCAGCCGTGCTGATCGTGACGACGACGGGTAAGCGCGAGTCGGGTGGTCAGCCGTACGCCCGGATGATGTGGCCGGTGTCGTCACCCTCGACGCAGCGCAGGTAGTGGCCGACGAGTTCGTCCATCGGCACCGGACGCATGCCGGGGAAGTCTTCGGCGAAGGCGTCGCGGGAGTCCCCGATCATCGTGGGGCTGACCACGTTGATCCGCATACCCCGCGGTAGCTCGATCGCGGCCGACAGGCCGAAGCTGTGCAGGGCGCCGCTGATGACGCCGCCACCGGTGACGTGCGGCCATGCGTGGTCGGCGAAGATACCGGAGGTCAGGGTGAAGGAGGCGCCGTCGGCGCAGTGGTGCTGGCCGGTGAGAACCAGATCTGCCTGCCCGAAGAACTTGGCTCGCATGTTTTCGAACAGCGCGTCGGAGGTCAGCGTCGTGAACTCGTCGAGCGCGCCGTGCGCTGCGATGCACACCACGCTGTCGACCGCCCCGACCTCGCGGTACATGGCCTCGATTGTCGAGTGCGAGGTCAGGTCGACGTGGATGTCACCTGAGGTGCGTCCGGCCACGACAACGTGGTGGCCGCGCGATCGCAACGCGGGCACCAGACGTTCTCCGATGGTGCCGGCGCCGCCGACGACGACGATCCTCACCGTGCTTTCTCCGTCCGGGACAGGGTTCCTGGCGCGATGTGTCGTTCGAGGCTCTCTGCCAACAAGGTGAGCGCGTCGGCGTCAGATGCGCCGGGACGCGCGTAGAACAGGCCGATCTGCTGGTCGCCGTCAGGCAGGCTGACCGTCTCGTTGGCCAGAGTAACTCGCCCGACGACAGGATGGTCGAGTTCTCGCAGGTAGTACGAGCATGTTCAGACAGGGCGCCGCACCCACATTCACGCGAACCCCGCCCCGCCCCCACCCGCCCCCACCCCACCCCACCCGCCCTGGTTGATCATGAGGTTATTGCTCGCCGCCTCGGCTTGGGGTCAAGGGGTGAGTGCAATCGTTAGGTAGCGATGAGGTGGTCCAGGCGTTCGGCTGGGGTTGCCCAGTCGAGCGTCTGGCGGGGGC